>JAUWLF010000048.1 GCA_030613785.1 Chloroflexota bacterium | reverse complement strand
TCACTTCAGCATATCGTCGCTCGGGCACCCCTGCGGAATGAGCCCTGAACGCTTCCGGGGGTCCATACCTGTCCAATAACTGCTCAAGCGTGAGGTCATAGACCAGATATATCATCAGTGCCTTCAGGGTACCATTCGATGAGCACAGGTAGTTTGATGTCCACCCGCTTATCGGTCGATCTCTGAGATACGCAATCGGACTCTTCCAATAGGTGATCGCCCCGCAGCCGGTTCTATCTTGCCACAGACTGGAACCTTCAACATAGTCGCTAGGTTCAAGAAAAGCTGCTGTCTCATCCTCTGTCGACATGCCCGGCGTGAGACCCTGCCAGCATGGGGGCTCGCAGGGGTCGCCGGTCAGCAGGCTCCAATCCGCAGATGGAGCTTCGCCTGAGCACATGGGCAGAGCGAATGGCATAAGGCATAGCATCAGAAGTGCCGAGACAAAGGTGATGACTATCTTCATGTCAGCAGGCCTCCACTTCTAGATGCGGAGAAGCAAGCGGCATGCCTGCTGAAGAATACACTACGTACAAACCTGAATCTGTTGGTTATCACAAGATTCTCGTCATTTGTCGGAGTCATAAGCGCCTGTCCTCAAACATGACGGAGAGGGTAATCAGGATAGGGAGGAAAATCGCCCGGAAGTGGAGGGAATTCATCAGGGTCATAGAAATGCGGGATCCAATGAGCAGGGTACGGGAGTTTGATCTGCATATGCTGACGGACAAAGTCCCATCTGATAGGTGATATCATCCGCTGGTGCAGGTATGCATAGCTTTCATACACATACGTGGGCACTGAATCGGCCCAGTCTTCCAGAGGGTTGGATGGGACTGTTCTTCCCTCAAGCCACTTTCCGCGAGGCTCGTATTCTTCTATGACCTGAAACCGCTGTGGCGGTAGCACACACGTGACCCTGTATTTGCTCCCAGTGGCTTGCATGAGGCCGGATGACAGTTGCAGACCCTTCCGCATGTCCCACACATGGGCCAGTTCGTGGACTGTGTCCCATTTCAATAGGGATGGATTCCCCCAAGGGGCGGTTTCGAAGTATACTACGTCCACTAGGGGCAAGGTCACGGCCGCATACCGTGTCTGCCAGCCAAGTCTGGAGAAACCTACACCCCGTATCTCGCCTTGGAACGTTGTCGGACCTCCCATGAAAGTGGCCAGATCATCCACTGCCGCGAGTATAAGGCCGATCTCCAACTGGCTCCACTCCGCGGGGTCGATCACGTGCACTCCATACTGCCTACGCAGCATGTCCACCATATGATCTCTCTGCGCATCGCGCAGTTCAATCGGGTTAGAAGGAGGACGGCGGGTCTCGCCGCTTGGATCCACCAGGTTGACCGGGGTGTTTGTCACATATGCAAATCCACTCAACGTCCCCGGCCGCCAAACATCCCCTAGCCACGGATCCTTCGTGATGAACCTCCCCGTCGCCGGCTGGTAGTATCTGGCCCGCAGGTAGAGGAGTTCTACCGCCGCATCCCAGGCCTCGCCCGTGAACCCATAAGGGTTGGGTACGCTGCCGCCCGAGAGCGGCACCCCGAAGGGATCGTAGGCGTAGTCGGTCGCTATCTGGCCTGTCGCATCCGCGAGCTGCCGCACGCTCCCCAGACCATCGTGCAAGTAGTAGTGTCTTTCGGCCTGCTGCTGCGCGATGATGTCGAGGCCGTAGAGATACATGGCGTCGGTGTCGCTGATGACCACAGGGAGGGTTCCCGCCAGGTCGAGGACGTACTGGGTGGTCGCGCCGTCCACGGTCTTGCTGGCTCTCACGCCGTCGCCGTTGTAGCCGAACTGGGTTGTCAAGGTGCTATCGCTGACCTCAATCAGCCTGTTGGCGTGGTCGTAAGTATGTTTTCAGTTGAAGAAAGAGTTAGGTCAAAGGCGTTACGTCCACCCACGGGGGGACCAAGGGTGATGAGGAGATTGCCCTCCTCAGGGCTAAGATGTTTCGACACGGCGAAATTGTTCCGCTTCACATCCGAATATCACAAATCCCCGATCCCGACCAGTCCACATGTGATGCAGAAGAAGCACCCCAGAGGAATCGATACGGACATTGAGGACAACCTCTCCGACCATATACACTGATTCGTCGGCAATCGGGTCATAGAAACGAAATGGTGGTGGCTCCAGTCCTCCCCGACAATTCGGTTGATCCTCAGGACAGGGATAGTGCATTCCGCCCAGTTCAGCCATACCGATTCCGCTCAAGTAATACCGCGCTCCTTGCAGGTGAGCCCGTACTCCCCCGCCCTGCAAATGTTCTACCCACCATTCCCTCCACGGCGTTTCGTAAACATAATCCTCCGCGATGTAGTCTCGATAGACCTGTTTGAATGTCCCGTCTGCTCTGAAGATCAGCCTATCAACACCGCGTTCACCATAGCGCGTTTCCCAGGTACCTACTAAGTGGGTGTCCTCGAAAGTCGGTGGCGGGGATGAATAGGGCGCTTCAACACACCTTGAAACTGAACTCAGGCATCCTCCGCAACCCGACGCAGCCGCCACCAGGACGAGAACCAGCAGAAGCACACTTAGCCACTTGCCTTGCTTCATCAGTATCTCCACGCAGGCCCTAGAAATGGTGGCCTCAGCCCGAGATTGTGGTATCTCCACACCGGCCCCAACTTGACATCAGGGTAATTAACGGTAGGCTCATACCAATAGAAGTACTGCCTTATGGTGCCGCCCCAGCTCCCCGACTCGCCACGCTCCACATCCTTGAAAAACGAAAAGTTGGTCCCGGGTACTCTCGACGCCGAGGCCCGACCCATTTCGTTGTACACCTCAAACCTGAGCATATGGCTTCCCTCGGGCCGCACTGAGATTTCGTTGAAAGATCCCAAGATGCCAATCACCGGGTCGATCTGTCCCTCGGGTGTGGGGGATCCGCGGCCTACAGCGCACTGGAACAAGTCCCACTGCGCTCCGGCGTATGCGTTTGCTCCCCAGACCAATCTTAGAAGCAACGGTGGCCCTTCTCTCACATCAATGCTCTGTTCGTCCCAACTCCAAGGCACCCAATATCCTGCTTCTGCCCAGGCTCCCCGAAAGTCCTGGACTCCACGGCTCCACCTCACATCCTGTGTCAGGGGTTCACCTGGACCGAAATACTGAACTACATCGTCTACATCACCCCTCTCAAAGTACCAATCCATTGCGAGCCCCCGGGCCTGCCGGAACGACTCGTCTGGATCGTACGGGCCTGGATAGAGCGCCGAGTAGACCGAGCCGGGATAGGGGGGCCGATGCGTTTCAAACTCCGAGAACCCAGTGGGATCGACATAGTTCGCCGGGTTGTTGCTGACGTAGACGAATCGGTTGAGGGTCGACGGCCGCCACACATCCCCCGGCCACGGCTCCCTCGTGACGAACCTCCCGGTGCCCGGCTGGTAGTACCTGGCCCGCAGGTAGAGTAGCTCCACCTCGGCGTCCCAGGCCTCCCCAGTGTAGCGGTAGGGGTTAGGAACAGTGCTGGACGATAGAGGCACCCCGAAGGGATCGTAGGCGTAGCTGGTCGCTATCTGGCCTGTCGGATCCGCGAGTTGGCGCACGCTTCCGAGACCGTCGTGCAAGTAGTAGTGTCTTTCGGCCTGCTGCTGGGCGATGATGTCGAGCCCGTAGAGGTAGATGGCGTCGGTGTCGCTGATGACCACTGGCAAGGTCGCCGCCAGGTCGAGGACATAGTCAGTCGTCGCGCTGTCTGTCGTCTTAGATACCCTGACCCCATCGCCGTTGTAAGCGAACTGGGTTGTTAAGGAACTGTCGGTAACCTGGGTGAGCCTGTTGGCATGGTCGTACTGGTAATCCCGCACGCCATCGAAGAGCAGGTTGCCGTTGTCATCCCAAGTATAGGTCACGCCTCCCACGCTGGTCAAGCGGTTGGCTGCATCGTACGAGTAGCTGACGCTGCCCTCGGGAGAGACCATCGTCTGCCGGTTGCCCAGCGCGTCGTAGGTGTAGATGTACTGCGCCCCCGCAGAGTAGGTGGCCCTGATGATGCGGTACAGTCCATCGTATTCGTAGGTCGTGGTCACGGTGGAGGTGGTCGATTCCTCGTCTTCGGGCCAGATGTCGGTCCAGATGAGGGCGTGGTGCATGCTCAGGGCCTGCGCCTCGGTCATCTCTTCACTGTAGATCATCAGGTTAGTGGCGCCAGGGAGGTAGCAAGCTCCTGAAGTGATCTCTATCAGGTCCATGATCAACTTGTCTCTGCGTCCCTATGCTGCTAGCGCCCGGGCCACTCTGGCAGCGATGACAACGTTGTTCTTCAGCAGGGCTACATTGGCCCTCACGCTCGCACCCTTTGTCAACTCGGCGATCCGTTCTAGCAGGAAGGGGCTTAGAGCCTGTCCCGTGATTCCTTGTTCCTGGGCTAGCGACAGCGCTTCATTCAGCACTGACTCGATCGTGGACGGTGGGACCTCATCGGTCTCGGGAATGGGGACAGCCAGAAGGATTCCTCCCTCGAGACCCAGGTCCCTCTTGGTTTGAATGATACGGACCGCCTCATCGGGCGTGTCGACCCGGGCACTGACGGGCAGGCCGCTGTCACGCGAATAGAAGTTGGGAAACCGGTCGGTGCCATACCCCAGCACCGGAACGGCGTGGGTTTCTAGCCATTCCAGGGTGCGTGGAAGATCGAGAATGGACTTGGCGCCAGCGCAGACTACGACTGATGAGGTGGAGGCTATCTCAGGAAGATCTGCTGAAACGTCGAAGGGATGCCGGAGGTGAACGCCGCCTATGCCTCCTGTGGCCAGGACCTCGATGCCGACTCGATGGGCCACGCACAGGGTAGCGGCCACGGTTGTAGCGCCATCGAGACCCAGGGCTGCCACGATGGGCAACTCCCGGCGGCTGACCTTGCGCACCTCTCGCTTCGTGGCCAAGTATTGCAGTTCCTCCCCCGACAAGCCTACCTTGATCTGACCGCCGAGAACGCCGATGGTCGCCGGGGTTGCCCCCTCCCTACGCACCAATTGCTCCAGTTGCTGTGCTGTCTCCAGGTTCATGGGGCGCGGGAGGCCACGGGCGACGACGCAAGTTTCCAACGCCACCACGGGGGCGCTTTCGTCGAGGGCTTGCGCGATCTCCCTGCTGGTCTCGAAGTGTGGATACTCTCCGCGGTTCCGTTTGGTGTGCATGGTGGGGCTATATGATGAGGCGATCGTACAGCTCCTCAAGACTCAGCTCGGAGCACACTGTGTCGGAGCAGGTCAAAGTGAGGGTAGCCGCCGATACGCCTAGACGAACCGCTTCACTGACTGAGAAGCCGTTCACGAGTCCAAATACCACCGCGCCGGTCAAGGCATCACCACCGCCGGTTGAGTCAACGATCTCGATGTCAATGGCCGGGACATGGCCGCTCTCCTCTGAGGTGGCGTAGACCAAGCCCCTTCCAGCCAGGGTGATGACAGCGGTGTCCACTCCCATGGAGACGAGGCGCTGGGCGGCGGTTGTGGCTTCAAAGCGATCCGCTGCTGGGAGACCGCACAGGGCTTCAGCCTCGCCAGCGTTGGGCACTACTACGGCCAACTGCGAGAGGTGAGGCTTGAGGCGGGGTGAGAGAGCCACGGACACGGGATCCACGCACACAGGCACTTCTGCCTTGGTGGCGATGGAAAGGGCCGACCTCATGGCTGCGGGACTCAGGTTGGCATCGACGACCAGCATGTCCGCCCCGCTGATCCAGCGCCGGTGGGCGTAGATGTACTTGGGGGTGACCAGATCCATGACTTCCATGTAGTCAATGGATAGGGCCAGGTTGCCCTTCTCGTCGACGACCGCGAGGTAGGCGGCTGAGGGGTACTCGGAGCTGACAAGCGCACGACTTACATCAACGCCCCCGGCCTCAGTAGCCTCCAGGATGTATCTTCCCGTGGCATCGTCTCCTACGGCGGAGAGTAGCAAGGTGGGGACCCCCAACCGCCCCAGGTTCTCAGCTACATTCCTGCCCACCCCTCCAGGGCTGACACGGATGTGTCCGGGGTTCGAGGTACCTGCCACCAGGGTGTGTGAAGGGCGCCCGACCAGGTCCAGATTCGCTCCCCCTATGACAACTACACTAGGATGCGTCATGTTTCCCCGCTGGATCTCTGATAAGTGCTCAGTCCCGCCGGCTCCGTCCTAAGCCAGTGTGCACTACGAGCGCACACTGGTTCATCAAGGGGTTCGTTCCTCATGCTGTCACGCGCCCTTTTGAAGCACGAAGCTACGTCGCAGAGCGATTGTACGCTTGACACTCTCAGGGAGTGCCCGCTCCAGGAATTGGTCAGCTGAGATAGAGAAATCGGACGAGAACGGAAGAATGACCGTGGAGTTCTCTCGAACTACATGGAGCCCAACGGCCTGGAACAGGGATAGCAACGTACGTCGCCTCAGAAATCGGTGTGGGCCCTCGCTGTGATGCAAGTTGAAAATCGCTGCGAGCCAGTGAACCGGCTCCCACAGAAGGTTGGGACAGGTCAGGATCATCCAACCCTCGGCTTTGAGCACCCTGGCCAGTTCACGCACGAAAGTGTCCCGCTCCCAGATGTGTTCGATCGTCTCGTAGGAGAGTACAAGGTCGAATGTCTCGTCAGGAAAAGTCAGAGGAAAACCTCTCAACAAGTGGGCCTCAAACTCCACTTCTGCCTCTGAGAGATTCGCAGAGGCGATGCGCAGCATGTGTTCGGAGAAGTCGACCAGATGGGCCTTGCGAACGAAGCCTCTTGCTGCCCAGAACACGCTCCCGTTGCCCGTTCTGGTCTGGATGTCAAGAACAAGATTGCCGCGACCAATGAGGTCTTTGGCTAGCTGGTATGAGCTGGTGAAGCGACGGGAATAAGAGTATGCATCCTCGTTGATGTCATCGTAGTCTGTCACCGAGCTCCAGAACCGCCCAACTTCTTTCAACGACCAGGATGGTTTCGTCACATAGCGGATTTCTTGGACCGCGCGCGACAGAGATCCTCTGAGTGTGAAACCATGCTGGTCGCTCATTGGATGACTGCCTTCGAAATCCGCGCAGGCGTTAACTGGTTCTGGAGCCTCGAACTCAGCCCGCGCGGCGCACAAGGTCTGACAGCAGAAGGTCTCAACGCGAGAGACATGACATCGCGAGATCCCCCGTAGGTTGGTGCATGCGTCCTGCGAAGGTCCACGGTCGATCCTCGGGTGGCGAGAGGGGGCAGGTCAGAACTCTTCTTGCCCCCATCCTGTTCTGCTCGTTCGGCGCCGTGGTCTCCTCCTCTGGCTGGAATGTAGCCCTCCTGTGACGCCTTGTCAGAGAATGGTGATCTCTTCCTCGGTGACTTCCCGCTCTTTGATCTTGAAGGCTCTAATCTGAGGATGGGCCGGGTCGGCCAACGAGACGATGAAGTAGGTCGCTTCTGGGTAGTAGGCTTGCTCGAGGTCGGTGCCTGAAGGAACGGCAGGTGAGTTGGGGTGTGAATGATAGATGCCGGCTACGTCCAATCCCTGTTCCTCGATGTCCATGAAGATGCGGTACTGCTCTTGCGGGTCGAGGCGATACGAAACGGGGCTGCAAGCTGCGTTTGTGGCGCGATAGAGTTCCATCATCTGGTTCTTCTTTCCAGCGAGGATACCGCACGCCTCCAGGGGCGCTGCTCCCCGTGCACGGGAGATCATCTCCTCCACGTGTTGCTGCTTCAGATACGCGACCATCTGTTGCCCCATTCTTGTGCAGAGTGTAGATTCGCCTGAAGTGAGACTCCCCGGCCTCGATTCGGCAACGGATGGGACAGTCTGGGATTGTCTCTAGTGATGACTAGGGTAGTCTGAAGGCAAGGAGTCCGGAACGAAAGCGCTGGGCAGGAGATCCCGCAGGGTGTGGACTTCGAGCTCGTCACTTACGCCGGCGACTATCACTTTGATGTCGAGGCCGAACTCAGCGAGTACCTGACGGCAGGCCCCGCACGGCGGGGCCACTGTCTCGCTCACCACAGCTAGTGCGTCGAACTCTCGCTCGCCTGCGGCCAGGGCCTTAAAGATGGCCACTCGCTCGGCACAGATGGTGAGGCTGTAGGAGGCGTTTTCAACATTGCACCCGGTGTAGACATGGCCTGACTTGGCCCGCAATGCCGCGCCAACAGCGAATCTGGAGTATGGAACGTAGGCCTTCTCCCGGGCTTCTCTGCCCAGGGCGACCAGGTCTGCGAAGGAGCCAGCGTTGGTCATTCTGCCTCTTTGACGACCCTCACCTTCTTGATGCGACGGCCTAGCAGCGACAGGACGGTTATCGTGACTCCATCGACGACGAATTCATCTCCAACCTTGGGTACTCCGCCCGACAGAGAGTACAACAGCCCCCCCAGCGTATCGCTCTCGTCCGTGGGCAGGTCGGTGCCCATCATTCTGTTGACGTCGTCAAGGTCCATCCGGGCGTTGAAGATGATCTCGTTGTCGCTCACCATTTGGCTGAAGGGCTCCACTGTATCATATTCGTCTTCGATCTCGCCGACTATTTCCTCCAGGGTATCCTCAACAGTCACGAGACCGGCGATACCACCGTACTCGTCCACGACAATAGCCATCTGTATCCGCTGTCGTTGCAATTCCTCGAGGAGTTCGTCCACCTTGTTGGTCTCTGGCACGAAGTGCGGAGGCCGCAGCATGTCCCGCAGGGCAGGGCGCGATTCGCCATCTTTCAGATGAGTGAGCAAATCCTTGGCGTTCAGGATGCCGACGATATTCTCTATCATACCCTCATAGACAGGAATCCGAGAGTATCCCGTCTCCACGATCAGATCCAGAGCCTCGTCAATTGATGCTCCCACCTCGATAGCTGTGACGTCAATCCGTGGTACCATGATCTCTCGGACAAGCGTGGCGTCAAACTCGAAGATGCTGGCTATCATCTCTCGCTCGTCTTCCTCTATGTATCCTTCCTCCTCACCAGCATCCATGAACAGCTGTAACTCCGCCTCCATGGCATCAGCGTCACGTGCAGCCTCGCCCTGTCCCCCATCCCCGGCCAGGGAATCGCTGGTCGCCTTGAGCAGTCGAATGAATGGATGAAAAGGTAGGGCCAGCCAACGTATGGGTCTACCCAGCGTCAGAGCCGTGGTTTCTGGAGCGCGCATGGCCCACGCGCGTGGAATCAGCCGACAGAGAAACAGCACCACAACCGTCAGAGAGATAATGGCTACGACTGTACTCCATTGGGGTGCATACCGCAGGCTCACGATGGTGGTCAGCGAGGCTGCCACTATCAGGGCGGCGTTCTTCAATGTCAGGAGAGCAGCCAGGTGCCATTCCTCGTTTTCCAGAATGAACTCCACGAGTTCGGCGCTCGGCACCCCTTCCCCGGCCATGCGCTTCACACGAAAAGGGTTGGCCGAAGTGATCGCTGCCTCTGCGGCCGATGCGAAGGCGGTCAACACCAGCGAAAGCCCTATGAGGGCCAGCTCTACCCAACTCTCAGTTCCCAGTTTCAACACTCCTTCCCAAGCTATTCCTCGCTTCTTGTGCGTTGGCGGAGCGTCTTCATCTTGTTCTTCCTGGCCTCAGCGGAGATGGTGATTTCGTTCTTCTTGGTGACATATGGTGGAGGTCCCGATATGATGCTGTCTGGCGGAAGATCATCATAGAGAACAACGCCAGGCCCGACTATGCTGTGGGGGCCTACCTTCACCCCTGGCATCAGGGTGGCATTACAGCCGGTCTTGCAGTCTTCACCCATGATGACTCCCAGCTTATCGGTGCCGGACGAGAGGCTTGTTCCCTTCACCTGGACGGGCACTTCCCTCTCATCAAAACGGAAGTTGGCGGTGACGGTGCCCGCGCCAAAGGAGCAGTTGTCAGAGAGAATGGAGTCCCCGAGGTAGGACATGTGGATCCAACAGTTGCTACCAATCACGGAGTGTTTGATCTCTGAAGAGAAGCCCACCACTGAGTTGGCCCCGATGGAGGAGTGCCCCCAGACGAGAACATTGTTGCCAATCACGCTGTTGCGTGCTATGTATGCCGGTCCCCGGATGACAGCATGCTCGAAGACCCGCACCCCGTCCTCGATCACCAGGTGGCCATCCAGCACTGCCTTGTCGGAGATGTGTGCCTCATCGCTTATTCGCGACTCGGTGATGAATCGGTCCATCAGGTATTCGTTGATAGTGAGCAGATCCCAGGGGTATTTGTAGGACTCGAAAACGCCATCATAGGACACGAACTCGATGTTACCCTCATCTATCAAGCCTTGATAGGCTATCTCTAGCTGGTAGTTGCTGAGGGGCGTGCGAGCTATGTAGTCGAAGATCAGCTTAGAGAAGAAGTAGACGCCCACCACCACGACGTTGCTGGGCTCTTCGCCCATCGGGGGTTTCTCCACGACGGCGGTGACCTTTCCGTCCTCGAACTTGAAGACCCCGAACTTCCAAGGCTTCTCCATCTCCCGTCCCACGAGGATCATGTCTCTCCCGGTTTCCTGGGCTTTGTGCATCACAGCCGTCAGTAAGCGGGGTTCGAAGAGATCGTTGCCGTTGAGCATGAAGAAGCGGTCGTCCAAGAGGTGCTCGGCCGTCTGCAAGGCATTGGCCATTCCGAGGGGTTTCTCCTGGACGGTGTACCGTATCCTTGCGCCGAACTCCTCTCCAGAGCCGAAGTAGTTGTGTATTGCCTCGGTGTCCGGGCCGGTGACGATGATCAAGTCCTCAACGCCCGCCTGCACCAAGTCGTGAAGCACATAGTGCAGGAGAGGTTTGCCCAAGAACTCGAACATTGGCTTGGGGTTGCGTACACTGAGCGGGAAGGCTCTCTCCCCTGCCCCGCCAGAGAGGATTACGGCTTGATAAGCCACGATAGTTCCTTGGAAGGCAAAAAGGCCCAGACCACCTCACTCCTGGCCGAAGTGAGCAGCGGTCTCGGCCGTGCACCGCCCGAAGGCGGCGGTTTGTCACTCTGCTTACTCGATGGTTCCTCGTCCATCCGTGCTCTCTACTACGAACGTGTCGTAGTAAGGGCTGGCTGTCTCCTGGAAGAAACTGGGGCGGAAGGATTCGAACCTCCGAATGGCGGCTCCAAAGGCCGCTGCCTTACCACTTGGCGACGCCCCAACGCCCACTCCGCAGATATTCTAGCACAAGCACGCCAACGCTGCAAACTCGCACGGGAAAACGGTGTTGCCTCCACGATGGGGATTCTCCAGTTGTCCGGCTGGTCCTTCAACGCTTGGACGTCACGGACGTGCAGACAGTCGCCAGTGCAGTAGGCCGGTCCTATCTTCTCTCGTGCCAGCGGTCCATCGGATCCAGGTGGCGAAACTGACGACGGCTCCTTTGCCTCAGCACTGGTGTCAGGATGAGACCGACCGAAAAGCCAGCGATATGCGCCCACCAAGCGATTCCGCCGTTGCCGCGTCGCTGGAGATTCCGATCATCTCTACACCGCTGTGCTGGACCGAACACGGGAAAGACTAAGAACAGTCAGAATATGGTCCTGAAGTCCACGATCATGCCATGTTCCCCTTCCCCAGTGTGCTCCATCCTAGTCTTGCGCGCAGGACCAGACAAGCGAATCTGGGCAGCGCGAGCATGCGGCGCCAACGCCAGGGCTCGTGGCCCAGGCGGTACAACCATTCGAGCCCGAATCGCTGCACCCATACCGGCGCTCGCTTGGCGCGGCCAGAGGCGAAGTCGAATGCTCCACCGACCCCCATGGCCACCGGAACTCCCAGATCACGCAGATTGCGGGCGATCCATTTCTCCTGCTGCGGTGCGCCGTAGGCGACGAAGAGGATGTGGGGGCGGGCACGTTTGATGTTGCCGACCATCTCATCTTCATCCTTTGGCGCGGGAGAGCCCGCATGAGTGCCCGCTATGTCCAACCCGGGGTGGCGGTGACGCAGTTGTTGTGCCGCTGCCTGTGCGACGCCCTCTGCTCCGCCCAGCAAGTAGAGCCGATATCCCTTCTCGGCTGCCAGTCCTGAAATCCCGATCAGGGTATCCACTCCGGTGACCCGTTGCGTTAGCGGCGAGCCCAGGATGCGTGCGGCCCACAGAAGGCCCTGACCGTCTGGAAGAGCCAGGTCCGCCCCGTTCAGGATCTGGGCAAAACTGGGCTCTTCCCTGGCAAGGATGATGAACTCAGGGTTGACGGTGACCACCAGATGCGGACGTCCATCGGCAATGAATTGCTCCACAAGGGACAGGGCCTCCTCGTATGTCACGTTGTCCACTTGGATGCCCAGGATCTGCGTCCTCTTGCGCGTTGGCATACGGTTCCTCTATGGGGCAGCGCATAGGACTGGCGTAGGACCAGTAGTCAGCAAGACCTTGATATCAGACAGGAAACAATTGTCGTCCCACGCTCTGATGGATAGTGTGGCGGTTCGCGCGATTCGTGCCTGCACGTCTGCTTCTGTAAGGCTTTGAGAGTTCATCGCCCATCCAAGGCCATGACCTTGCCTACTCTTCGTTTGTGGCGCTCTTCGTCCGAAAAGCGGGCTTCAAGCCAGGTCTTGGTGATCTCGGCAGCCAAGCCAGTTCCTACGACCCGTTGACCAAGGCAGAGCACGTTGGCGCGGTTGTGCTCGCGGCTCATGCGCGCGCTGAAGACGTCGTGGCACAGTGAGGCACGGATACCCTTCACCTTGTTGGCGGTCATCGCCATGCCTTGGCCAGTACCGCAAATCAGGATGCCTCTGTCGAAGTCGCCGGCCGCGACTGCATCGGCCACTTTGGCAGCGTAGTCAGGGTAGTCAACGTCCTGATACGTATCGGGGCCAAAGTCGTGGCAGTTGTAGCCAAGTTCCATCAACAGTCCAACTATGTCGTTTTTCAAGTGAAAGCCACCGTGGTCGGAAGCGATAGCGATGCGCAACCTTTTCCCCTTCAAAGCCTTGATCCTGCCCCTAGCAGTGGCGATTATACGCCCTTTGATCCGTTAGGCCAACAGTGCCAAGCAAAACACTCGCAGGCAAGACTGTGCCATCTGGATGGCGCTCAAGTACTGCGCTTTGGGAAGCCATGCTCTGTCCACGAGATCAGGAATGAGGTCAGTGGGGCGCGATTTGTGAGACGTAGCGTGCCGCGAAGAGCAAGAACAGCGAAAGCGCTTGATTTGAGTTGCGGGTGGCGAATCTGACTGAGCTCTCTGCTGATGCAGGCACCAATATCAATAGGTAACTGTCTTGCTGATCATCACCCGGCGCGTTTGTGTGGCGGCCGCTGTGAGCCTGCCATGAACCCGTTGATCATCTCCGCCAGTTCGCGCATCTGGCCTGACGAGTTGGCCGCATCGAGCTCTATCTCCTGACCCGTGGAACTGCGCAGCACGGTGGCCCAATGGGCATGCTCTACCATCTGGCCCCGCTTGTCCCAGAAACGCGCCACGCGCTGCTCTGGACTGATGGCGACTATCGTCTCCAGCGGCAGACGGAGGACCTTGGTCCTCCGAAGCAAGTACCGCTCTTCTCTCGTGAAGTGCCCGCCGGCCTTGTCTACAACGAGCACCTCTTTCCATGGCTGGCGACAGAGCAGTGCCGCGAGGCCAGGGAGTAACAGAGCCAACATCGCGAGCAACACGATCAGGCCGCCTGTGGACCGCCACGGCCTGAAGAACCAGACCACCACCAGCAAGATGCAGCCCAAGGCAGCCACCAGTAGTGGTAACTCGCTCCTTCTCTCCAGGCGCAGGATCTGTGGTTCTCTCTTCGCTACCTGGTAGTGACCGTAGCCGTTACCCATGGCGCGGCCTGCCAAACAGAAGCGGCCATGGAGGTGGAACACTATGGCACGTCAGATGCTCGTGGGCGTGCACGCACATATGGCCTGACCTCGCGCGGAGTAGAGACCTCTTCGGGTTTTGGCTTCATTCTACTTGAGGCCAGAAGAACTCCGGCCCAACCCTGTCCCGTTCATCAAAGACGACGCCTTCCATCTCCAGGAATGCCCTCTTCATCGCGAGGCCTCCGCCGAAGCCTCCCAGGCTACCGTCATTCCTGACGGTGCGGTGACAGGGAATGATGATGGGGAAAGGGTTCCGGGCCAGGGCACTTCCAACCGCTCTGGCAGCCTTGGGGTTGCCCACCATTGCAGCCAACTGACCGTACGAGCAGACGCACCCCCTAGGGATTGTCCTTTCTACCATCAGCACGCGCCACTGGAATTCCGAGCACCGGGTCGAATCGAGATGGTCAACTGGATACTCGACGGCTTCTCCATCGAGATAACGGCCAATCTGCTCGCAGAGGTGCTCGATTACATCGAGCGGGTGGTCGCTCACAAGGTTCTCTTCCATCCCGATCCCTGCCTGCGGGAGAGTGAGCCCAAGGATCTTGGGACCCAGTTCCTCTTCGCGCCAGACTAGGACTACGTCGCCAAACTTTGAAGGGATGATTCTGTGGTTGATTCTGTGGTGAGACACAGGAACACCTCCCTCCCTGGTCTGCGGCCAGTGAGCGACGACTAGACGTCGAAACCCAGTTTGCGTTTCCGGAATCGGCAGAGTGATGCAGAGGAGCACGTGGCTGACAATCAGATCGTGCGCCTAGATGTCCAGGTTTCGCACCGCCTTCGCGTGGGTCTGGATGAAACGCTTGCGCGGTGGCACGGCCGGTCCCATCAGCTTATTGAAGGTGTCGTCGGCCTTAACTGTATCTTCTATGTCTACTCGGAGCAGCGTCCTGGACTCGGGATTCATCGTGGTCTCCCAGAGCTGCTCAGGGTTCATCTCCCCCAAACCCTTGTAGCGTTGCATTTGGACCTTGGCGTTTCCAATCTTCTTCAGCAAACGCTCCTTCTCCTCCTCGCTGTACACATAGTACTGCTTTGAGCGAGTTGCAATGCGGTACAAGGGCGGTTGGGCGATGAACAGGTGGCCGCTGGTGAGTAGCGGTTCCATGTAGCGGAAGAAGAAGGTGAGTAGCAGAGTGCGGATATGGGCGCCGTCAACGTCAGCGTCAGTCATGACGATGATGTGATGGTAGCGCAGATTGCCAAGGTCGAAACTGTCCTCGATGCCGGTGCCGAGGGCACTGATGAGCACCTCTATCTCCTTGTTGCTGAGGATCTTGTCCAGGCGAGCCTTCTCGACATTGAGGATCTTGCCCCTCAAGGGCAGAATGGCCTGGAAGCGTCGATCTCGGCCCTGTTTGGCTGAGCCACCCGCCGAAGGTCCCTCCACGATATACAGTTCGCACTTGGACGGGTCTCGCTCTGAGCAATCAGCCAGCTTACCAGGTAAGGTCATGCTTTCCAGCGCGCTCTTACGCACCACCAGATCACGCGCCTTGCGAGCAGCGGCTCGCGCTCGCGATGCAACAAGGCACTTGCCCACTATCGCCTTGCCCGCGCGAGGATCCTCCTCCAGGAACGTGGAGAGAGCCTCTGAGACAACCGACTCAACCAAGCCTTTGACCTCAGCGTTCCCCAACTTAGCCTTGGTTTGGCTCTCAAATTGAGGATCGGTCAGTTTGACACTGATGATGGCAGTTAACCCCTCGCGTACGTCCTCACCAGAGAAGTTGGGATCGCCTTCCTTCAACAGATTGTGCTTCCGCGCATAATCGTTGATGCTGCGAGTCAGAGCCGACCGGAATCCGGTGAGGTGAGTTCCCCCGTCAACGGTGTTGACATTGTTTGCGAAAGCGTGGATAGATTCGGCGTAGCCACCAGTGTACTGCAAAGCAGCCTCCACGACCGAGCCGTTCACTTCCTTTTCCACATGGATCGGATCATGGAGGGCGGTCCTGTTCCAGTTCAGGCGGCGTACGAAAGATACGATGCCGCCCTCAAAATAGTAGGATCTTTCCTGGCCTGTCCGTTCGTCTCTGAAGATGATCTTCAGACCCTTGGTGAGGAAAGCCATCTCCCGCAAACGCTGCGATAGTGGCTTGAATCTATAGTCAAGGGTCTCGAAGATCTCAGTATCAGCGAGGAAAGTAGTTCTAGTGCCTGTACCCTTGACCTTCTTGGCTCGTACCTCCACCGCAGTGACCGGCACACCCCGCTCGTAGCGCTGGAAGTACTTCTTGCCATCTCGCTTGACCTCAACCTCCAGCCACTCGGCCAAAGCGTTGACAGCAGAGACTCCCACGCCGTGCAGCCCGCTGGCTACCTTGTATCCCCCACCTCCAAACTTGGCTCCGGAGTGGAGGACGGTGTGCACCACCTCCAATGCCGACTTGCCGCTCTGTGGATGAACATCCACCGGGATGCCACGTCCGTTGTCAACCACGGTGACCGTGTTATCGGCGTGGATAGTAACTTCTATCTCGTCACAGGCTCCAGCAAGGGCCTCGTCTATTGAGTTGTCTGTTACTTCGTAGATGAGGTGGTGCAAGCCGCGCACGTCGGTGCTCCCGACGTACATCCCTGGTCGGCGTCTTACGGCTTCCAGACCCTCCAGAATCTCAATGTCGGAGGCCTCGTAGGTGAGGTTGTTCTTTGCCACTTGCAGTGTTTTCACCCCCTTCTCTATCCTTGCGTATTCTACCACATTCATGGAGATTTGGAAAGCTGGGTCACAGCCTGTCTACACGACAGGACACAGTATCTAGTGAGTACAAGGACAGGTCCATACCATATGTTGTGAAGATAGCTGAAACCTGGGTGCGAGTGATTGCTGGCTTACCGGACTGAACTGACAACCGATCTGGGCGGGCGCAGGACGGGTGCCTCCGGCATGAGGCGGTGGGCTGAGAATGTGTTTGACAAGGGTCATCTCAGGATGGTATACTTGTCAAGTGCCATGGGAATCAGAGAGTCAGTTAGCATGACTGTCGCCAAGAAAGACCTCATCGGGGGATTGACCGTCCTCATCCTGGTGGTAGTGCTTTTCTGGTCCACTTTCGCCTGGCTGGTCTACAACTGGCTCAACAACTCATACTATTCACATGGCTTCCTGGTACCGTTGATCTCCGGGTTTTTCTTGTGGCGCAAGCGGGAAGCCTTTCGGCCCGAGGAACGTGATCCTAGCAACTTGGGGCTGCTTGTGTTGGGGATCAGTCTGGTTGTCTACCTGGTGTCTCAAGTATGGCAGGCATATCACCTCTCTGCTTTGGCCCTTATTGGCCTCCTGGCCGGATTCGCTCTGTATTTCCTTGGTGAGAGGGCTACACGGCGGATAGCCTTTCCTCTGGCATTCTTGCTCTTCATGATCCCTCTGCCGTTCATTAATCGCCTGAGTCCTGCTCTTGAGTCCCTCACGGCGCGAAGTTCGACCTGGTTGGTCAACGTCTTGGGCATACCGGCAACTAACCTCGGTTCTCAGATTCAGCTGCAGAATTCGAGTTTCGTAGTCGGGGCAGCTTGCAGTGGGCTGAACTCCGTTGTCGCTCTGGCTACCTTGGTGGCGATATTCATCTATGTCCTCGAGGGCTCCTTGCGCGCAAAGATCATCCTGCTGGCGATGGCTGTCCCCATCGCCCTCGCCGCCAACATCTTCCGCGTGTCATCCCTGCTCGTGATCGCCCATTTCTTTGGAGCCGAAGTCGGGATGAGATACTTCCATGATTACTCGAGCCTCGTGTTGTTCCTGTTGGCCTTCCTGCTGTTGATCCTGGTGGGCAGATTGGTGGGATGTTCAGAGATTCGGCGCGATATTTGATTGTCATCGTCCTACTGCTGTTGGCAGCAGGTGCCGGGCTTGCCATTTCTGGAGGCCTGGCTTCACCGGTATGGGAGTCGGTGGCCGATCCAGAAGTATCGCCGAATGATGGGCTTGGAGACGAGGATACCCACGTGGTGATCGTTGATGTGGAAGGCTGGTATCGTCGGACCTCCTACGAGCGAGCTCTGGCGACGGCCGTGGATTTCACGTTGCGTGAGGACCTGTTCGATGGGATCCCTGTAGAGATCGGGGCCTGGCGCGCGGAGACCGGCGATTCGGCGATGGGTCCGGCCGTTGACGAGTGGTACGACGATCCCGAGGTCGCCACAACGAGGGTCTACAGCGACGAAGAAGGGAACAGGATCTATCTGTCCATCATCGGCAGCAGGGGAGGTAAGAGCTTTCACCTTTTTGAACATACAGCTCTGACCTGCTATCCTGGCAGCGGCTGGCGCATAGCGGATGTGGGACTGGAGAGCATAGAGATCGGCGACTCCTCGGTGAGCGTTCAGCGCGTGATGACGGAGAAGAATGACTTGAGACGTGTCATCTTGTATTGGTACCTGTGGACCGATCCTGAGAGAGTACCCGATAGTGGTATCCTGTCCATGACTCTTCGTGCTGATGTTGGCGAGTCTGATGAGGAGACGTTGGGAGTTCTGAAAGGGTTCTTCCGCTTGCTGTTTCCCACTGTCATGCCATGGCGGCGCTTTGGCTAGATCTCTCCTTGGGTTCGCCTACTGGCCGGATGGGAAACATGGCACCTGTCTCAACATGCTCTTGAGATGCCAGCGACTCCTCTGTGGTGACCAGGCTGGTCACTGAGTAACGCACTTGTCCTGCGGATCGGGGGGAAGATATGGATGAGCAGACCTCCATCATCAGAACCAAGGTCCTCGTGCCCAGGAAGCGGCGCGAACTGCTGCATCGTTCCAGGCTCGTAGACTTCATACACCAACATATCGACCGGAAGCTGATCCTTGTGTCCGCCGCAGCAGGGTATGGCAAGACCTCACTTCTGATTGACTACGCCCAAGACACCGATCTGCCCGTGTGCTGGTATTCCCCTGACGAGTGGGATCGTGACCCCAGGGTCTTCGTGGAGTACCTCGTGGCCTCAATCAGGGGAAGCTTTCCCCACTTTGGGGAGAGAACTCTGGGAGCCTTGCGGGAGGGCATGCGAGCCGAAGGGATGAGGCCCATCCTGGGCACATTGGTGAACGAGATCTACGAGGCCATCCCCGACTACTTCGCTCTGGTCATTGATGATTACCACCTGATCAGTGAAGCACAGGAAATCACTGCTCTGTTCAGCTTCCTACTGAGCCACCTGCCGGAGAACTGTCACATCATCTTGGCCAGCCGCACCACAACGCTGGGACTCCCGATAGTGGAATTGATGGCTCACCAGGAGCTCGCTGGCCTCGGCAATGAGGACCTGAAGTTCACGGGTGGTGAGATTCAAGAGTTGCTCAAACAGAATCATAACCTTGATCTGCCGATCAGCGAGGCGGAGAGGTTGGCCGAGTACTCGGAGGGCTGGATCACGGCGATTCTCCTGACCACTCACACCCTCTGGAAGGGGTTGCTGCGGACCATGGCGCAGGCCAAGGGGGATGATAGCCAGATATTCGCCTACCTGGCGCGCGAGGTTCTAGAGCAGCAAACGGAGGACGTACAGCGCTTCCTGACGGGCTCCTCGGTCTTGCAACGAATGAACCCTCTGCTGTGCGACGAGTTGTTGGGTATCGGCAACTCTCGAGAGATGTTGTCTCTGTTGGAGGACAGGAACCTCTTTGTTTCCAAGCTGGAGGGGGACGGGGAGGAATGGTTCCGCTACCACCAGCTTTTCCATGAGTTTCTGAGGGCCAAGCTCGGGGAGGACCAGGACCGTTACCTATCGCTACATCTCAAAGCCGGCGAGATTCTCGAAGGTGAGGAAAGCTGGGACGAGGCTGTTCACCATTATCTGCAGGCCGAAGCCTATCAGCAAGCACGAAGATTGGTGGAGGCAGTGGCTGCTTGGGCTGTCAACTCCGGCAGGTTCAGCAGTCTGCTTTCCTGGACCGAGTCTCTCATGGAGAAAGGGTGCACGTCACCGTGGATACTTTACTGGCGGTCAAAGGTGTTCACCGACTGGGGGAGATTGGATGATGCTATCCATGGTCTGGAAGAGGCGAAGGATGGGTTCTTGGAGAGGGGAGAGTGGCTGGGCACGGTCAAGGTGTTGTTGGAAGAGAGCTACATTCATCGCCTGCGAACCGAGTATGACGACGCAGTAGCCAAAGCTGAGGAAGTGCTTTCCATCGTGGACAATGGAGAGGAAAGGGCCGTAATAGCGTCGGCGCACAGAACGTTGGGCATTTGCTATTACTTGCAGGGCCAGCTTGAGGAAGGGCTGGCTGAACTGGAAGAGGCCTTGAGATCTTTCGAGGGATTGGGAGACGAATACAACGTCGCCAACACTTTGCACGACATGGGCACCATCTACTTCTCAGTAGATGATGGGAAGTTCCTAGACTACTTCCGGAAGGCATTGGCGCACTGGAGTCGCCTAGGCATGAGGGGCCCCCTGGCGATGACGCTCAACAACATCGGGATGGCCCACTATCGACAGGGCCGGTTCGATGAGGCTCTGGAGACCCTTCATCGGGCGATGGCGGAAAGCCAGGCTATGGGGTCGCCACGCCCTCAAGCCTACGCTCAAGCCTCCATAGGTGATGTCCATCGGGCGAGAGGAGACCATGGCCCAGCCCAGCGATCTTATGAGCAGGCGCTGGTGCTGGCAGAACAGGCGGGTGAAGGGTTCCTGGTAACGTATCTGGTGGACGCTCTCGGGAACGTGCAGCGGGTGCTGGGCAACTATGAGAAGGCCGAGGAACTCCTAGGCCAGGCCATGGAGAGGGGCTACGAGCACGCTTCAGACTATGAGGTGGCAGTCGTCGGGATCTCGCAAGGGATCCTGCTCCATGTGAGGGGAAAGGATGACGAGGCGCTCAAGCTGCTGCTGCGGGTGGTTGCGAAGCTGCAGGACACGGGGCTCAAACAAGAGCTAGCAAAGGCGCATTTCCATCTGGGCTGTGTCCTGTTCTCCAGGCAGCAGGTGAGTGAGGCGATTCTGAACCTGGAAGTGGCGCTCGATGTCCTGGCCGAGGCGGGGTCTGATCCTCTATTGCTGGACGAGGCGACTGCGAGCCGCCCCCTTCTCCAGCACGTCTTGAAAGAGAGTAGCTTGCCAGAACACACGGGCCTGCTGCGAAAGCTCCTGTCTCGCGCAGATCCTACGGGTGGGACCAGCCAAAGGTCGGAAGCGCAGCCCACTCCCATCACACTGGAGTTCCGTGCCCTAGGCTCGTCGAGTGTACGAGCGGATGAGAAGCCGGTCGAAGCACAGGACCTTCGCTTGGGGGCCAGAGAGATGCTCTTCTTCTTCCTGGCTCACTCTGCCGTCACGAAAGAGCAGATTGTAGTCGCCTTGTGGCCGCATCTGTCTCTGGCCAAGGCGCACAGCACCTTTCACTTCTACTTGTTCCAGGTGAGGCGCCTCCTAGGTGGAACCGCTGCTATCTCTTACGAGGGAGGGGTGTACAGGCTCGAGTCCAGGTGGTATCAGTATGACGTAGAGGATTTTCAGCGGGCCCTGGCGAAGGCGGAGAAGGCACGCGGTGCACAGCGCGCGCAGTATCTGCGCCAGGCCATCTCTCTGTATCAAGGGGATTACCTGGAGGATATCTACTCAGACTGGACGGTGGAGACTAGGGCTTTCTTGCAGCGGGAGTATCTGAGGGCTCTTGAGGAGTTGGGGCGACACTATCTTCGAGGCGGCAAACTTGAGGAGGCAATGGAGTTCTCCCGTCAACTCCTGGACAAGGATCCCTTGCGCGAAGATATCCATTGCCAAGTGATGCAATGCTTTGCCCAGGCGGGGGATCGGGCCGGGGCGATCAAGCAGTTCGAGGAGTTGCGAAGCATACTGGGCGAACAACTGGGAGCGGAACCTTCGGCGGAAACTGTCAAGCTATTCGAAAAGGTGGTGGCCGACGATGCTTGAGAACTGAAGTGTGATATGCAGCTAAACATTAGCTAAACCCTCCCCACTATACTATGACGGAAAGAAGAAAGAGGGAGGGTTTTTTCTATGAAGCGGCTCGCACCGTACATGACGGCTCAGAACGTCAGGATAGCGTGGATCATTGTCACCCTCATTGCGCTGGCCGCGGCAGGGGGTGCGCCCGTTGGCTTCGGTCGTGGTGGAGGCTGATAGGATTCCCCAGTAGCAGCAGATGATTCTGATTGCCTTGTGCCTCATCTTCCTGTTGGGGCTGATGGCGGTGGGAGGCAGGGTCAGCAACCTGGCCCATGTTGAGCTGAAGTGGGCATGGTTGGCCCCTCTCGCTTTTCTGATGCAGGCGTACCTGATCTTCGTGCCTGCTGAGAAATGGGGTGGTCTGCTCAGTGGCAGGTCGTTGATCCTCATCTTCTCCTACGGGTTGCTGTCTGTGGTGATCTGGTGCAACTCGCGACTGCCTGGGGTGAAGCTTCTTGGCTTGGGCCTCTTGCTCAATTTCCTCGTCATCGTCCTGAACGGGGGCTTCATGCCCATCACCCCTGAGGCGCTGGTGCGGACAGGGTACGACGCCAACGTATCCCAGTTGGAAACAGGGTACTTGGTAGGTCGCACGAAGAACATCGTCATGGAACTTGGGGAGGCGAGACTGTGGTTCCTCTCGGACATCGTCGTCATACCAAAGCCTTTTCCCATCCCCAGCGTTCTGAGCGTGGGGGACCTTCTGATAGTGGTGGGGGTATTCTTCTTCCTGCGGGAGTCCATGTTGCACAAGGTTCCCGCTGGTTCGACATAGGTATATAAGGAGGATTGCGGATGTCTGACAATACACTGAACAGTATTATGTGTCTGGCCCTCATAGACGGGAAGTTCCGTGATGGCTTGTTGACAGACGCGGGGAATGTGGTGTGTGATTTTGACCTTGAGTCTGAGGAGCAAGACATCCTCACAGCCATCAAAGCCGACTGTGTGACGGACTTTGCGCGAGAGCTGCATGCCTGGATGGTCGACAGAGGGGGCAGTAACGGCCACTGTAGAGGCTACCAGGCTCAGCAATTGGGCGGTATGTGGGATAGAAGGGTCTCGGCCCTGGGAGCCGTTGGATAGCGCACGATTCACTTCCCCTGAGGATGGAGCCCGCCTACAGTCCAAGCGGGATCGAACGCTGCCCCGCGGAGGGTAGCACATCGCAATCGAGTCGGAAACGGCGTCGCGGGATAGCGAGTCTCGCCGACGGCAATGATTGCTCTCTGACCGAGGGAGTGTGACGAGGTTGGATTAGACGGAAGATGCAGAGTCCCGGCGCGAAGGCTGGAAGTAACAGGCGCAAGAAGATACTCGTTATTGACGATGAGCAGGTGATCCTTGATCTACTGAGGCGTGTGCTGAGCCGCGAAGGATACCATGTCACGGCTACACGTCGTGGCGAAGAGGCTCTAGGTCTAGTCTCCACCGAGTCGTTTGACTTAGCCATCGCGGACGTGGGGGCGCGGCGTCTTGATGGTCGGGGACTGATGAGAATGATCGTCGAGGCCAGCCCTCACACGGCAGTTGTTGTGATGACTGGCTATCCCGCAGATGAGGTCAGCCGTTTCGCTCGAGAGCACGCCCAGGGCTACCTGGAGAAGCCCTTCACTCTCGAGGATTTACTGACGGCAGTGCGGAGTGCCCTTGACGGGCGGGTAACATACCAGGGAGAGGCGAAAGCAGTTTCGTCGCCTTGTTCGAGGAGGGGGTGCAGGGATGAGTAGAGCGTTGCGCATCCTGGTTGTGGACGATGACTGGCCCATGGCGAAGAGCCTGGTTGACATTCTGAAAGTGAAAGGGTACAGCGCTGAGGCTGCCAACTCTGGCTCTAAAGCCCTGGAGAGGATGGTGGAGGATCAGTT
Organism: Chloroflexota bacterium; assembly: GCA_030613785.1. Taxonomy (GTDB): domain Bacteria; phylum Chloroflexota; class Anaerolineae; order UBA7937; family B3-Chlor; genus JAUWLF01. Next base: position 7,327 of record JAUWLF010000048.1, on the reverse strand, counting down.
CGACTGCGTACTGACAGACATCAAGATGCCAGAGGTGAACGGAGTCGAGCTGTTCCGGGAGATCAATGCGCTGCGTCCCGAATTGCCGGTGGTGTTCATGACTGCCTACGCCACCGGTGAGTTGGTCAAAGAGGGATTGCGGGAGGGCGCGGTGGCCAGTCTCGTGAAGCCTCTGGACATCGATCTCTTGCTTTGCTTCCTCCACAGGTTGGGTGAGGAACGCTCAGTGGTGATCGTCAGTGATGACGCCCAGTTCTCTCGAATCTGGGGGCAGGAATTAACAGAGCGCGGCTTCGCGGTGACTGTGGTGGGCAACGGGAAGGGTCTGGAGGAGACCCCGAGGCCGCATGGGCAGGTGTTGCTCGTGAGTCTCAAAGCTGGTGACGATACCGGTCTGACGGCGCTACGGAAGATCAGGACACGCTATGCTCATCTACCAGTGATTGTGGTTGCTGACCAGCGGGAGGAGATCGTCGCGCTGATCGAGCATGCTCTGGAACCCAGTGCACACACTTGCCTGTATGAGCCCCTTCGGACTGAGGAACTCATTCGAGCTTTGACCCAGATCCGCCGGATGGAGCTGGGGAAGCTGCTTCTACGGAGCCCGAGTACGCTGCTGGTGTAGCCAGCGACTGACACACGAGGCTGGCGCACCCACGGTCTGCGGACGACCAGAGTTTGGTCAGGCCCGGACCAGAGCCGGATCGCAGTGGTGAAATCCAGCCCATGGAGACGCACTCCAGGCACCGCAACCGGCGTCGGGACACACCTTGGCAAGATCAAGGGAGAAAGAAAGCCGTGGACATCATCAGAGTAGCTACCGGATCCAGACCCACAGCAGTAGCTGGGGCGATCGCGGCTTCGGTGCGGGAGAGCAACGAGGCGAAGGTTCAGGCCATCGGCCCGCACGCGGTGAATCAGGCGATGAAGGCCATCGCAGTGGCGCGTGGGTACCTCGCGCTAGATGGACTTACAATAGTCTGCGTCCCCACGTTCACCGAGGTGGAGGGGGGCACGCGCACGGCGATGAGATTTCTTGTTGGGCCCCGATAGCGGAGGGACCAACGCGGTTCCAGTAGGGGCAAGAGACATCCCCAGAGTCAGCACCAGGCTCGGGCCCTCCCAAAGCAACGACGCCTCGTCGATGGAGAGGCGCATCTTGGATCTCCCGCATAGTTCCCCTATGGTCTCAATCCCGGTATCCGCTCTTTCAGCTCGCTGATCGCCAGTGCGGCGTGTCGTCGAGCCACATCTTTGGTCCGGGGCTCAACGTGAGGCTTGTCCGGATCCCGCAGAGTGCCTGGCCCGTACTTGGCAGCGTAGGCAGGTGGCAGTTCGTCGGGGAATTCGATGTCGGACATGATGCCGTAGGCCAGAGTCCACGCTCTGGGCATAACACTTGCCTCGTATCCTCCCCCGCCGAAAGCTATCCATCGCGGGGCTAGGTTCTTGATCATGCTCACCACTTTGGTGTAGCCTTGCGTGGTCAGGGTGAGGTGCGCCAGAGGGTCCAGGTAGTGCGTGTCTACGCCCAGTTGGCTGACTACCACGTCAGGACCGAACCACTCCAGGAGTGGGGGCACGACCTGCTCGAAGGCCCATACGTACACCTCATCGTCCGTATGGGGAGCCAGAGGTAGGTTGACGGCAAATCCTCGGCCCACTCCTTGACCGGTTTCTCTCACGAAGCCAGTGCCAGGGAAGATGAAGGATCCTGACTCGTGAACGGACACGGTCAAAACTCGATCAGTGTCGTAGAAAGCCTCCTGTACGCCATCCCCGTGATGAACGTCGATGTCCACATATGCTACCTTCAAACCCCGACTCAGCATGGAGTGAATAATCACCGCAACGTCGTTGAAGATGCAGAAACCGTGGGCGTAGTTCGGCCGTGCGTGGTGCATTCCTCCGGCCAGGCTGAAGGCCACGTCTGCCTCTCCACTGGTAACCAATTCGGTGGCTACCAGTGCAGCCCCAACCTTGAGGGCCGCCAACTCATACATGCCTTCGAACACAGGGTTGTCGCCAGGCCCGAAGTTGTACCGGCCAGGGGCATATTCGCTCTCTCCGTGGCTCAGGCTCTGCACCGCTCTCACGTATTCCTCGCTGTGGAAGAGCAATAGCTCCTCTGTTGTGGCTGGTCTGGCCGGTATCAGCCGAGAGTGCTGGCCGTCGAAAGCCTCGTAAGCGGTCAGGAGCTCATAGCCTCTCCGCAGCCGTTCGGGTCTCAGGGGATGGTTTTCCCCGTGTCCCGTTTGCCACAGCTCCTCTGAACATACCACCGCCGCTTTGACCACGTGACTGCCTCCTCAAAGGAATCCAGACGTCGTGTGGGTGCTTGATCATTCACCGATCAACTGCAATATCAGTTCCCGGTCGTGAGGACGAACGTCGAAGTCAAGGAACACGATCTGCTGCCAGGTACCCAGGGTGAGTCGTTTGTTGACGAAGGGCACGGTCAGCGATGGGCCGAACAGGGCCGCGCGGGCGTGGCTGTGACCGTTGCCATCGCCCCAACGGAGGTTGTGACGATACTCGATATCTTGTGGGACCAACCGATCGAAGAGAGCCTGAAGGTCGGCGACTGCTCCAGATTCATATTCTATGGTGGTCAAGGAGCTGGTAGCGCTTGGACTGAAGATGGTCACAGTGCCACCGCTGAGTTCGGAATCAGCCACCTTGTGGGCCACCTGTTGAGTGATGTCTACGACTTCGCCGTTGCCTTGTGTGCTGAACTTGATGCTCTCGGTGACAACCATCTGAGTTCCTCCTCTATGCCTGGGGATGGTACCCCACAACAAAGGCCCTTCTCACTTGCGAGGAGGGCTCTTTTCGGCGGCTGAGTGGTGGGCCCACCAGGATTCGAACCTGGGACCAACCGGTTATGAGCCGGTCGCTCTAACCACTGAGCTATGGGCCCTCTTTCATGAAGCGGGAGACGAGATTCGAACTCGCGATCCTCTGCTTGGAAGGCAGATGCTTTGCCAACTAAGCTACTCCCGCTCAAACGCAGGATGCACATCGCACAAGTCGGGGTGATAGGACTTGAACCTACGACCTCGGCGTCCCAAACGCCGCGCGCTTCCACCTGCGCCACACCCCGTCATACGTAAGTATTATAGTCCATCACGCCTGAAACGTCAAGCATGCATTGATAGTTGTCGACAAGTGTGATATGATTCTGTTGTTATTTGTGGCTGCTATGGTCCAAGGAGATGATTCATTGAAACCGAAGCTGAGGGAGATCGAGGTTCATCCTGTCAGACATGCGGATCAACAGGGAGTGCTGCTGCGTGATCCCCTTCGGCTGAGCGACCAAGCGATCTTTCTTCCACTTTCCCTGGCTCCATTGCTGGAACTCTGTGATGGCAGTCGCGACGAGGCCGGCTTGCGTGCATCCCTGGCGGTAAGGGCTGGCATTCAGCTTGGTCCTGCCATGCTGGGGCGCATACTGGCGCAACTCGACGAGGCGTTGTTGCTGGACAACGAGCGCTTCGCTGAGGCTCAGGCTGCCGCTTTGCAGGATTTTCGGACGGCCACCTCTCGTACTATGCTCCTGGCGGGTGAGAGCTATCCTGGCGACGCTGAGGGGCTAGGAAACCTGCTGGATGGATACCTCGCTGCTGTAAACGAGGCCGACCAACCTCAGGAGGGCATGGAGGGCGACGTGCGGGGCCTGATCAGCCCCCACATCGACTACGACAGGGGAGGGGCGATCTATGCTCCGGTCTGGAGCAAAGCAGCCCCAGCGGTCAGGGAGGCAGACCTGGCCATCATCTTCGGCACCGATCACTTGGCCAGCAACCCGACGATCACACTGACGCATCAGAGGTATGCCACGCCCTGGGGTGTGTTGCCCACGGCGAATGAGGTGGTGGATGAGGTCGCGCGGGCGGTGGGGCCCGAGGTGGTCTTCCGAGATGAGCTCCACCATCGCAGTGAGCACTCCATAGAGTTGGCGGCGGTCTGGCTCCACTATCTGTTGGGAGACACGGAGTGCCAGTTATTGCCTGTGTTGTGTGGCTCCTTCGACCGGTTCGTGGAGGGCGAACAGGGTCCACGTGAGGATGCATCGCTCGCGGCCCTCATCGGCGCTGTAAGCGAGGCCACTGGTTCACAGAAAACGATGGTGATCGCGGCAGGAGATCTAGCTCACGTCGGGCCGGCCTTCGGTGACAAATACGCGATAGATCTGGTCGAACGGGCTCGCCTGAGAGCGTCAGATGAGGAACTGATGGCTTCGATCTGCGCGGGCGACGAGGAGGCCTTCTTCCAGCAGGTGAAACAGAAGCAGGATCGGAACCGCGTCTGTGGTCTTGCCCCCATCTACCTGGCCCTGTGGCTGCTAGGAGAGGCCGAAGGCGGCGTGACGGGATACGCACAATGCCCCGCGGATCAGGAAGGGAATTCCTTCGTCTCTATCTGTGGCATAGTGCTCTCCTAATGTGAATCACACCTCTGGGACCTCGAAGCCAGCCACGTCTGGCAGCAGGAACTCCATGTTCAAGCGGCGCAGGCTCTCCTCGCTGGGGATGGTGGTCTGAAGGTCCCAGTCCAGAAACTGCAGTAGCTCCTGGTGCATGGTTTCGTAGTCCACAGTGATCCCCTGTAACCTGCCCTCTTCAAGAGGAGGCTGCCCGATCATGCGACCTGGCACGTTGCGTATCAGGGGATTGTGCCCTTCACGCAGATTGAAAATGTGGCGCATGGTGGCGATGCGCATGCCGATCTCCCAAGTATCGTCGAGGGCGTAGTCCCAACCGGTGACTGCCGAGAGCTGCTTTGGAAGCAGATCGATGTGGTAGATGAAATAGCCGAACATGCACAGCCCGGCGGCATTGACCAGGTGCATGGAGGTCATCAGTTTGTAGTAATCCTCGGCCTGGCCTTCGTATTCGTACTTCATCTTCGTCCCCCGCACCCTGATGCCAGGTGGGGTCCATGCCCCGCCCTGGGTGTGGCGACCAGGGGTGGCATCCATCAAATAGATTGTGGCCAGGGCCGGCATGAACCGTGGATCGTGTCCTGGCAACTCCTCTCCCGAAACGTGGATGGCGTATTGCTCGGCGCCACGACCGATCTTCTGCGCAGCCACCTTGACTCCGTCCCCCAATACATCCCCAAAACCCTCCCGTGTCGCTATCTTCTCAGCGAGGGCCACGATGGCCTCAGCATTTCCCCAGGTGAGCTCGAGACCATCGGTGTCCTGCTGGGAGATGATGCCCTGTTCGTAGCACTCCATGGCGAAGGCGATGGTGGCGCCGACAGAGATCGTATCCAGGCCGTACTCGTTGCAGATCTCATTGGCCTTGACGATGGACTGGAGATCGTCGTTGAGCAGGTCGGTGCCGAAGGCCCATAGCGTCTCATACTCCGGCTTGTGGCCCAGAGAATCGGCCCTGGCGGAGAGGGCGTACTTGCCCTCGGCCTGCTTCACCCAACCGCCGCAGGAGATGGGACAGCGCCAGCATCCATATCTCCTTTGCTGGTTGGCGATCACGTAGTCGCCGCTGATCTTCTCAGCCCTCTCGAGTGGGAAATCTACAGGACCGGCGCCGCCCCAGTTCCTGACCGGCGAGTCCCCGCTCTGAGCCGAACTGTCTGTGGCGGCGCCAGTGCCGTAATCATGAAGCGAAGAGTAGAAGCCACCCTTTGTGCCCACGTATTCCTTCCTGAGTGCTTCGATGGCTTGCGGATCTGCCACGGGGACCTTCAGCCGGCCCTTGACCACGATGGCCTTCAGCCTCTTCGCGCCCATTACCGCCCCCAGCCCGCTCCGCCCCGCGGCCCGACCACCGTCGTTGATGATGCAGGAGAGCAGGGAACCTTTCTCTCCTGCGGTGCCGATGCTGGCGATCTGGACATCCTTTCCATGCTCCTGCTTGAGCGACTGTTCCACCTGGGTGACGTTCTGGCCCCAGAGATGCTCTGCGTCACGCAATTCAGCTTGGCCCTCGTCGATGAAGAGATACACCGGTTGCTTTGCGATCCCACCGAGAAGGACCCCATCGAAGCCAGCGAACTTCAAGTGGGGACCGAAATGTCCGCCGCAGTTGGCGTCGCCCCAGGTGTTGGTCTTGGGCGATTTGCTGATGACGACGAAGCGGGACCCTATGAGGGCGGGCGTTCCAGTCAGAGGGCCGGTCATGAAGCCCAGAACGTTGTCCGGCCCCAGAGGGTCAGCGTCCGCTGGGACCCGATCGTAGAGCAGACGAGCGCCCACTCCGTAGCCACCGATGTACTGGCGGCAAAGCACCTCGTCAAGAGGTTCGTGTTCTAGCGTTCTGTGGGAAAGGTCAACGTTCAGGATCTTACCCATGTAACCGCCTTGCATTCTTGCCTCCTCTATTGATGTGTTAGCCTGTAGTCGGAATGGCCATGACTGTGTCGCCCGCCGCCACGATCGAGTACGCCCTCGATCCCACGCCTGGCGGGCTTTCTCCTAGCTGGTTGGTCATTGGTGTTGATTATAGATCAGTGCAGCCTGCTCGACGAATCGGACAGCGCTCGCACCAGTCATTGTGTGACAAACCGAACCTGTCATTGCGAGGAGCCCGCAGGGCGCCGAAGCAATCCCCAAGGGGGTGGGTGGAGATTGCTTCGCTTCTCTCGCAATGATAGTGGGGCGTTCCTTTGCAGCTTGACACCCATGCCCAAAGGTGGTATAGTGTGTACGATCATCGGACAGCGTGGTGTGCGAACGAACGAAGGGGGCGAAAGAGATGAAGAAGCATTGGCCAAGAGCCATATTGCTGGGGGTGAGCATGGCGCTGCTGCTGGCAGGCGGAGCGGCGCTGGCCCAAGGACTCATGACAGCGGACAAGGTCTGTTTCGAATGCGTCCCGGAGGAGTACTGGGACTTTGTTCACGAGGAGATCCCGTACGATCCTTACAAGTTCACCATCGATAGTTGGGAGTGGGGAGCTGGTCAAGACCTGTCCCTGTTCTGGTTGCACCCGAATTGGACCATCCATGACAATGGTGAGTTCTGCGTGTTCACAGCAGGAGAGGGCGACCCGTTCGTGGATTGGATAGTCGCCGACCAAAACGGAGAGTTCTCGGCTTCGCTCCTTCAGTTTTGTGAGATGCCCCCGCCTTTGCCTCCAGTTGACCCGGTCAACGCTCAGATCCCTTTCCCTGAACGGTTCGGGCCGGATGATTTCGGTTCGATGCGTGTGTGTCTCGGTCAGGACCAGCCATGTGACTGGACCCTGGAAGACGGGCTGCCGGCCGGCCACGTGTGTGTGGAGATCGTCTTCGCAGAGGATTGCGAGGAGGCCATGCGCGAGGAGTTCGTCCCCGAACCAGGCTCGATTCTGCTGCTGGG
>JAUWLF010000176.1 GCA_030613785.1 Chloroflexota bacterium | reverse complement strand
CGATGGGCTTCATCTTTCAGCTTCACAACCTCATCCCCACGATGTCGGCCCTGGAGAATGTCGAGGTTCCATTGCACGAGCAGAAGATGAGCGGCAAGGAGAGGCGTGGCCGTGCGACAGCAATGCTGGAATTGGTGGGCTTGGGTGATAGGCTGTCCCATTTGCCCAATCAGCTATCTGGCGGGCAATGCCAGAGGGTCGCCGTCGCTCGGTCCCTGGTGAACCAACCCTCGCTGGTGTTGGCTGACGAGCCCACAGGTGAGCTGGATTCGGAGAATTCCAAAGAGATCGTTGACTTGATGCACGACATGAATCATCGCCTCGGTACTACTTTCATCGTGGTCACGCACGACGCAGCCGTGGCCCGGCGCACGGATCGTATTCTGATCATGGGGGACGGGCGCATCGTTCGGGAGGATATCATCACGGACCCCTACTCTGAGGATCTCAGGATGTTGAGAGCCTCGCCTCTGGGGCGGGCCATCCTGGAAGGCAGAGAGGAATTGGGGCTGGACGGGATAGCGCGCTTTCGTGAGGGGCAGATCACAGAAGCGGGCCGTCTGTTGAAGCAGTTACTGGAGCAGGTGTAGGGCTAGGTCGCATTCGGCCCGGAAGGGAAACCTGCGTTCATCTGCGACTTTCTCTCCAAGACAGGGAAACATCAGCGGCAGACCCACGGCCTACGGCCAGGTTTCGACAAGTCTCAGACTGTACTCCGTTCCCGGCCCCGCAGCATCATCTCCCGCATCATGGACCATGGCGTAGAGAGAAACACCCCTTTGTGCCGTCCACACGATGCGTGAGGCCAAAGCCTCGTCCTCCGCGCGCCCGTTGTCATCCCGGGCCAGCTCGTTTCCCTCCTCATCGAAGAGGTGCAACACGGTGTCCAAGTCGGGTCCGAGGTTGTAGGTCTCTATGACGTAGATGTTGCCTGCTGTGGCCTCGAATCTCACCCAGTTCTGGTCCCCAGGGACATGGAGGTTATGGGGTTGAGGCAGCCCCGGTTTGAGCAAGGTGGCCAGAGCTGAGGAATCATCAGGCTCATACTCGTCCTCCACGAAATGGATCTCCTCCCAGATCCTAAGGTCATAGGACGTTCCCGGACCCTCATGGTCATCACCGAGATCCTTGACCATCAGGTAGAGGACATTGGTCTTCTCGGCGGTCCATATCAAGCGGGAAGCCCAGAGTTCCTCGGCGGCGCGACCGTCGTCGTTCTGAGCCAGCAGCTTGCCCTCATGGTCATAGAGGAAGATCCTGGTGTCAATGTGCTGGGCCAGGTTTGCGGTCTCAATGGTGTATACGTGTCCTCTGGTCGCCTGGAAACGGACGTAGTCCCTATCCCCGTCTATGTGCAGATCATGGGCCTGAGGGGCACCCATCTCAATCTCACTAGCCTCAGCGATACTGTCGTCCGGCTCCCATCGATCGGGGGGGGACATCGTTTGCTCTCGCTGCGTGAAGCGTACTTCGTCTATCATCCTCTGCAAGTCTGGGCCATATGTGATCCACTGCTCAGCCACCGACAGCCCGACGAGAGTATAGGCCGTGTCCTCCCAGATAGTAACCGCCACCATGCCTGCAATTGGTGTCTCGCTCAAAGGAGGCGTGCCCTGCAAGGTGATCATGGCCCCAGCCTGCTCGCCGATCACGAGGGGTTGGGGATCGCCTATCTGCATCTCCTGAGAGGTGAAGACTGAGGCCTGGCTGATACACATCTCCTGCAGGTCTTGCCACGGAGCATCGGCCAAGGGATCAACGGACACGGCCAGCCCGGCTCCATCGGTAAGCGCCCCACCCTGGACCACGCGCAGTGATGTGCCGAAGACGACCCCCGTTTCCGTTTCCTTGAAGACCCAGTCCGCGGGGTAGGACAGGGATAGGCCCAGGGTGGGACTGACATACGACTGAAAGGCCAAACCTGTCGTGGCCGTGCTAGTTGGGGGGGTGGGGCGAGGTGGAGTGGCAGTGGGCAAGGGCGACGTCGGGGTCGCATGCGTGGGCTGCGGAGTGGGCGGCGGCTCGAGGTCTACCGCCTTGCAACCGCTAGTCAGCGGCACCAGGATGACAAGGATCGCTAGCGCAGCAAGGGCAGTTCGCATCACCTTCCATCCAACCCGATGATCAATCCGGTCTCCGAGAGGGGCAATCACGAGTTCCTCAGAATCCCCTCCTTCCCCTGCATCTAGCCGGCACAGTCCTCCGCAGACAAGCGTGCCACTCATTATACTTCTGGGCGGCGTTCGTCGCCAACAACTCGGACAATTGTCTTGGCTAGGTAGCTGTGATATAATCGGAGCCGGTTTCAGGGCGAGCTAGTGACGTGAAGGGGAGTGTGGTGTGCCTCTTGTGCAAAGCGAGATCCTCATCGCTGCTCCGC
>JAUWLF010000155.1 GCA_030613785.1 Chloroflexota bacterium | reverse complement strand
AGGGTCCCTGCCCCGCTGTCCAGGTATACACGGGGGTTGCCATCTCCGTCATGCTCGAGGAAAGGAAAGCTTGATCGTATGGTCTGATGGTACTCCTTGAAGGCCTCCAATGCCGCGGGGACGAAACCGTTCTCCTGCATCTCTCACTCCTTCATTACGTCGCTAATGGCCTGTACCGCCTTTTCGATGTCTTGTTCCTCTACCCCATAGTGGGTGACAAGACGGATCCTGCCCTTGGTCCATGGAACCACCAGGACTCCCCGCTTACCGAGCCGCTCGACCAACTCTGCTTGCGTCAAATGATCTGACGCCAGCTCGACCACAACTATGTTGGTCTGAACGGCGGAAAGGTCGACGGCGAGGCCAGGTATCTCTGCGAGGCCCTCCGCTAGAGTGCGAGCGTTCTGATGATCCTCCTCGAGACGTAGACTCATCTTCTCTATGGCGTAGATTCCTGCGGCCGCTATGATGCCGGCCTGCCGCTGCCCACCCCCGAGCTTCTGCCGGTTCCTGCGCGCCTCGGCGATGAAGTCCGCAGGTCCGCAGAGCACTGAGCCCAGAGGAGCCGACAAGCCCTTGCTCAGGCAAAAGGCCACCGTGTCGACGTACTGGCAGATCTCGCTGACTTCGACCCCAAGGTAAACGGCTGCGTTGAAGAGTCGGGCTCCATCCATGAAGACGGGTAGGGAGTGCTTCTTAGCCACATCCGATATCTTTGCCAGCTCAGACTGAGGCATGACGATGCCCCCGTCGCCAGCGAAAGTGTTCTCGGTCCAGATCAGACCGGTTGGCGGCTCAAACAGATCGGCGGTGCGGATGACCTGCTCGAGGAGCTCGATGTCGTAACTGGCCATTCCATTCACTGGAAGGCTCCGAAAACTCACACCCGCGATTGCTGCGGGAGCCCCGAGTTCGTAGATCACCGCGTGGTGTCCCTCTCCCACCACCACCTCGTCACCATGCCGGCAGTGAGTCATGAACGCGAGGATATTGCTCATCGTCCCGCTTGTGGTCAAGAGGGCTGCTTCCTTCCCCGTGACCTGCGCCGCAAGCTCTTGTAGCCGGTTGACGGTTGGATCCTCTCCGTACAGATCATCCCCCAACTCGGCACGGTATATGCAGTCCATCATCTCCGGTGGTGGCAAGGTCACCGTATCGCTGCGTAGATCGATCATTTCACCTCACCCTTCTGTCTGCTCCCATGCGATCCTGCAAGCTTTCGCGTTGACCGACTTGCCCCCCCCACAAGGGTCAGCAGGCTGAGGTCATGTCTGGGTCATACGGACACCCTGCTCCGGACAACGCCCGCCTGGGCTCGTAGCGCTCGGCCAAGACTGATCCCTGAGGACAGCAGTTGCTCCATTTGTTCACCGGGGAGAGCCCGGTTCTTCAGTCGCTCAGGAGGATGCAACACTCCGTCGGTCAGCATCTTCCTGAACCAACTGCAAAAGCAGAGGCACGTCTACATTGCTGCCACTCAGGACCACTGCAACGTTGTCTCCAGCGTCCTCAAGTCTCCCACTGAGTAAGGCTGCAATGCCCACAGCGCCAGATCCCTCCAATACAAGATGATGCCTCTCCAAAGCAAAGACCATGGCTTCGGCGATCTCCGACTCTGAGACCAGCAGGAAATCGTCAATGTACTTCTGCACCATACGAAACGAGTATCGGTTCTCCAGACCGATACCACCCACGAGGGCATCGGCCAGGCTCTCCTCCTGTTCCATCCTGATTGGTGCGCCAGACTTCAGGCTATGGTACATCACGGGCGCCCGGTCCATCGAGACACCTACGACCCGGATATGACTACTGGCACATTTCAGCGCCACCGCGATACCCGATATCAAGCCCCCGCCCCCGACCGGCACGAGCACCGTGTCTATCTCGGGGAGATCCTCCAGCAACTCCAGCCCGATCGTCCCCTGCCCTGCGATGGTGTGGGGATCGTCGTAGGGATTGACCATGGTCAATTCCTTCTCTTTCTCCAAGCGAAAGGCCTCATCCTCTGCCTCGTCGTAGGTGCCACCAGAGACCAGCACCTCCCCGCCTAAACGCCTGATACCCTCTACCTTATTGCTGGGAGTCCCTTCGGGGATGCAGATCAGGGCCTTGACACCCAGGCTCTCGGCCACGTATGACACAGCCCGTCCATGGTTCCCGGTGGAGATAGCCATGACGCCGCGCGACCTCTGATCCGCCGTCAATGTAAGCATCCGATTGGCTGCCCCGCGAATCTTGAACGAACCCGTCTCCTGCAAATTCTCCAGCTTGAGATACACAGAGGCGCCGACTCGCTTGCTGAGAGATGGCGAGTTCACTAAGGGAGTTCTCCTGGCCAGGGCCGCAATCCTCTTTCGGGCCAGGTAGACATCACGCATCGTCACATCATGGACCTTCATTTCTTTGCCCCGTGGCGAGTGTTCTCGACTCACCCCTGTATTTCGGCGATCAGCTCGTGGATGCGATCCAATCCCGCCGTGAGGTGGTCCTCCGGGAGACCATAGCTGATGCGCAGATAGCGATCCATACCGAAGTGATCCCCTGGTACGATAAACACGCTCTTCTCACGCAGCAACCGCTCCACCAGCTCTGTTGAGTTCACGTCGAGGCTGTAACGTACATACGCTATCGCTGCCGCCTCAGGCGGGACCAAACTGAAAGTGCCCTCATGACTCTCCAGCCAGGCGTCGAGGATAGGATAGCCTCTGCGGATGTAATCGCGCGTTCTCCGCAGCAGACGAGGGCGCACCCGGGGTGACAGAGCGATGGCCGCCAGTTGGTTGGAGAGCATGGTGGCACTGATGTTGACGTACTCGTGCCGGGCCCAGATCTCGTCCACGGTGTCCGTGGGCGCGACTACCCAACCGATCCGTAGCCCTGGCAGGCCGTAGGCCTTGCTGAGGCTGTTCATGGCCAGCACCTTGTCGTACCTTCCCCAGAATGAAGGTGTCTGTATATCGGTCAGGCGCTCCGCCCCGCTGTAGACCTCGTCGGCTAGCAGCCACGCGCCCACACTGTCGGCGGTGGCGGCGATAGCCCCCATCTCCGCCTCTGTCAGAATGTGACCGGTGGGGTTGTCCGGGTTACAGACGGCGATGAGCTTCGTTCTCTGAGAGACCACATCGTTCAATTCATCCAGATCGGGCGCCCAGCCCAACTCCTCCCGAAGATGAAAGGTCTTGACGCGGATGCCCAGATTCTGAGCGGCGCCCGAGATTTGCATGTAGTTGGGGAGCATCACCACAATCTCTTCCCCCGGGGCCACCAGGGTCTGGAGGGTGATGAAGTTGGCCTCGATGCAGCCGACTGTCACCAGCACGTTGTCTGTAGTCGCGCCAGGGTAGAGAGAGGCGATGCGCTCGCGAAGTTCGGGGATGCCGTTGGTCTGGGGGTAGTGGAGCGGCGTATCCAGTAATTCATCGATGACGGCCGGATCGTCCACGAGTTCGCGTATGGCGAGCGGGTGAACGCCGCTCTCCGACAAGTTGTATTCTATGACGTTCTCCCACTTGGACATCATCCGTTCCATGTCGAAGGGCTGAAAGGTCCCTCTACGTTCGCTCATCTCCTTGCTCTCCTTATCCTCTTACTGCCTGGACCCGTTCCTCTTGTCACAAACTCGTCCTGCCCGAAGTGGCCAACCATGATCCACGATCGGCGGGGTCAAGCTCATACCTCTATCTTGGGAGCAGCGCCGAGCAGCCAGTTGCGCACATAGTGTGTTCGCTGGGCCATTTGATGGGTTGTTCACCGCGACGCGCTTCCCTTGACAACACCTTTAGCCGCCCGCTGCCAACGCGTGGCGACACCTCTCAGCACAAGACAATCGCTGCAGGGTGTCGTGACGCCTATGCCTTGTCAAGCATGCAGCCACCACCAAGATCCCCTGCCGATATACCCAATCTCCGCAATCCAGTATACCAGATCTCTCACAAGCCGTCAAGTCTTGCCATAGACGTGGTCACCGGCGGCCCCTGGATTTCGTCCGGACTGACGTGGCGACAGAGATGCCAGCCAGCGCAAGACGAAGAGGACCAGAGCGTGGGCACAAGGGGTTCTTCGTCGCTGAGATTCGGCAGTGGCTCCAACGATCGCTCCTACGTTAGTTACCAGCAAGACGTCCGTGGTTTCCAGCCGAGACTTGACAACCGCTAGCAGAGGGGGTATTCTGTGCCACGAGTGCACGTGGGCCCGCAAGTGCCGGGCCCGCGATACTACGAGTAGTCCGCAGTGGGCGAATGTGGCCATCGCCACGGTGACGGCGCACGGTCAAGTATCATCTTACTATAGAATCGGGATCTTGGGAGGGAACTCATGGACGTACTGCTAGTCAAGGAGGCGGAGATCCGCCGCTCTGTCAGTATCGAAGAGGCCATATCGGCGGTGGAAGCCGGTTTCACACGGCTGGCGGCTGGGGAAGTCAATCTTCCACCGGTCTTGAGCTTGGACATGCCAGAGGTCAAGGGAGAGGTGCATGTCAAGGGGGCGCACATCCATGGTGCAGGCAGTCTAGCCATCAAGGTCGCCACCGGTTTCTACGACAACCCCAGTCTGGGTTTGCCGAGCGGAACCGGAATGATGATGGTGTTCAGCTCCCAAACCGGATTCCCCCAGGCACTGCTGTTCGACAATGGCTACCTTACCGATGTCCGCACTGCGGCGGCAGGAGCGGTGGCAGCCAAGTATCTCGCCAGAGAAGACGTGCCCGTAGTTGGCGTCGTCGGTGCGGGAGCACAGGGACGCATCCAGATCATGGCCCTCGCCAAGGTCAGGAAATTCGAGAAGGTACTCGCCTATGATCTTGACAAGACCAGGTTGGCTAGCTACGTCGAGGAGATGCCTGAGATCATCGGCGTAGACTGCCAGGCCGCACAGGACATAGAGAGCGTGGTCAGGGCGAGCGACCTGCTTGTCACGGCCACACCGTCGACCAAGCCCTTCGTTCGCGCCGAATGGCTTCATTCCGGACTGCACATCACCGCCATGGGTTCGGATGCCCCCTATAAGCAGGAGTTGGAGAGCGAGGTTCTCTCCAGGGCTGACTTGATCGTGTGTGATCACAAGGGGCAGTGCTCCGAGCGAGGAGAGCTTCACCACGCGCTGGAAGAAGGGACCGTTGGCGAGGATCACAGTATAGTCGAGTTGGGTGATCTCACATCGGGACGACATCCTGGGCGTACCGATGAGTCGCAGATCACTGTGTGCGATCTGACCGGAGTAGGCGTACAGGACGCTGCGATAGCAACGCTCGCCTACGAGAAAGCGGTACAGGGCGGGTTTGGCTCCACGCTGCAGTTGTGAACCTCCGTTCGCGACAGTCGTGGCCACTCACACCCGAAAGCCGGATCTTCCGTTCCGGACACCTATGTCCATCAGTAAGCTGGGATGCCTTCCAGTTCGTGAACTGCTCGTCGTCCTTGTCCCCAACGTGCTGCCTGAAGCAGCACGCCGCGGGGCAAGCCCTTGGGCGGGGCTCCTGCACTGGCGCTGAGCTCCCGTCGCATGTGCCCCATAAAGCGAGGTGGTCCCGATGAAGGGGCCGGTCATAGTCAATACTAGCTTCGACTCTGCAAGGAGCACTCCGTCTTGAGCGTTGCTGCCTGCCAGGCCACCCGGGCAACTTGGATCTGGGAAGCCGGGTGCGATCTCGCATGCCGGTGTCACCC
>JAUWLF010000057.1 GCA_030613785.1 Chloroflexota bacterium | reverse complement strand
TCACTTCAGCATATCGTCGCTCGGGCACCCCTGCGGAATGAGCCCTGAACGCTTCCGGGGGTCCATACCTGTCCAATAACTGCTCAAGCGTGAGGTCATAGACCAGATATATCATCAGTGCCTTCAGGGTACCATTCGATGCGCAGAGGTAGTTTGATGTCCACCCGCTTATCGGTCGATCTCTGAGATACGCAATCGGACTCTTCCAATAGGTGATCTCCCCGCAGCCGGTTCTATCTTGCCACAGACTGGAACCTTCAACATAGTCGCTAGTTTCAAGAAAAGCTGCTGTCTCATCCTCTGTCGACTGCCCTGGGGTGAGGCCTTGCCAGCAGGGGGGCTCACAAGGCTCGCCGGTCAGTAGGCTCCAATCAGCAGATGGAGCTTCGCCTGAGCACATGGGCAGAGCGAATGGCATAAGGCATAGCATCAGAAGTGCCGAGACAAAGGTGATGACTATCTTCATGTCAACAGGCCTCTATTTCTAGATGCGGAGAAGCAAGCGGTATACCTGCCCAAGAATACACTACGTACAAACCTGAATCTGGTGGCTATCAGGAGATTCTTGTCATTCATTAGAAGAGTCATAAGCGACTGTCCTCAAACATGACGGAGAGGGTAATCAGGATAGGGAGGAAAATCGCCCGGAAGTGGAGGGAATTCATCAGGGTCATAGAAATACGGGATCCAATGAGGAGGGTACGGGAGTTTGATCTGCATATGCTGACGGACAAAGCCCCATCTGATAGGTGATATCATCCGCTGGTGCAGGTATGCGTAGCTTTCATAGACATAGGTGGGCACTGAATCGGCCCAGTCTTCCAGAGGGTTGGGTGGGACTGTTCTTCCCTCAAGCCACTCTCCGCCAGGCTCGTATGCTTCTATGACCTGAAACCGCTCTGGCGGCAGCACACAGGTGACCCTGTATGTGCTCCCAGTGGCTTGCATGAGGCCGGAGGACAGCTGCAGACCCTTCCGCATGTCCCACACATGGGCCAGTTCGTGGACTGTGTCCCATTTCAATAGGGATGGATTCCCCCAAGGGGCGGTTTCGAAGTATACTACGTCCAATAGAGGCAAGGTCACGGCCGCATACCGTGTCCGCCAGGCAAGCCTGGAGAAACCCACACTGCGTATCTCGCTTTGGAAGCCAGCAGGACCCCCCATGAAAGTGGCCAGATCATCCACTGCCTCGATTATGTGGCCGAGCTCGGACCGGCTCCACTCCGTGGGGTCGATCACGTGCACACCATACTGCCTATGCAGCAACTCTACCATGTCATCTGCCTGCGCATCGCGCAGTTCAATCGGGTAAGGAGGACGGCGGGTCTCTCCGCTTGGATCCACCAAACTGACCGGGTTGTTTGTCACATAGACGTAGGGATTGAGCGTCGCCGGGTGCGAGTAGTCCCCCATCCACGGGTCTCTTGTGACAAACCTGCCCATCCCCGGGTGGTAGTACCTGGCCCGCAGGTAGAGAAGCTCCACCTCGGCGTCCCAGGCCTCCCCGGTGAAACGATAGGGGTTGGGCACACTGCCACCCGCCAGCGGCACGCCGAAGGGATCGTAGGCGTAGTTGGTCGCTATCTGGCCATTCGCATCGGCCAGTTGTCGCACGCTTCCCAGCCCGTCGTGCAAGTAGTACTGTCTTTCGGCCTGCTGCTGGGCGATGGTGTCCAGGCCGTAGAGGTAGATGGCGTCGGTATCGCTGATCACCACTGGCAGCGTGGCCGCCAGGTCGAGGACGTATTGGGTGGTCCCGGCGTCCACGGTCTTGCTGATTCTGACGCCGTCCCCGTTGTAGGCGAACTGGGTTGTTAAGGGACTACCGGTGACCTGGGTCAATCTGTTGGCACGGTCGTAGTCGTAATCACGGACGCCGTCCGAGGTCAGGTTGCCGTTATCGTCCCAAGTATAGGTGACTCCTCCCACGCTGGTCAAGCGGTTGGCGGCGTCGTAGGTGTAGTTCACGGTGCCCTCAGGCGAGTCCATCGTCTGGCGGTTGCCCACCGGATCGTATGTGTAGATGTACTCCGCCCCCGCAGAGTAGGTGGCCGTGATGACCCGGTACAGTCCATCGTATTCGTAGGTCGTGGTCACGGTAGAGGTGGTCCATTCCTCGTCCTCTGGCAGAATGTCGGTCCAGATGAGCGCTCGGTGCATGCTGAGGGCCTGCGCCTCGGTCATCTCTTCACTGTAGACCATCAGGTTGGCCACGGCGGCCTCGACCACGTCGCCTCCCCCCGCCTTTGAACCCAGCCAGATGTCAAGTGTGTCGCTCAGCGTGCCGGTGACGGTGTCCGAGTCCGATCCTTGGCCGTTGAGGTACAAATTCGCCTGACCACCATTGTCCCGCCAGGTGGCGACCAGGCTGTTCCAACTGCCCGCCGCCATCTCCGCGCCCTCGGTCACCTCGTAGGTCTGTGCGCCGTCCACCACCTTGAAGTGCAACTGTGGATCCCCTTGGCTATCGTCCTTGTAGAGGCCGAGGTGGTCGGTGCCCGTGCTCCCCGCCTGGAAGAGGTAATGCACCTCGCCATCGGCTGGCTCCCAGGTGGGCTTGACATGCAGGGCGATGCTGCCTTCGCCGGGACTGATACTTTCGCTGCCGGTGTAGGTGAGAGTTGCCCTTCGCGCGCGCGAATGTGACCATCAAAGAAACAGGCTCATCCTCACGGAGCGTGAGATGAGCCTGGTGGTGCAGTGAAAGCATTCGAACCGCTCTGCTCCTGCTCAGCCGCTGCCTTGCGCCACGCGCAAGGAACGGAGATCTATGGTCAGTTGTCTACTAGATAGTAGCACAAAGCGCAAGAGAGAGCAAGGTGTGTTCTTGAAAGTGGACAGACGCCAGCGCGGACTAGCACCATGTGTGTTCATGCTTGCGCATGGAGCGCAAAGAGCCACCCCAGGTCGCGCCAGCGGCAAGCTTACGGTGAGGGTGTCGCGACGCGCCGCCATACACCAGCCTAGCCCAGTGGTCTCACAGCGGTCTGGGGACCGGATACTGGAACTATCGACTCTGGCGGATTTCCAGGTTGAGGGGTATAATCGCTGTCGAGGGTTGAAACGTCCAACCGCAGCAGGCGCGCTTTGACCCCTGGCACCGTCGTGCAACACTCGTTGGTGGAAGAAACCGTCTCAGAGCTCACCTTCGGGCCCGAGTGGATGATGTCACCCGGAGAGAACATGCCTGCTGGACCGGCCTTGACTAGCGTGGGAATCGCAGGTACCTGGATGCGGGGAGGAGGTGCGACCAGACGTGCGCAGTAGGGTGAAGTGGGTGCTCGGCGGCGGACTGCTGATCCTGGCGCTGGCGCTTGGTTTTTGGGCTGGCTCGCGGGGAAAGGGCTCGAGGGATCTGGAGTTCTCGGTGGCCGCAGACATGGACGCGGAGCACCTGCCCTTCCCTGGAGAGCAGACCGGCGATTCCTCTCAGGTTCCCCTCGACCAAGCGTCTGCCACTGAGACCTGGGCTGGCATCGAGCAGGCTTCGATTCCCTCCGTCGAAGCTCGGGCGCTGTGGGTTCCGCGTTGGTCGTACAGGACGGAGGCCGATGTACGGACCGTCGTCAACAAAGCTGCGTCGGCCAACTTCAACATTCTTCTTTTCCAGGTCCGTGGCAACGGGGATGCCTACTACTTCTCCGTCCAGGAGCCCTGGGCGGACCGACTGCCCGGTACGCTGGGCCGGTACCCGGGCTGGGATCCGCTCCGTGTGGCCATTGACGAAGCCCACGCGGCGGGGCTGGAGTTGCACGCCTACGTCAATGTCTACCCTGCTTGGCTGGGCGAGACGCCCCCCAGGCAGACGACGCCCAGGCACATGTATCATCGCTTCAATGATCTCTACGAGAGCAAGTGGGTGCAGTGGGACAGCAACCGCAACCCGATGGGATTGAATCAGCACTACCTGTCGGCCAATCCTGGGCATCCAGCCGTGGTTCAACACTTCGTGGCCGTGTGTAGGGACATCGTTCTGAACTACGATGTGGATGGCTTGCACCTGGACTACGTGCGATACAGTGGTCCCTACTTCTCGTATGATCCCGTGAGCGAGCAGCGCAGGCGCGAAGCCGGCACGGAGGATCGAGCCGATTGGCAACGGGCCCAGGTAACGGAGCTAGTGAGCCGCATCAATGACGAGGTGATCCCTCTGCGACCTGGTGTTGCCCTTTCCGCAGCCGTATGGCCTATCTACCAAGACAAGTGGAAGTGGGTCACCTACGGCAGCACGACGTACGAGGGATACGGTGGCTACTTTCAGGACTCGAGGGGCTGGCTGGAGATGGGCAAGATGGATTATCTCGCGCCGATGCTGTATGGGACAGCCGTGAAAGGCAGCCGTGAACGCTTTAATACCCTCGTCCAGGACTTCATGGCCGAGTCATACGGGCGGCACGTATATGCCGGGATCCACGCCGATTACGCCTCTTTCTCCGAGATCGAGGCGCGCATCAGAATGGCGCGCCAGGCTGGATGCCAGGGGCAGGTGATATTCGCTTACTCGGTGGTCAATGGCAAGGACTATTGGGATGAGTTTCGCGGTGGACCCTATGCCCAGCCTGCGCAGGTACCGTCTCTGCCGTGGAAGCGATAGGTTCCGATCAAGACAGTACAAGGGACCTGCCTGAGCCTGGAGGGGCCAGGACTTCGCCATCCTCGTAGACTCTCGTTCCCCGCAGATAGACGCTTCGCACCAGGCCCTGGACCCTCATGCCTTCGAAAGGGGTCCATCGGCACTTGGTGAGCAGATCTGCACCGTGGAGCAAGTGGCGGGCGTCTGGATCTACTTCGACATAGGATTCCTCTGGAGGCCGGACGCCCATGACACGCGCGGGGCCATGGTGGGTCAATTCCACTAGCCGCTCCACGGAGAGTCGTCCCTCGGCCACGGCGTTGAGGAGAAGGGGCAACGTGGTCTCCAGGCCAGGCACACCTGGAGGTGGGGTCTCGCTTTCCTTCTCCTCAATGGTGTGCGGTGCGTGGTCGGAGGCCACCGCGTCTACGATATCCAGATTGGCCCACAGTGCTTCCCTGTCTTCTGGCGTGCCCAGGGCAGGCTTCACGTGACCAAAGCCCCCCACTCTCTCGGCGTATTGCTCAGTGAGGAAAAGATGGTGCGGAGTCACTTCACAGGTGATCTTGGCGCCATTCGCTTTGGCGTGTCTGATCAGTTCGATCTCCGCTTTGCGGCTGACGTGGCAGATATGTGCTGATCTACCATAGAGCTGCGCCAGCCCGATAACCACGGCGGTGGACAACTGCTCAGCGTGCGCAGCGATGGGCTTGCCCCTGGGCCAGTGCCTGAAGTGTGCCATCACCGTCGAGAGAGCCTCCAGTTGAAGGGGACCATAGGTCTCGTTGAGATACATCTTCAGTCCGGCGACCTCGTGGATTCCAACAGATTGCCCGGCGTTCCCGACCGTGGCTCCCAGGTAGAATCCGAAATCGCAGCGTGCCTTGGTGGACGCCAGTTCCCCTTTGCGGCGAAGGGCCGCTTCGTCCGTGGTCGGTGGTGTGTTGTTGGGCATGTCCAGCACCGCCACCACCCCTCCTGCCAGGGCGGCAGCGGTTCCGGTCGCGAAGTCCTCCTTGTGTGTGGCTCCTGGGTCCCTCAGGTGGACGTGGATGTCGATCAGGGCCGGCAGCGTCAGAGTCGCCATCTCTGGCTTTCTCCTTTACTAGTCATACGCATGGTCAGCAGTGCAATAGTTGGAGTTGCCTTGGTCGCGTCACACGTCGCTGAGTCCTCAGTAGGCGCCACGACCCAAGAGCACGGTCGGGAGGGTCCTGACCATGATCTTGAAATCGAGCCACAGCGACCAGTTCTCAGCGTAGAACAGGTCGAGCATCACCATCTCGTCGAAGCTGAGATCGCTTCTCCCCATCACCTGCCAGAGGCCTGTGATCCCTGAAGGGATGTTGAGACGATCCCGATGCCAATCCTCATACTGCTCCACCTCTGACGGAAGAGGGGGCCGCGGGCCCACCAGGCTCATGTCACCCAGAAAAACGTTGATGAGCTGGGGCAGCTCGTCCAGGCTGAAGCGCCGGAGGATATTCCCCGGCCCCGTGATCCGAGGGTCATCTTTGATCTTGAATATCGGGCCCTTGGCCTCGTCCAGGTCAGTCAGTCCAGGCCGCTCCTGCTCGGCTTCCTGTCGCATGGAACGGAACTTGTAGCAGGTGAAGGGCTTCCCTCCTCGCCCAAGACGGATCTGCCTGAAGAATACGGGCCCCGGGGAATCCAGTTTGATCAGGGCGCCGATCAGGAAGAACAGCGGCGCCAGAAGCAGGAGGGCGACGCTGGAGACTGCGATATCAATGATGCGCTTCAAGGCGATTTTCCAGCCCTTGAGCGTCGGCTCCTTCATCCCGATCAGAGGGATGCCGTTGATCTCGTCTGTGTCCACCTGGCTCAGGCTCATCTGGAGCAGATCGGGTACGAAGCGAGCCCGCACCCCGCGGCGCTCACTGTCAGTGATGATCCCGAGCACCTTCCGGTAGGAGATCCGGGGAAGGCTGATGATGACTTCGTCCACGGCCTCCCTTCTAAGGATGGCGGGGAGATCCGCTGTCCCGCCTAGGGCTTGGAAAGGCCCGATGTCGTTGTCCTGCTTGTGGGGATCATCGTCAACGAAGCCCACCGGCCGATATCCAAGCTCAGGTCTGGCCAGGATGCTGCTCATGATGGCGCGACCGACCACTCCGGCGCCGACGATGACTATGCGGTCTGCCCCCACCCCGCGGCGCCGCAGGTGGTTCCTTATCTGCCGCTCCACCAGGCGGCTGAGGCTCAGCATCCCGCCGATGAGGAGAAAAGCGTACAAGAAGATGAGCCGAGAGTAGAAGTGGGCGCGATACAGGAAGAAGAGGAAGATCATTATCGCCATGCCGATCAGGGTGGACTTGAAGATGGTGTATATCTCGTCTAGCCATGAGGTCCCGCGTCTTCGATCGTACAGTCCCTCGGCCTTGAAGACCACCAGTAGAATCACCGTCAAGAGTAGGCTCACCGGCACGTACGCCCTGAAAGGCACGTAGTAGGCCTCGGCCACACCGCGTATCCACTGCAGTTCATAGCGCACGTAATGGGACAGTGCAAAGGCGACATTGATGAGCAATATGTCTGTCGCAACCAGGGCTATGGTGGACCAACGTTTGTACGTGCCAAACATCATGGCACCTGCGTTCCCGAATCGCTCATGGCCCGCTCATACACCTCCACAGTCAATTCAGCGGCCCTATGCCACGAGAAGTCACGTGACCTGCTCAGCCCTTTCTCGCTCATCTGCGTGCGCAGGTCGTCGTCAGTCAATACTCTATGCATGGCGTTTGCTATCTCTTCCACACTGCTCGGGCTCACCAGCATCCCAGCGTCACCCACAACCTCCAGCAGGGAAGAGGCATTTGAGGTGATCACAGGAGTTCCACAGGCCATGGCTTCCAGAGGAGGTAGACCAAAACCTTCGTACAGAGATGGATAGACGAGACAGTCGGCTGCGTTGTACCAGAGCGGCAACTCCTGTCTCGAGATGTATCCTGGGAACACGACGGACTCTCGCAAGTCTAGCTCCTCCACCGCTGCGAAGACTTCTTGATGATGCCACCCCTTCGGTCCCCCGATGACCAGCGGCGGAAGTTGAGCCTTCTGTCCGAGCAAGGCGTACGCTTTCAGCAAAGTAACGAGGTTCTTCCGAGGCTCTATCGTGCCCACAAATAGAATGATCCGCTGTGGGAGGCGCCGCTTGAGCCGGAAATCATCCAGCAGTTGCGGGTCTTCTATCGGTTGGAAGTCCTCATCCACGCCACAGGATACCACATCCACTTTTGTCTCCGCCACTCCCAGGAGTTTCACGATGTCTTGCTTCGTGCTGTGTGAGATGGCAATGATGCGTCGAGCCTCTCTGGCCGAGCGTCGAGTACCCCACCTCAAGTAGAGTCGCCGCAAAGGGTGGAGGCGTTCTGGGAATAGGATAAAGCTGAGATCGTAGATGGTCACTACCCCCGGGCACGTGAGGAATATCGGTTGAACGAAAGCCAGGGAGTGAAGTAGATCCACGCCCTCCCTCACCAGTTGCATAGGCTGCAAGACTTGCTCCCAGAAAATCCTGGCCGCAGGTCTGGCAGTGGGCAGGGAAGTAACCCGCGTTTCCAGATCGCTGAGGCTTTGTGCTGCCTCTCTGTCGCCCAGGAAAACCGTGTACCGGTGCTGGTGGCGAGCGCTGGAAAGACGCTGGAGCAGGTTATGGATGTACCAGCTGATCCCGGCGGCGCGATCACTTCTCGCAGAAGACACCAACTGAGCGTTCAAACCAATGTGCATGCTAGCAGCCAATCATACTCGCCAAGGTGCATGTAGGCAAGGGGCTTTGGACCAGCCTCGGTTGCGCTGCCATGTTGGCATCAATCATCCCGGCGCATGATAGCGAGATAGACGCTACGCGTTGCGGCAGCGATGTGCCTCTGGGTGTATTCTTCCATTACTCGTTGTCGGCCTTTCTCCGCCCATGACCTACGCGCTTGTTCATGGTCCATCAGGTGCTTTACGTGCGCTTGCAAGGCTCCCCAATCCTCTTCGGGGAAGATCAATCCCGCGTCACCGATGACTTGCGGGATCTCCCCCGAGTTGGATCCAATCACCGGTATGCCGCAGCTCATGGCTTCGATCAATACGCGGCCAAACTGC
The DNA here is from genome assembly GCA_030613785.1 of Chloroflexota bacterium. Taxonomy (GTDB): domain Bacteria; phylum Chloroflexota; class Anaerolineae; order UBA7937; family B3-Chlor; genus JAUWLF01. Next base: position 17,454 of record JAUWLF010000057.1, on the reverse strand, counting down.
TCTTTCCAGTGGCGCCGCGTCCTGGAGGGCAGCACCAGAACATCGAGGCCCTTGTAGTGCGAGGGCATCTCTGCTGAGGGCAGCGATGCTTCAAACCTGACCCTGTCCCCTATGCCCAACTCCCTGGCCTGCCGCCTCAACTGAGACTTGAACGGTCCGCCCCCCAGGACAGATAGGAGCCAATCTTCTCTCAGCCCAACCACTGCTCGCAGCAGGAGGTCCACCCCTTTCTCTTCCACCAGGCGTCCCACATAGCCGATTCGAAAGTGCGGGGATTCGTTCTGGTCCAAGACCTGCGCAGGCCGGTACGTCTCCGGATCCACGCCGAACTGCGGTATCACGCTAACCGGCCCTTGATAACCTTTGCTACGCAGCACTCCCACACCCTCCACGTTGCCGGCGATGGCATGAGCCGCATGTCGGTAATTGTATCCCTCCATCCAACTGAAGGGGAAAGGGTAGTGGCGCAGAAGGTTCTGCCAGGTGAAGAAGAGGGCTCTTGCCCCCACGCTCTGTGCCATCCTCATGGCCTGGAAGGTGGCCAGGTTGTATGGCTCCTCGTCTATGTGCATGATATGCGGCTGCAAGCGTCGCACGTGTGCACCCAGGTTGGGATAGAAGCTGAGGTGGAAGTGCCCGTTCAGAGCCATCTTCTCCGTGAGGAGTTCGTAGCCCTGTGTGTGAGCCCGCTCCAAGTGGATCCTCCCTCCTCTCTCTGCCCAGTAGGGAGGTACGATGACGGTCAGTTGCACGTCGTCGAACGTGCCCAGTTCCTCCAGTTTCTTCTGATAGCTCCCCCTCACACAGGCCTTGGAGATCATGAGCACTTTGATGTGCTTTGCAGAACGCTTCATCCTGCGGCCACTGCTGACTTGTAGATTTCCATCGTCTGCGTCGCAGTCTTCTTCCAGGAGAAGACCCGTGCTCGCTCCATTCCCTTGGCGGAGAGTTCCTTTCTCTGGACCTCGTCCCGCAGCAACGCGTTCATGGCGCGGGCCAGGCCGTCCGCGTCTTGGGGGTCGACAAGCATGGCACCATCTCCAACCACTTCCGGGAGAGAACCCCGGTTGGAGGTGATGACTGCCGTCCCACATGACATGGCCTCCAGGGGTGGCAGGCCGAAGCCCTCGTAGAGGGAGGGAAAGACGAAAAGAGTGGCTTCACTATACAGGGCTGGCTTGTCTTCGTCTGGAACCCAGCCAATGAAGCTCACCCTGTCTTTCAGGTCCCATCTCTGTGCCATGGCGCGGGGATCTGGTAAGAAAGAGGATTCCCGGTCCGGAAGGGGTCCGGCGATCACCAGTCGGGCTTTGAGGCTCGAATCGTCGACGAGTGCAGCAAAAGCGAGGAGCAGCATCTTGAGGTTCTTACGGTGGTCGAATCCCCCGAGATACAGAACGTACTCCCCCTCCAGGTCGTACTTCTGCCGCATGGCGGCCAGCGCCTGGAAATCCCGCACGGGTCTGAATATCTCGTTCGCGGCCAGATGGACCACGTGCACGCGGGCCGCTGGGATCTCCAGCAGGGTGGTGATGTCCCTCTTGGAGGATAGGGAATCAGTGATCACGGCCTGTGCTCGCCTGGCCCCGGCAGCGACCAGTCGCGTGTACCAGCGCACCAGGATTGACCCGCGATATGCCGGCAGGATGAGGGGGATGAGATCGTGGACGGTGACCACCGTGCTCCCGCGAGCTTGGAAGGGGGCTGCGAAGTACGGCACATGGGCCACGTCAACCTTCTGCTCCAGGCAGGCCTGTGGGAAGGAGACTTGCTCGAACCACAGCTTGGCAAGGTTCTCACCCAGCGGAGCGGGCCAAGACAAGAAGCGTTCTTCTACCTTACCCTTACGCGTTGAGGCGATCGTGCTTGTGGGCGCCCTCTTGCAGTGGGGCCTGAAGAGCACACATTCCGGCCCATCTGGGAGGGCCAGAAGCTCGTCTACGAGTTGATGGGTGTATTGCCCGCTACCTGTCGTTTCCTGATTCCAGAAGAACCCGTTGATTCCCAGGCGCATCTATCCGTTTTCGTGTCCCAGGATTGCGTCTATGCCACTGGCGATTCTTTCATCCTCTTCCCGGCTTTCCATCACGAAGCGCTCCATGAAGTCGCTCCTACGCTGGCGGAGGGCCAGGAGCGCGGTGACATTGATGTCCTCGTGCTTCACCTCCGTGCGCCCGTCGGCGGCAGCCCGGGCGCGGGAGGCCTCCAGGAGTACGATCTCCGCCCGATGGGATTGGATCTTCAAGGACTCAATCAGCCTGATCGCTGGCCTGGCTATGTCGGAGGGGATGGTGACCCGCGGTAGCAGATCCTTGGCGCGGGCTATCTCCTCCGCGAGAGCCATGGTTTCGTCGGCATAGCCTGCCGCGAAGCTGACAGGGTCGTCGGCAAAGCGTCTGTTGCGCTCGTATACCTCCATCCGTTGTTCAGGATCAGGCAATGGGGAGACAACTACCCTCAGCCCTAGGCGGTCCATGAGCTGGGGGCGCAACTGTCCTTCTTCTGGATTCATCGAGCCGATGAGCAGGAATTGGGAGGGGAACGTGCCTATCAGGCGTCCCCGGCGCACCACGTAGTACCCTCTGGATGCCGCATCTAGGATGCAGTTGACTATGTCCTCATCCAGGAGGTTTATCTCGTCTACATAGAGGACGTTGCTGTGGGCGTAGTACAGCAGACCCTGTTGCAGCTGCCAGCGGCTCTGCTCCAGTGCAATTCTTGGATTCGGTCCTCCGAGCACATCATCCATGGTGGCGTTGAGGGGGAGTTCGAATACCTGCATGGGAGCGGAGTAAGTGATCTCCTCTCCTGCATCCAGCTTGGCCGCACAGTCGGGGCAGATGTATTCGCTGGAGATGGCCGCAAGTCGAGGCTCACAGCCCTGAGGGCACATGCTCCGGGGTACCGGCGGCAGCAGGTCTACCAGACCTCGGGCCGCAGTGGTCTTGCCGGTGCCTCGAGGCCCAACCAGAAGCACACCCCTGACCCGCGGATTGATGGCAGCCAAGATGAGGGCGGTCTTCATCTCCTCCTGTCCGACCACGGCGAGAAAGGGATAACTGATGACCTCGGCCACGGTTCCTCCTATCAGTCACCTGGCTCCGGGTGCCGGCTCCGCACCCTTGAGCCAGCAGACGCGGCTCTCATTCAGCATACCCTTCAGGGTGGGCTTGTTGCCAGCGCCAGGCGCTCTCGATGATCTCCCTCAGGTCGGGAGACCGTGCCTCCCATCCCAGTTCACGTCGTATCTTCTCAGAGCTGGCCACCAGAGTTGCGGGATCGCCAGAGCGCCGTGGAGCTATTCTGGCGGGGATCGGATGGCCGGTAACCTCTCGGGCTGTAGTCACTACCTCCTGCACAGTGAATCCTTCACCGTTGCCCAGGTTGTAGATGCGACTCCCTTCGTCCAGTGCCTCCAGAGCCAGGATGTGGGCCTGCGCCAAGTCTATCAGGTGAATGTAGTCGCGCACACAGGTTCCATCTCGCGTGGGATAGTCGCTACCATAGATGTCCAGATGCTCCCTCTGACCCAGCGCAACCTTCAACAGGAGAGGGATCAAGTGAGTCTCAGGGTCATGATGCTCACCGTAGGCCTCGGAGGCTCCGGCGGCGTTGAAGTACCGCAGGCTGGCATAACGCAACCCGTACCTTACCTCGCACCAGTGGAGGATCCTCTCGATCATCAGTTTCGATTCCCCGTAAGGGCTGCCGGGCGCCAGACCGTCTTCCTCTCGGATAGGTATGCGTTCTGGATCGCCGTAGACGTTGGCGGTCGAGGAAAGGATGAAGCGTTTCACGTCATGAGCGGCCATCGCTTCCAGCAGGTTGATGGCATGGCCCACGTTCTCTCTGATGAAGAGCAAAGGGTCGTGCATCGAGAAGGAAACCACGCTGTGGGCTGCGAAGTGCATGACGGCCTGGATGTCGTGCTTTGCGAACACGCTGTTCAGCGCTCCCCGGTCTGCCAGGTGCGCTTCCACTAAGACCGCCTGGGGGTGGACAGCTTGGCGATGCCCTTGCGTCAGGTTGTCGTAGACGACGACGTCGTAGCCGGCCTTGATCAGCTCCTCTGTGGCGACGCTTCCAATGTAACCCGCGCCCCCTGTTACCAGCATCATCATCCTGCAACTCCCGGCCTATTATAGCCCCTCTTCCCTGATTGCTCAAGGGAGTTCTTTGCCTGATTGACGGCATGGCTACTCCATGGCCCATTGACCGAGCTTGGAGTACAGGACGTCTATCCACCGAGCGTCACGAGGGTCATGGTAGAGCAGGTCGTACTCATTGCTGGAGATCAGTTGCCTTTGTCTCTGCAAAGTGACCGTCAAGTGACCTTTGTGGGGGCCCAGACGATGCTCGACGGAGCCCACCTTCTGGCTGGAATCCGCCGGGAGCGAGACCGTGCGTGAGTAGATCCTTCGGTCGTCGAGGTTGATCTCCAAGAGGCAATCGCGGTGCGGCGTCAGCAGGTCGTTGATGACCCAGATGTCGGCCTGGAAGACGTCGCCGGGACGATACTCCTGCAATGCATACTCGAGGCTGATGAGGACGGGGTTGTAGAGCGTCTTCAGCTTTACATAAGCGCGTTTGGGTCGGCGGTAGTAGTCGACGACGCTCCACGAGATGGCGGGCCAGGGGTCGTTGAACTGCCAGAAGATGGCGCCGCTGGTGCGGTACTTGCGTCGGCGGAAATGCTCGATGGCGACTTGCAGAGCGAGGGCCTGACCCTTCTGGGAGGCGTCCACCCACTCCGCCAGGGTGCGAGGGGAGTGGGGAGCTACGTATCGCTCCAGCTTCTCCACCTGGGCGGAATGGTACCTCCATCCCTCGCCAGGCGGATGCAGGTCTTTCCGGGGCAGAAAGCGGGACAGCGAGGAGACGCCTGGAAGGGACTGGAGACCAAACTCGCTGACGAACTGGGACCGATCCTCGCGGTAATCACGAGCGGGGGCCTTGGCGTGCCACACCACCCAGTTGTGTCTATCGCCACGCCCGGGAGAGCTCTTGCGAAAAGGACGGGTACCATCTTCCTGCTCGACAATGGCCTCCAGTGTGTCCACCAGCCTGCGATTGCGCTTGTAGCTGAACTCGTTGCCACCACACCACAGTATCAGGGATGGATGGTTGCGCAACTGGCGCACCATGCTTCGCGCCTCGTGAGCCAACAGGTGGCGGAAAGCTCGTCGGCGCGGGAAGTGCCCCAGCGGCAAGCAGGCCAGTGGGAAGTCCTGCCACACCATGATCCCCTCCCTGTCACAGAGATCATAGAAGGCCTTCTTCTCGCGCAGTCCCCCTGCCCAAACCCGCAGCAGGTTGATTCCGGCTTCTTTGGCCATGGTAATCAAAGCTTGGTAATCCGTGTGCCTCGACCGGCCGGGAAGGGCGTCGAGCGGTACCCAGTTGGCCCCGCGGATGAACTCCCGCGCTTCATTCAACACCACAGTCCAGTGCTCACTGCCGACCGGGGTCTCCGGATTGCGGGCCATCTCCACACTTCGCACGCCGAAGCTCTCCCTGACTGAGTCCAAGGGTTGCTCCCCGCATAGTATGCGCAGCTGAAGGTCGTAGAGGTGGGGTTCTCCTCGGTCCCAGGGCTGCCAGAGGTCGGGTTCTGGCAGTGTGAACTCCAGTTCCCTGGTTTGCTGCCCCTGCTCCAGGGTCAGGTCATATCTCCACTGCCGCTCCGATGGTTCGGAGCTAGTCTTGTGGGTTATCAGCACCTCCGCGTCCACTTCCTGGGCTCTATCGGAGTCCAGCGTTGCCAGCAGCGTGACCTGTGCTGCGTGATGCTCGAGATGTGTCTTGATGAAGACCTCTCTAACGAAGACCGAACGGGTGACGACCAGGGAAACACCATCCCACAGGCCCATCGTCCTCATCCGCGGTGCGAAGTCCCAGCCAAAGCCCATCTGGCACTTGAGGGTCGCGGACCGAGGTGGGAAGGCCTCCTGGCCGCGCTGAAGGGCTGTGGCAACCGGCGACCAGAGTCTCTCCTGCCAGGACAACCGCGGATGGGGCAAGGAGTCCGAACCCCAGATGCGCACCGCGACCTCGGATCCCTGGGCTTTGGTCAAGCCGGTGATCTCGTAGACTTGGCGCGAGAACATGCCCTCGTGTCGGCCCAGTTCGATCTGATCCAGGTAGACAGCGGAGATGTAGTCTATCCCGTCAAAGATCAGGAAGGCCCGCTCTCCTTCCCTCAAGCGGACCTGGAGCGGTCGGGTGTACCACCAGTCGAAGGCATCCACCCATTGGCTGTCTTCGTTGTTGGTACCGTAGAAGGGGTCCTCCATCCTGCCCAGAGCCAAGAGGTCAGATCGTACGTTGCCAGGCACAGTGGCGGGAAGCCACTCGTCTACGTCGGCCCTATCGTCCACCGAGGCCGTAGGCGGCTTTGGAGCCACAGAGCCGAAACGCCAATCATCGCCACCAAGGTCGATTGCTCTACGCATGTTCTGCGATTTCCAGTTCTCCCACGAGGCGCTTCGGCCCACCGGCGGCATCGGCACAAGAGGCGTTGTCATTTCGAGGCCAGCCCGGGGTGCGCGCGGCGAAGACTCGTTACGTTCAAAGGCACGCTGATTATAGGTCATTGGCAGGAGGGTGCAACAGCTATGGTTGCTGAGGGCAGTGCGTTCAAGTAGAATGGTGTCGACTATCCTCAGAACATTCCATCTCTCATTCCGCAGGGGGAGGGACATAGCTGTGGAGACGCAGGGCATGGACGAGATCGTCAGAAGCTGCTGTCGCATGGATCACGGGGGTTGTGGGATACTGATCCACATGAGGGATGGCAAACCGGTCCGCATAGAAGGCGATCCCGACTGCCGCATCAATCGCGGCACGCTGTGCTCGAAGGGCTTGGCTGGGCTTCACAAGCTGTACAGTCCTCATCGTTTGAAGCACCCCTTGCTGAGGGACGGCGAGCGCGGGGAGGGAAAGTGGAAGAGGATATCCTGGGACGAGGCCCTGGACCTCATCGCCACGAAGATGAAGGAGGCCAGGGAGGAGTTCGGTGCTGAGTCCGTTGTCTTCGGCCAGGGTACGCATCGCAGTTACGAGTACTTCCTGTGGCGCCTGGCAAACGTCTTCGGGACGCCCAACGTGATGGCTGCGGGCTACCTGTGCTACTATCCCCGGGTCATCGCCTCTCACCTGACCCATGGGTTCTACCCCATCCCGGATTATGATTACCCCCCAGGTTGTGTGATGATGTGGGGCAACAACGTGGTCACCACTAGTGCCGATGGCGTTTGCGGTGCTCAACTCTTGCGGGCTCTGGACCGCGGCTCCAAGTTCATCGTGATAGACCCCAGGTACACGCCCATGGCTGCCAGAGCCGACGTTTGGGTCCAACTCAGGCCCGGCACTGATCTGGCCCTGGCGCTGGGAATGATCAACGTTATCATTGAGGAGGGCTTGTACGACGAGGAGTTCGTGGGGGATTGGACGGTGGGCTTTGACGAGCTGAGGGAGCGCGCTAGTGAGTATCCACCCGATGAGGTGGAGCGCATCACCTGGGTGTCACCTGAAGTGCTGCGCGACGCAGCGCGACTCTATGCCACCTCTAGACCAGCCGCCATCCAGTGGGGGGTGGCCTGGGAGCAGAACATCAATGCGGTGCAGACCGGTCGTGCGATGTCGATCCTGAGAGCCATCACCGGCAACCTGGACGTGCCTGGCGGAGATCGGAACTGGACGCCTCCACCCCTTGTGAAGTCCACCGCTTTCATGCTCCCCGACGCTCTGCCTCCGGAGCAGCAGGCCAAGATGTTGGGTGCCGATGAGTTCAAGCTGGCGGTCCTGGGACAGACCCTTGCCCCGCAACTGGTGATCAAGGCCATCCTTGAGGAGAAGCCATATCCTATCAGGATGCTCTATCTTCATGGGACCAACCCCCTGCTGACCTTGCCCCACGTTGACCAGGTTCATCAGGCGCTGATGAAGGTGGACTTCACGGTGATGGTTGATCTGTTCATGACCCCTTCGGCGGAGCTGGCTGATGTGGTTCTGCCGGCCGCCAGCTACCTGGAGTTGAATGACATCGGCAACTATTGGCAGCGCTGCGGCCTCGTGTGGCCGCGCCAGAAGGTGGCCCAGGTGGGGGAGGCTTGGTCCGATCAAAGGATCATGAATGAACTGGGCAAGCGCCTGGGGTTTGAGGAGTACTTCTGGGATAACGTGGAGGAGTCCCTGGACTACATCCTGCAACCCGCGGGCATCACCTTCGAGGAATTCAAGCAACTGGGCTACCTGGAGGGACCGCAGCGATATCGGAAGTACGAGCGGAAGGGCTTCAAGACCCCATCGGGGAAGGTGGAACTGTACTCTCAGCGCTTCGCCGACTGGGGATACGATCCGCTGCCCGCCTATCAGGAGCCTCCAGAGACGCCCTACAGCGAGCCGGAACTGGCCAAGGAGTATCCTCTGATCATGACGACTGCCCGCATCCCAGTCTTCTTCCACTCGGAAAACCGGGAGATACCTATCCTCCGGGAGGTCGTGCCAGAACCAGTGATGGAGATACATCCACAGACTGCCTGCGAGCTTGGCATCGCTGACGATGATTGGGTGCACATTGAGACCAGGAGAGGCCGTGTCAGGCAAAAGGCCTACCTGACGGAGAACATCGATCCCCGCGTCGTGATGGTCACTCACGCATGGTGGTTTCCAGAGGAGGGCGTGGAGACACTTCACGGCTACCGTCGGGCGAATATCAACGTCTTGATCGGGAACGACCCACCTTATGATCCCTTCGTAGGGGCGATCCAAACCCGGGGCATCGTCTGCAAGGTGTATCGCGCTGAAGACCAGTCATGAGGAGTGCAGTCATGGACAGCATTCTGGCTGTTGACTTGAAGAAATGTATGGGGTGCTATGCGTGTGAGATCGCTTGCAAAGAGATCCATGGCATCCCTCCGGAGAAGGGTGGCTGGATCAAGGTCGTGCGGGCCGATGGGACGAGGGCGGAGTCAGAGGAGAGAGGCCACTACCTGCCGCTGGTGTGTGTGCACTGCGCATCACCGCCTTGTGTTGAAGCATGCCCTGAGGGAGCCATCAAGCAGCGGAAGGACGGCATAGTTCTCCTGAGCTCTGCCAGTTGCAGCGGATGCAGGATTTGCGTAGAGGTTTGCCCCTACGAGTCGATCTTCTTCGATGAGGAAGATGGTGTAGCATTCAAATGTGATCTGTGTGTGGAGCGGATTGACGAAGAGCTGTGGCCCAGCTGCGTCCAGCACTGTTTCGCTCAGGTTTTCTCCTTTGAGCCTGCTGTTTGATCTTGGGCAGGGGTCCGGGTGGGGTGAGCAGGCACGGTGGCGGAGCATGTCGAGTCTGACATGTCCGCAGAGGTTAGAAACGCCTCACTAGATATAGTGTTGTTCGAGGCAGTTGACAACTATATGTGGGACCATAGCTAGCTCCCGGGGAGGTTGTATAAACAACTGCTTGACAAACTGGTGAAAACGTGGTAAGATAGTAGTAGATTCTCCCGTGGGCGTGAGGGCTTCGTTCTCACCCCACTTTTGTATAGAGGGAGGGTTGTTTGGATGCCAACGCGCTATTCATCTCTCTGGGCAGGAGAAAGCTGGTTGAGTCTCATACTCCACGTTATTGATGGCGAGCACTAGTATATGCTTTCTCCGTATCGCACAGAGGAGAGGTGAGGGTTCGAAATGAAAACGGTGTATTTCAGGGCCGAACTGCTGTTTCCCCACGATAGCGTCTCGGCTCTTATGGATGTGGGAGACGGGCAGTGGCAGAGCATGGTGGGACGAATCGCTGATCTGCCGGAAACCGACGAGGACGCCCTGGCCTTTTCCCTAATGATGATCAGGCTGTGTGGCTGTCTGCGGTGCAACCCAGGCAGCTACAAGGCTTCCCTTGGTTGTTCGGCGTGTGGGAGACGCATGATTGGCATGAACAAGGAGTCTGACGAGTCCCTGATGGTGCACTTCCACAAGGCGAAAGATGATCTACTGCGCTATCTTCGCACTGGGGAGTGGGTGGAGGAAGAGGGTATCTATCACTAGGGAGCTACTCCGTTGCCATGGCCCCAGAGGAGCCGCCTGCTCAGGCAAACGGCTCCTTTTGTCTTCCACTCCTTTGGGTATTTGGGCTTCTTGATTGCCCGGAACAGGTGCCCGTGCTAGGATTGGCGTGCAACGAGACTTCCCAGGAGCGCCATATGGGCCATCCGCGGAAAGGTCAGTGTCAGATATGTGGACGGTCGTCGCTGGTCGCCCACAACCTCGCTGCCTGCGTTGACTGCATTCGCCAGCACCCCGAACGGGTGATGCCTCACATCCGGGAGGTGCAGGCGATGACCCGCAGGGAGTTCGGCTTGCCGACGGGGCCACCACGAGACGTGGGAGGAGTCGGGTGCCATCTCTGCGTCAACGAGTGTCAGATCGCCGAAGGCCAGCGAGGCTTCTGCGGGCTGCGCGCTAACAGGCAGGGCAAACTGGTCCACCTAGCGGGCACTGCTGCCAAGGGCATCCTGCACTGGTATCATGATCCTCTCCCCACCAACTGCGTGGCGACATGGGTTTGTGAAGGGAGCGAGAAATACGGCTGCAACAACCTGGCGGTGTTCTATGGTGCTTGCACCTTCAACTGCCTCTTTTGCCAGAACTGGCATTATCGGCGGATGTCACACGAGGACAAGGGGATGACGGCCCAGGAGCTTGCCGCGAAGGCGAACCGGCACACGTTCTGCGTCTGCTATTTCGGTGGTGACCCCTCGGCTCAGATGCTCCATGCTCTGGCTGCGTCGAAGATCCTGGCGGACCAAGGGGTTAGGGTCTGTTGGGAGACGAACGGCTCCATGCAGCCGAGGCTGCTGGAGAAAGCGGTGGAGTTGGCCTTGGAGACGGGTGGTTGCATCAAGTTCGATCTGAAGGCATACGACGATAGCCTGCATACAGCGCTGACCGGAGTGACCAACAAACGCACCCTGGAGAACTTCGCCCGCGCAGCGGCCCACACACGGCGACGTCAGGGGCCGCCACTGATCATAGCCAGTACTCTCCTGGTACCAGGCTACGTGGATGTCCAGGAGGTGAGCCGCCTCGCTGCTTTCATCGCCAACCTGGATCCCACCATTCCCTACTCCCTACTGGGGTTCCACCCACATTTCTTCATGCCAGATCTGCCGCGTACCTCGGTCCGGCATGCCAGCGAATGCGAAGAGGCCGCCAGGGAGGCGGGGCTGGCCAACGTACACGTCGGAAACCGTCACCTGCTTTCACGCGACTATTGACGGGCCTGACCCGAGCCCGCCAACACCTGGCCGCACGAAAAGAAGCCGGTCGCTGCTAAGCGACGGCTCCTGCTGCTGAGTTCCTCTTGAACACAGGCTGCGATGCGAGATCAGACCTCCCCTAGATCCTCCTTGAAAAGCTCGCGGAAATCCCCGTCGAAATCCCGCAGGAAGCGGTAGATGTCTAGGACATCATCGGTGCTTATGGTGGGGATATCCCCTGCGCGCTCCAGTTCCTCGGGCGTCAACTCGGTCAGTATCTCAACTTGCTCGTGTTCCTTTATCACGGCAAGGATTATGGCCTGCGTGGCGCAGTGAGGGCAAGAGACCATGAGCATCCACACCTCCTCCTGCTGGCCGAGGATGGAGATATCGGTTTCGCTGTACTCGCCAGAGCAGACGACACAAGTGATGTTGTCTATCAGTTGCCTGACGAACTCATATTCTGGAGAGTTCTTGTCAATCCTGCGCATTGCTATTCAGCCTCCTTCTCTCCAGCCTCCTCTTCCTTCTTGATCACTTCCACGACAATGGTGGGCGCCAAGTCGGAGAGCAGCTTGAAGGGAACTGAATATGTCCCCAACTCTCGAATTGGCTCCTCGAGCTCAATCTTGCGTCGATCAACACTCTTCCCAATCTCGCTCTCCAGGGCATCGGCGATATCTCCGCTCGTGATTGAGCCGTAGAGCCGGTCTTTCTCTCCGGTCTTGGCGGTGAGCGTCAGTGTCACGCCTTCTAGCTGGGCAGCGAGCTCCCTGGCCTCGGCCTCCAATTGTCGCTGACGTCTGGCTTCCGCTTGACTCTGTAGTTCGAGTTGTTTCAGAGCGCCTTTCGTCACCAGCGTCGCAAGCCCTTCTGGGACAAGATAGTTGCGCGCATACCCTGGTGCCACGTTGCGGAGCTCCCCGGCCCGACCTAGTCTAGGCACATCCTTCAGAAGAATCACTTCCATGGGCGCCACCTCGGTGTCTGGTTATTGAGTAGTATTGTACTCGAAAACGGCACAAAGCTCAAATCGGGCGAGCACGAACGGCGACAGTGGGGGGAGTGAGGCTTGGTATCCCTTGCCAAGGGCCTATGATATAATACTCGACGTGTGAGGATGTCTGGCGTGAAGTCCTTAGGTTGGGCAACTACTTCCTGGCTGGGGCGATGTTGCCGCAGGCCTGTCATCTCGCTCTTGGCGATTGCTGCGATCGGCTTCTTCTTGCGCACGGTGAGGCTCGACTTCCAGCCTCTTTGGTGGGATGAGGGTTGGAGTGTCTACTTCGCCACCGCTGATATCCCCACCATGATCGCCCGCACCGCAATCGATATCCATCCTCCCTTCTACTACCTGGTGCTCCATCTATGGACTCTGTTCCTTGGCTCAAGCGCTGTTTCAGTTCGGTTCTTCTCCGTGGCCATCGGTACTCTCTCCATTCCCATGATCTTTCTCGTGGGTCGCCGTCTGTTCGGTGTGCGGGTGGGCATAATGGCCGCGCTGACGATGGCTCTGGCGCCCTTCCACGTCTACTATTCTCAGGAAGTGCGAATGTACGCCCTCGTCACCCTGCTGGTACTTGTGTCGGTCTACCTCTTTCTCGCACTGGCGGAGGGGAAAGAGGATGCCTCTTCTTCATGGCTTCAGTGGATGCTCTACATAGTTGTCACATCAACGGCTATGTACACGCAGTACTACGCAGTGTTCGTCCCGGTCTTTCAAACCATCTTGGCGCTTCTATGGTTGAGGCAGCGCAGACGGTTCCTGGTCAAGTGGCTGGGGGCACAGGCAGTTCTATTGTTGGTCTACCTACCCTGGTTGACGTATGCTGGGGGGCAGCTCGCAGCGTATGTGAGCACCAAAATGGTGAAAGAGGGCGACGTTCCCCTCGGTTTGTGGGCTTACTTCCAGCAGCATCTTCTGGCTTTCTCTGTGGGACATCTGAGCCAAAGCGGGGTCTTTCTGTCCTGGATCTCAGTGGTCTTCATCTCGCTACTGGCGCTGGGCATCGTCGGGCACTTCCGATTCCGCGAGGTGCCTAGCTCAGATCCGTCGCCAAGAACGTGCGAGGTGGTCTTCTGCTTACTCTACCTCTTGGTCCCTGTTTGTCTGGGGTATGCGGTGAACCTGCGCTATCCCTTCACGTCACCGCGAATCCAGCGCCTGTTCCTGTTCTCGGCCCCGGCCCTCTATCTGCTGGTGGCTCTGGGTCTGGCTTGGCTATGGGAACGATTTCACGCGGTGTGGCCGGCCTGTGTGCTGCTGCTCGTCCTCAGCGCTCCACCTCTTCTCGACCTCTACACGGTGGAGCGCTATGTCGGGGAAGACTACCGGCCCCTCATAGAGAAGGTGCAAGCTCTTGCTCGTCCCGACGATGTGATCGTTGCTGTTCATCCGTGGCAAATCGGCTACTTCCACGCCTACTATCACGGCCAACCGCCTTCTCTCTATCTGACACCCAAAGAAGCCACTGACGTAACCAGCGAGAAATGGGCTGCTGATTCGGGGCTGATGGCCCAGGAGTTGGACGCCTTGTTGGCCCAGCACCGCTTCCTGTTGTTCCCCGCCCACCAAACTTTGGGCAGGGTCTTGGAGAGTGACGTGGAAGCATATCTGTCCGAGGCGCACTATCCCGTACTGGGCCTGTGGTTCAGTGAGAGCACGCGATTGAGTGGCCATACTGGTGGTGGTGAGCTTTCGTCGGCTGAGGGACCGACGAACTTCGGCGACAAGATATCCCTATTGCGTTATGGGTTGACCTCCACCCCGGTTGAGGCGGCGTGGGGCACAGTGCTGGCCGATCTGCGCTGGAAGATAGTGGGGGACCTGGATGGCAAGTACCAGATATCCTTGCGGTTGGCTGATGCGGAAGGCCGCACGTGGGCAACTCGGGACACCGAGCCGGTAGGAGGCCTTCGCCCTTTCCACGATCAGGCGGTGGGGAGCGAAATTGCGGACCACCAGGGACTGTTGATCCCAGCGGGCACACCTCCCGGCTCGTATGAGCTTCGGCTAGGCCTGTATCGTCTGGAGAACGGGAGATGGCTGGATATTCTCGACCCGAGTGGAGCGCCCACGGGTGTGGAGGCGGTTCTCGGTACAGTCGAGGTTCTCGCCCCCGGCTCTCCGCCCAGCGCGGCAGCCTTGTTTGTCGAGCACCCTCAACAGGCTGATTTCGCTTCTGGACTTCGTTTCCTGGGGTACTCCCTCAAGGGCGAGACCTTCAAGCCCGGCGATGCCTTGGAGATGACCCTCTTCTGGGAAGCTCTCGTGGACCTTGATGCCGAGTACTATTCCTCCCTCCGCCTTGAGGATGGTCAAGGACGGATCTGGGCTGTTGAGGAAGCGCCGCCTGCCGGCGCAGCGTATCCCACCAGCCAGTGGACCAAGGGCCAACTGGTTCGAGGCATTCACAGTTTACTGATCCCTGCCACTGTACCTGGCGACGTCTACCGCCTCAGCCTGAGCTTGCATAGCTCTTCCGACGGCCGCAGTGTACCTCTCCGCAGATGGGGCCTGGACTGGGGCGACAGGCATCTCCTGGGCACAGTGGAGGTGCGTGGCAGGCCCCATCGAACAGACCCGCCCGCGTCCATCGGGCATCCGATGACCCTGCGTCTCGGCGAGGTGGTGCGGTTCCTGGGGTACGATCTCGACAGGCAGGAAGTCCATCCCGGAGAGAGCTTGCATCTGACCCTGTACTGGCAGGCTCTGAATGAGATGGACACCTCCTACAGTGTGTTCAACCATCTCATTGATGGTGAGAATCGCATTTGGGGCCAGGTAGACGGCATCCCCGGCGGTGGGACCTTGCCAACCAGTAGCTGGATAGAGGGCGAATACGTGGTGGATGTACATGAGATCCCAGTCCGCGACGATGCTCTGCCCGGGTGGTATCTCATTGAGACAGGCATGTACGACCTGGCGACGATGCTCCGCCTTCCGGTTTTCGACGACCAAGGAACCGTGATCGGAGATAGGATCCTCCTTGAGGCTACTCCCATACACATCCTGTGACTGACCGCCGGCGCTGAATCTCAGGAGCAGTGGTGGGCAACTCGGCTTCATCCAACGGAGCAGCGTGAGGTTTCTCCCCAGTCTGGGCTGCCAAGAGGACGGCGGTTCCGCCACGGCGATCATCTCCTTTTCTTGCAGCAGGACAACGGAGACGATTCCCTCGCCGGGGTGCGGACCGGCCATGTGAGGGCGCACCCTCGGCCTCTGTGCCGCACCACCGGTAGACGTCGGGATTGCGACACTCGTAGTCAGTGCGGCGTCTCGGCACGAAGCAAGCATTGCGGTTTGCCGGGCAGGTTGCTATAATCGAGGCACATCGCTTGGCCGAGGAGGAAACATATTGAAGCGCTTCAGGGGCCGGCTCCCAGCCCCTGAGTCCCCCGACCTATGGGGCACCACTGCTTTGGTCATCATCCTGCTGGTGGCCACCTTCTTCAGGACTCATCTCTTCGCGCAAGCACCTCCCGGGCTTCAGCACGACGAGATCTTCAAAGCGAATTTTGCCTTGGAAGTCCTGGATGGCGGGTGGCCGGTTTTCTTCGACCCCAATGGTGGGGAGGAGGCTCTGTTCCCGTACTTGGCCGCTCTCTCCATCTCCCTCTTCGGGCGGAACTTCTTCGCGCTGCGGTTTGTCTCTCTGTGGTGTGGCATCTTGAGCATTGCCTTCAGCTATTCGCTGATCGGAGTGCTATTCGGGCGTCGAGTGGCCCTTCTGACCGCGTCAGGTTTGGCTGTCTCCTTCTGGCACATCTTCGACAGCCGAGTTGCGCTTCGCCCTATCACCCTGCTACTTATGGCGGTGGTCAGCTTCCTTCTCTTCTGGCTGGCTCTGAAGCGGGGCAGACTGGTGTGGTTTGTGCTGGCGGGCATCTCGATGGGCGCCAGCTTCTACACCTACACTTCTGGTTTCTTGGTCCCGTTGACCATAGTGCTGTTTATCCTGTTGTACCAGCTTCCTTTTCAAAGGGCCCTGCTGCTTAGGCGCTGGCGAGGTATCGTGCTGGCCTTTGCACTAGCGCTCGTGGTGTTCACGCCCATGGCGTATCATATCTATAGCCAGCCTATGGCCTCAATGGCGCGAGCTCGCGACCTCAGCGATCACATCAACCTCTTCCTGGCTGGCGATCCAGGGCCTGTGATCAGGGACGTGTTGAATGCGTTGGGGATGTTTGGCCTGCGCGGTGACCCCGAGTGGCGCTACAACGTCGCCGACAGACCGGTCTTCGATCTCCTCACCTTCGCACTCTTCTGCGCGGGATTGGTGATCTGCCTGGCTCGGATCAAGAGGCCGGAGTATGCTTTCTTGCTGGTCTGGCTGTGTGTCAACCTTGTCCCCAGCGCCGTCACGCGCCATAGCCCCTCTAGCCTGAGAGCCATCGGATCCCTCACCGCCGTGTATGCCTTGCCGTCCCTTACCATAGAGTTCGCGTGGGACTGGGTGGCGAGCAAGTACGGCTCTCTGGGCAGGAGGGCTCTCTTCTCCAGTGTGGTGTTGCTGTTCGTCTTCACCGGACTCTTCGCCTATCGCGACTACTTCACGGTCTGGGCTGCGAACCCCGAAGTGCGGGATATCTACCGCGCCGACCTCAGCGCAGTGGCCAGGTACCTGGGTCAAACCGAGGATGAGGACGTCGTTTGCGTTTCTGCCACTTTCGCCGCGGATCTGGATCAGCAAGTGTTGAACTTGATGATGGGTGAGCAGCGGTCTATAAGGTGGTTCGACGGGCAGCAGGCGCTGGTGTTCCCTGACGCTTCGTCGTCCGAAGCGGTGGTGTACATCTTCCCGGCGACTGGCCCTCTGCGGGATGATCTCATGGATCTCTATTTTGGGGATTTGCCGGTGACGGAGGCTGTCCTAGATCCCCAGGGAGAGCCAGCCTTCGTCGCCTATCGCCTGGAGCCTGAGGAGATGGCAAATGTCCGCTCCCTCCAGCCTCAACGTGGACTCTCCGTGAATCTAGAGGATCGCGTTGAGATGATCGGCTATGAAATGCCCGGAACGGTTGAGGCAGGGGGTGATCTGCCTGTGCTGTTATACTGGCGGGTATCTCAGCCGACCAGACCAGACGTGCGATATGCTTTCTTTGCTCACCTCGTAGACCTTCGCGGCTACGTCTGGGATCAGGTAGACACTCTGGGCTATCCCGTTTCTAGCTGGATAGAAGGGGATCTGGTAGTGCAGGCGTTTGACCTC
>JAUWLF010000084.1 GCA_030613785.1 Chloroflexota bacterium | reverse complement strand
AGGAACGGTACCTTGTTTCTGCTCAGGATGTCTTCGATGGCCTGGTACGCCGACTTCTGGTATTGAGCGAGGGTGAATTCCTCATCAGGAGCGACGACGTCTATCAGATGGTGAGGCACTGACTCGCGCTGCTCCACCGTGGGCTTGTCCGTCCCGATGTCCGTGCCCTTGTATATCTGGCGCGAGTCGGCGGAGACGATCTCGCCAGCGAGCTTCGACCCCAGAGCCAGAGCCACATTCGTCTTGCCGACGCCGGTGGGTCCTACTATGGCGATCAACGGAGATGATTCGCCCCGAGACACCTCACTCCTCGATTGCATTCTGGATCAATTCGAGATGTCGCAGCACCCCCCGCGATGACATCTGGATGGCAACAACATCTATCCGCCAGTCAGGAGGCTGAGACCCACGCTCTTGTAGATAGGTCTCAGCCACCTCAATGAGCTTCTCCTTCTTGGCGGAAGTGATGGACTCCTCGGCAGAACCGAACCTGGTGCTCTTGCGTGTGCGCACCTCGATGAACGCCAGACACTCTCCATCCAGAGCCACAATGTCCATCTCACCCACCGCACAACGGTAGTTCATCTCGCAGATGACGTAGCCCTGCTCCTCCAGGTATTCAGCGGCTACGCCCTCGCCCAGGCGCCCCAAGTTGCTGCGTCCGTCGCTCGCCCTCTCGGCTTGCCGTCCCTGTCCGTTCGTTTCAATCATCAATCTCATAGGTGCATACGACAAGCGATGTATGGGACAAGGCCCTATGCGGTTCAGGGCCTCTCCATGTTGGGGCGTGCCATATCCTTTGTGCTGGCCGAACACATACCCTGGATAGATCCCGTCCAAGGCCTCCATCATTCCATCCCGCACTACCTTGGCCACGATGGAAGCAGCCGCTATGGAGTAACAGAGGTCGTCACCTCCCACAATGCCCATGTTTGGCAGGTCCCTGTAGGAGAGCGGAAAGTAGTCCACCAGAAGATAGTCGGCTGGACTAGGAAGGTTGCTCAAGGCTCTCCTCATGGCCAGCTTCGTGGCCTCGACCACGCCCAGTTGGTCCAACAGCCTTGACCCCACCACCCCTACGCCCACGGCCGAGGCAGTCTGCGTGATCCTCTCGTAGAAATGGACGCGGCGACGAGGGGTTAGGCGTTTGGAGTCTCGGATGCCAGCCAAATCCTCCACGAGAGTCGACGAACTGAGCGGCAGGATCGTCGCACAGGCCACAAGGGGCCCGGCCCAGGCCCCACGTCCCACCTCATCCAGACCGGCCACGGCGCGATAACCCTGTTTGTGGAGAACTCGTTCCTGTTCTAGACTCGGTCCGTCCACCATGGAGCATCCCGAGAGACAACAACAGCCCCGCAGCCCAAGCCATTGCAGAGTCTGCGGGGTACCGGTACCGGAATCGTACGCCTTGTCAGGCGCGACAGAAGAAAGCAAAGACTACGCCGGTGCTTTCTCCTCAATGCGCTTCTCTTTCAGCCTAGCCGCTTTGCCTTTGCGCTCACGCAAATAGTAGAGCTGAGCCCTGCGCACATGTGAGTGGCGCAGAACCTCGATTTTGCTGATACGTGGCGAGTGGAGAGGAAAAGTACGTTCCACCCCCACGCCATGAGCCGCGATGCGCCGCACCGTGAAGTTGGCATTGGCACCACCTTTCCGCATGCGCATCACAGTACCCTGAAAGATTTGACTTCGTTCCCTTCCAGCCTCGACGATACGAGTGTGAACCCTCACCAGGTCTCCTGGGCGCAACTGTGGCAGTTCATCTTCGCCCTTCAACTGCTGCTGCTCCACGGATTTCACCAAGTCCACCATAGTCATGCACCATCCTCAGTTATTGCACCTTACTATTCTACCATCAATTCTTGAGCTACGCAAACCCCGACTCGCCCATTTTCCTATGATGGGGCCGCCGGGACCGCCTTCCGGTCCCCTATCCTACGCCCGTGACCCAAAGGCGACGGAACCACGATGCGAGCCCAACCCTATTCATCGTCGACGTCCAGTCTCAGATGCAGCTCCTTCAATTGCTCATCGGACACCGGCGAAGGAGCATCGAACATCAGGTCAGTCGCCGTCGTGCTCTTGGGAAAAGCTATGACCTCTCTGATGCTGTGCTCCCCCGCGAGCATCATCACCAGCCGGTCTATGCCTGGGGCTATCCCTCCGTGAGGAGGTGTGCCATACTCGAAGGCGTCGAGGAGGTGGCCGAACTGAGAGCGTATCTCCTCCAGCGACAGTCCCATTACCGTGAAGATCTTCTCTTGAATGTCCCGACGGTGGATACGGATGCTTCCACCGCCGATCTCGACGTCATTGCAGACGATGTCATACTGTTGGGCATGCGCCGCCCCAGGCTCGCTATCCAGAAGAGGCAGATCATCCTCCACCGGGGCCGTGAACGGGTGATGCATGGCGTCCCATCGATGCTCTTGCTCCTTCCATTCAAAGAGGGGCATATCCACCACCCAGACGAACGCCAACACGTCGTCGTCACGCAGTCCTAGACGGTCTCCCATCTCCAGCCGCAACTGTCCCAGCGACTCGGCAACCACATCCCTTTCTCCAGCCACGATGAGTATCAGGTCTCCAATCTCAGCACTCATGCGCCCCACGATGCTGTCCAACGCCTTTGAGGAGAGGAACTTGGCGATGGTCGAGCGAGCGCCCTCCGCAGTCAAGGCCACCGAGATCAGTCCCTGCGCACCGTACTGCCGTACGTACTCACTCAACTCATCTATCTGCTTTCGCGTATAGTCGGCGCACCCCGGCACTCTGATGGCTTTCACCTGGCCACCGTCGGCCACGGTGGAAGAGAAAATGCGGAAGTCCGTGTCAGCCACCAAGTCAGACAGATCCACCAGCAACATTTCAAAGCGCACATCCGGCTTGTCGCTCCCGTATTGCTCTAGCGCCTCCTCATAGCTGAGACGCGGAAAGGGCTTGTACAGTATGCGCTTTGAGGACACCTCCTCCACCAACGCGGTGAACAACTCTTCCGTCAACTGGAGGATGTCTTCTTGCTCTACAAAGGACATCTCCAAGTCCAGTTGGGTGAACTCCGGCTGGCGGTCAGCCCGCTGATCCTCGTCACGGAAACACCGGGCGATTTGGTAGTATCTGTCCAGGCCAGCCACCATCAGTAGCTGCTTGAGCTGCTGTGGCGACTGAGGCAGGGCATAGAAGCGACCAGGATGCACCCGACTGGGCACCAGATAGTCCCTGGCTCCCTCTGGCGTGCTCTTGATCAGAATAGGCGTCTCCACCTCGATGAACCCGCGAGCATCAAGGAACCGCCGGATGAACGCGACGATCCTGTGACGCAGCATCAGTTTCCGCTGCATCTCTGGCCTGCGCAGATCGAGATAGCGATACCGCATACGCAGCGCTTCGTCGGCGGGGGCTTCGTCTTCTATGTAGAATGGCGGTGTAAGGGCTTCGTTGAGGATCCTAACCGTGTCCCCTCGCACTTCGATCTCACCTGTGCCCATCTCCGGGTTCTCCTGACCCATCGGGCGACGAGCCACTTCACCTCCGACTTGGAGCACATACTCGCCGCGTACCTCCGAAGCCGTCTCATGCGCCTCCTGTGAGAGTGAGGGATCGAAGACCACCTGCACCATGCCCTCTCGGTCCCGCAAGTCGATGAAGATGAGCCCTCCATGATCGCGCCGGCGGTGTACCCAACCGGCGAGGGTCACTTGCTTTCCGACATCTGTGTCCCTCAACTCGCCGCAGGTATTAGTTCTAAGCACAACCTCGTCTCCTATCCCTGGGTCCCTTCCAGTCAGAAAAGACTGTTTCCGTTGATCGTCAAGGCGAATCTGCAACCTAGAAAGCGCGCCGCCCGACGGCTGAAAAGCATGCGGGACATGAATATCTCGAAATACTCGGCCGCCCGCGACACCTCTGTGTCGATGTCCAGCTCCAGGGTGATGGTCTTCTTATCCTCCTCCACGCGCAGGAACGACCGCCGCACAGCGAAGTTGACGCGATCATGGATGTCGAAGGCCAGAGTATCCGGATTATGTACCCTCGAGCGATGCACGTCAGACTTGTCTCCCAGGATCACCGCCGCCGAGATCTCGCTGACTGGATCACCCCTTTCCTCCTCATGATTGCCGATGGCCCCCATGATCAAAGCTATCTCGTCGAAGTCCATTCCCAGACGAAGCAGGATATCTCGAGCGATCATGGCACCAGCTCGTGCGTGGTGGACGCGATGTATCACATTCCCTATGTCGTGAAAATAGCCGGCTATCCCGGCTAGCTCGGCTTCCCTCTCAGGGTGGCCCAGCCACAACAGCACATTCTGGGCGATGTTGCCTACCAGTCTGGCGTGACGCTGGCCATGTTCCGTATACCCCAGCACAGCCATCTGCTCGTTTGCGCGCCGCAGCAAGGCTATCACCTCGGCATCCCGCTCCACGTCCTTAACCACCACTGGTGGCTTTCCTCGAGACTGGTTGTTTCTCATCGGTCCTATCTCGTACCAGCAACTCTTGATCTACCCGATGTCACGCTTCACCACCACACACCTAAGAGAGCCATCAAAACCTGCCGCGCAGAGCCGCCTCTACACGGCAACCGTGCCCAACGGCCCCATTATGTCAACTGTAGCGGCTCGCACTCCGCCCACGGACCAATAAACGGCCTCAAGTGCTTCAGCGGTGAACGGGCGTGCGGCGGATTCTCACTTCCCATTGAACCTCTCCAGCATGATGACGCCCCTTTCAATAGGATACCACTCGCGGCAACGCCGACAGGTGACCGTTGCTGGCGCGAACGCCAGAGGAGCCTCCCAACACTGAGGACAGCGCAGAGCAGCCCGCAGCTCTCCGGCGGTCTTTCCCGGCACGAGGTCTCCTTCCTTCTTTGCCCACACCAGATCATAGTAGGTCTGCCACCTCTTGATCTCCACTGCGGTCAACGACAGCGAAGCCAGAAGCCCCTTGAGCTGCTGAGTCGAGAAGCTGCGTCCGGGCATCAAGAGGGCATCAAGCCCCACGCGATTCGTGGCCAGTAGCGTGCCCCCTGGGCGCAACACCCTGACCATCTCCCTGAGAGCTTCCCGAGGCCGGGCCATGAACTCCAATGCCTCGATACAACAAACAGCATCGAACGTCTCGTCAGAAAACGGAACAGCCAGCCCATCCTTCCACACCAGAGTGACCCGGCCTTCCTGTCCAGCCGTCTTACGTCTGGCTTCCTCGAGCATCCTCAAGGACAAATCCAGGCCGACAATATTACCCTCGAAATCCAAGCAGCGCAACAACGCCAAAGGCAGCCGCCCCGTGCCAGTTGCCACATCGAGGACCAGGGGATTCCTGGCGCTCTTCAACGTGCTCAGCAATGGCCTCGCTAGATCCCAGGCATCATCTACGGGATCGAATGCTTTGATCCGATCGTAGCTGCTGGCACCCTTGTCATACAGATACGTCACCGCACGGGGACCCAGGTATGCGCCCTCCGTCGTGAAAACGAGCCAGTATAGTACGCCAGCACCAATGACGGCGCACAGAACTGCCGTGACCAGCGCTGTCATATCGCGGCCGCCACCGCTGTTGCCATCATGGCCGCCATGGTGAACCCCTGCACCCGTCCCAGATACCACAATCCGTCGCGTGTGCTCAGAAGAGCGGGTTGCAGCAGCATCTGCGGCAACAACAGCAGCGCGACAACCCCTGCCATGATGGGCTGTTTGTCAATCACCAGAGCGGCCACAGCCACCACCTGAGCCAGGTTCAGCACACCCGCTCCCACCGCCAAGTGCTCCCTGCTCAGTAGCTGGTATGCGTGAAAAGCTAACGCATATACACCAGCCCAGACCAACGGCCTTACCATCTCGGTCCAGCCACCGCTCAGAGATACGACATCGGCGAAAGTCACGTAACCGATCAACCAAGGCAGCCCAGCCAGGAAGGATGTACCCAGGGCAAGGCCCACAGCCTCTCGCGAACGTCCTAGCGCCAGGCGCGATCCACCAATCGCCAGCCCAACAGCCGTCAATAGCAGTGGACCTTCACCCAGCATAGCTCCCAGTAGCAGGGCGAAGACCGCAGTGAATGTGAGGCTGAGGATTGAGCCTCCCAGTTTCGGCCACACTTTGGCTCGCCAACGAGACAGCCCATCGCCCAGAAACCCGACAATCCGATAGCTGGGGGAGCCGGGCAAAGTGTAGGGAATGGCTGGTACGTCAGCTCGTTCCCCTGGGTTTCCTCCCTTGGCCGAGTCCAAGGCCCACTGATCGGAAGCAGCCAGCGACCAGACCGTTCCCAGGAGGCAGTCCACCAACACCAGCGCCACCAAGAGAGTCACGAGGACCTGCCAACGTATCTCCATTCCCGCTGAGGCGACGGCCCCACAAAGGAGAGCCCAGGCTGGTCCCAGCCAGATCCGTGAGCCGGCGAATCGCGCATCAAGCCGCACCAAGCGTCCCTGAGCAAGTCCTCTACTTCGCTCGTCCAAGACAAAGGGTACCTCTCGCTTTTCTCGGCACCCATTCATTATAGCATAGGCGATAGCAGTTCCCAATAGAGCCGAAACCCTTGCCCAGGCGGATTAGCGATAGTATAATGCTGTGCAGCGTCCGCCCGGCGACGAGGTCAAGACAGAATGAGCTCTTCAGACCCCATTGCGCTCGGTCACACCGCAACAACCCAACTGAGGGATCGGGTCGCCAGACGTCGCTTCGGCTGGCGGGTGCTGGCTTCCCTCCGCCGCGGCGCCAGTTGGATCTTGCCCTCAGCCATGCCCGTTCTGCTTTTCCTGCTGGCATTCATCCTGAGAGCCTGGGGAGCTCGCTTTGGCCTGCCCGAGCACTTCTATCACCCCGATGAACACGCTATTGTGGACAGAGCCACCGCCATGCTCCACACTCGTGATTTGAGCCCTCACTGGTTCAACTACCCTTCTGCCTACATCTACCTTCAAGCGCTGACCTACATCCCCTACTTTCTGATCTCCGCCGCACGAGGCTTCGGCGATACCATCCCCAGTTCAGCACCCTACGGCTTCTACTTCGCAGGCCGGCTGATGACCGCTCTACTGGGTGCCTTGACAGTAGCGTTGGTGCACGTGCTGGGGAAAAGGATGTTCGACCACAGAACAGGACTCCTTGCATCTCTGCTGCTCACCTTCTCCCTGTTGCATACCGTGCACTCCCACTACGTCACTACCGACGTACCGGTGACGTTCCTCATCGTCCTATCCTTTCTGTTCTGCTACCTGGCTATGGAGGAAGGAAAGACCAAACACAGCGTGCTGGCTGGGCTGTTCGCCGGGCTGGCAGTTTCGACCAAGTATCCAGCATTGATCTTGATCCTGCCCTTGTGTCTCTGCCACGTCCTCTCCGCTCGCTGGGGAGAGTGGATTCCCCTCACTCGACGTCTGGGCCTGAGCCTGGGGAGTTTCGCGGCTGGTTTCCTCTTGGGCACGCCCTACGCCTTCCTGGAGGTGAATACCTTCGTCCACAGCCTGGGATCTGTCCTCAGCCACTACAGCGCCAGTCAACCTGGCTTTGAAGGCTCAAACACGGGCCTGTGGTACCTCGGACAGATGCTGAGAAGCGCCGATGTGGTCGTGGTGGCCATTGCTTTGGCGGGCGTCGTCTGGGCTCTCGTCAAGCACACGCGAAAGGACCTCCTGCTACTCTCCTTCGTCATCCCCTACTACTTGCTTCTGTCTCTGTGGAGGGTCAGATTCGAGCGAAACCTGGTGGTCCTATTCCCATTCTTCGCGATCCTGGCGGCCCGTCTACTGGTCGAGGGGCTGTCCTCACTGGGCAGAAAGTGGCCCTCAGTACGCAGATGGGAGACAGCGCTCCTGGGCCTGGTGACGACTCTCGTGATCCTGATGCCGGCGAGAGCGATCGTGGATTTTGATCGTTCTCTCTCCCAGAAAGACCACCGCACCATCGCCGCCGAGTGGGTCAACGCCAACATACCGGCTGGATCGAAGGTCGTCACGGAGGCCTTCTCTGTCCCTCTGGATCAGGACCGCTTTGAGGAGATCCAGTTGGTGCGCATCGACAGCCAGGACCTGGACTGGTACCGCCGCCAGGAGGTCGAGTACATCGTCGTCAGCGATGGCCACTGGCGAGTGCTCATTCGGGAGCCCGAGAAGTACTCTACAGAGATAGAGACCTACAACGACATCGTGAACCACTCTACGCTGATACAGGACTTTCCAGGGCACCTCCCCGCATCCCTGGCCCGCGGCTACATCACCATCGCCATCTACCATTTCCCCAACGTGCTGATCCTGGAGTCAGAATAGCTTCGCCTCGTGACTGCAGCAAGCCCACCCGGCGTTGATTGCTGCCGCACTTGCGTGCAAAATGATGCCAGTACAGAATCTGACGGTCAGCGGCGGATAGGATGAGTCCCGACCTACTATGGCAGGTCTGTAGAAGAAACCGAGAAACGTACGCAGAAGGCTCGGGGCGCAACCGGCGGTTCCATCTCCCCTTGACACTGAAACGCTACGCTCAATAGCGGAGGCTTGATAGCCAGGGGCGAGATGGTGGCGCACCGGGCCAATGAGGACGGGACACTTCGCCCGGTCTTGCGTTTCCTTATTGCGTCAGCTTCACCCCTCGCAGTCGCAGGCTATTGCTCACCACGAAGATGGAGCTGGACGCCATGGCCGCCGCCGCCATCCAGGGCACCAATATGCCCGCAGCGGCGATGGGTATGCCCGCCGTATTGTAGGCGAAGGCCCAGAAGAGGTTGCCCTTGATGGTGCCCATGGTCTTCCTGCTGAGCAGAATCGCCTCGGGCACGCTGCGTAGGTCGCCTCGCATGAGCACGATATCTCCCACCTCGATCGCCACATCGGTGCCGGTCCCGATGGCGATGCCGATGTCAGCTTGAGCCAGCGCCGGTGCGTCGTTGATCCCATCGCCCACCATGGCCACCACGCACCCTTGGTCTTGGAGCTTCTTCACCTCTTGAGCCTTGTGCTCGGGCATAACCTCCGCCAGCACCCGATCAATGCCTACTTGGTCAGCTATGGCCTGAGCCGTACGCTCGTTGTCCCCGCTGATCATCACCACCTCGAGGCCCATTTCCTGTAGGCGCTCCACCGCCTCCTTCGAGCCCTCTTTGACGGTATCAGCCACTGCCAGGATGCCTTCGACCCTATTGTCCAGCGCGAGGAGCACAGTGGTCTTGCCTTCCCTCTGCAACCGATCCACTGCGTCCTCCACATGGCTCAGGTCGATGCCATACCCGCTCATCAGGCCGCGATTGCCCAGGAGAATTCTCTGTCCGTTCAACGAAGCCTGGATCCCCTTGCCAGCCAGGGCCTCGAACTCCTTGACCTTCTCCAGCGCTAGTCCTCGTAGCTGCGCAGCCCCCACGATGGCCTCTCCCAACGGATGCTCGGAGCCGCGCTCCGCACTGGCTGCCAGACGCAACACCTCGTCCTCGTCCAGTGCGTTGGCAGCCAACACGTCTGTCACCTCTGGCTCACCACGCGTGATGGTCCCTGTCTTGTCCAGTACCACCGTATCCAGCGTGCCCGCCCGCTCCAGGCTCTCACCACTCTTGATCAGAATCCCCCTCTCCGCACCCCTGCCGGTACCGACCATCACAGCGGTGGGAGTAGCCAGGCCAAGCGCGCAGGGACAGGCGATGACCAGAACCGCCACCATGTTGATCAAGGCCCTCTCCAGCCCCACTCCACCGAGGAAGAACCAGCCCCCGAAAGTGAGGAAAGCCACTGAGATGACCGCCGGTACGAAGAAGCCCGCCACCTTGTCGGCCAGTCGCTGCACGGGAGCCTTGCTCCCCGGGGCTTCCTCCACCAGGCGAATGATTTGTGCCAGGACGGTATCCTTGCCCACCTTGCTGGCCTGGAACCTGAAGCTGCCCGTCTTGTTGATGGAGGCCCCTATCACCTCATCGCCGATCTCCTTGCCCACCGGCAGACTCTCACCGGTGATCATGGATTCGTCAATCGCAGAGCGCCCCTCCACCACCACACCATCCACGGGTATCTTCTCCCCTGGCCGGACGATGACCACGTCGCCCACCTGCACCTCCTCTACGGGAAGGTCCACCTCTTCGCCATTGCGAATCACACGTGCTGTGCGGGCTCGCAGGCCCATTAGCCTCTTGATGGACTCCGAAGTGCGCCCCTTGGCCTTGGCCTCCAGGTACTTCCCCAGGACGATGAGGGTGATGATCATCGCCGCCGTCTCATAGTAGACGTGCCCGCCAGTCAGGAAGGTCGCCGCCACGCTGTAGAAATAGGCCGCAGACGACCCCATGGCAATCAGGGTGTCCATGCCCGCGGTCCTCTGCTTCAGCGACTTCCATGTGCCTCGATAGAACTGCCAACCCACGTAGAACTGGACCGGGGTGGCGAGGGCCAGCAGAATGTATTTCCTCAGCGCGAAATCCGGCAGAAAGCCCAGATCTGTGCCCATGGAAAGCAGAAACGTGGGTATGGTGAAGACCAAACCAACAATCAGTAACCGTCTTTGTCGCCTGATCTCCTCCTCGCGAGCCTGGGCCTCCACGTCTTCAGCCCTCATCTCCCCTTCTAGCTCTATCACGCCATAACCCGCGTCCGCCACCGCCTGCTTCAAGGCATCGAGACCGGCCAGGGAAGGCACGTACTCCACGGTTGCTCTCTCGGTGGCCAGGTTGACATTGACGCTCAGTACCCCGTCCACCTTCTTCAGGGCTCGTTCGACGTTGCGTACACAGTTGGAGCAAGTCATGCCAGTGATGGGCAACTCCACCTTGGCGGTCGCCACGTCGTAACCCGCATCTCTGATAGAACTAACCAGGACCTCGCCTCTCACCAGGCCTGGATCATAGGTCACAATGGCCTTCTCGCTGGCCAGGTTGACCCTTGCCTGCGTGACACCCTCCGCCTTGCCCAGACTTCGCTCTATGGTCAGCGCGCAGTTAGCACAAGTCATCCCCATTACCGGCAACGCTATCTCTTTCTCAGCCATTTCACCCCCCCACGGCGTCCCTCTGCATCCCCTAGCTTCGATCTGCGAAGCCACAGAAATCTCAGCCCGTTGCCGGATACCCTATCTCTTCCAGCAGCTTCTCCACCTGCACCAGTGCTGCCTCGTCGTCATACGCGACAGTGACCTCTTTGCTGTCCACGTTGCCCGTCACGTCCTGCACGCCAGCAACGCCTCCCACCTCTCGCTCGATCGTGGCGACGCAGTGGGCACACGAGATGTTTGGAATGGTATAGATCTTGCTCGACATTCTAAGCCTCCCCTCAGTACGATATCACTCAAGCTTCACCAGAAGCACCGCCCGGAGCGAGACACCACCATCGCCAGTAAGCAATCACAGTAGATGAGCGGTGCTACAGACTAGTCGCGGTCTCAAACACCTCCAGAAGCTCGCCGATGACTCGCTCTCGCTCTTTCGGCTGCTCGCTGCGGATGGCCGTGGTCACGCAGGTCTGCAAGTGGTTCTCGAGTATCGCGCTGCTCACCTTGTCCAGAGCGCGCTGCACTGCAAGCACCTGCTTGATCACATCAATACAGTACTCGTCTCTCTCCACCATGCGCTCTATGCCTCGCACGTGGCCCTCTATGCTCTTCAGCCGGTTGACTATCTGCTTCTTCGTCCCTTCATCCATGCCGCCTCCCCTCTTCACCCCACCCCAAGGGGGAGGGGTTCCCTCTTTATTATACTGGAAGTCTTGCCCTCTGTCAAGCTTGACAGTCCTGCACAAACCTGTTACAATTATCCTAACTGGGATAGATATCCCAGACTACCTTAACAAGAGGATCAGTCACGGGCAGGCAAGGGGACCGCCGCTGGGATCTGCGTCCCAGAGGAACCTCCCGACTCCCAGCCCTCCAGGGCACGGTCACTGGACGAAACAGCAAGTCCAGGCAGGGTACACCCTGACGACAACTGCAACAGAGAGGAAACCAGCCACCAGGAACCAGCGTACTGCCGGTTCCTGAAGGTAATGGGTGAAAAGGTGGTGTAAGAGACCACCAGCGTCGTCGGTGACGGCGGCGGCTAGGCGAATGTCTGACTGGGAGCAAGGCAGGCGGGGTGGGTTCTCCAAGGAGAGCTCGCTCCTGTCGCAGTGATGACGCCAAGAGGGATAACGCCCCTGGCGGTAGTCATCACCAGGGCGATGAGTCCTGAGACAGATGGCGGTCAAAACAGAATCGGGGGTACACCTGCTTGCCCACTGTCCCCCCTTGGCTCTGACTCATCATGGGGATGAAAGGTTTCGACAGGGGAGGCTGGTCGAGGATAGCAAGCCGAGGTGCTCCACCTCGCTAAACAGGGGCAACCCAAAGATAAACGGCGAGCATCAACTCGCACTGGCTGCGTAGGCAGCCACGTCCACCTTGCTTCTCTCTGGCGGGCTAGGACCGGGCGTCATGAAGCCGGAGTGCGACACCCCTCACGCCGATAAGGGATGTCAAAGGGGGGGAACCCCGCATCGGCTGGCTCCCGAGGGACTCGGTCGGTATGAGGCCCTAGGGGGCGAGAAAGAAAAGAGCCGACTAAGCTTGTAGAACTCCTCGATCCAATTCTCTGGACGCGGGTTCGATTCCCGCCATCTCCACTCACCGCGGCGACGAATGTCACTCGAACAGAGGTACGGAGAAGTAAGTGGTGACCAAGAAGAGACATCACGGCATCGTGTCGCTGCCCAAAATAGTGACCATCGTCACTTTCACGCTGGTTGCCTTTCTGGTCATTGACTTCGGTCGCAAGGCGCTGGACAGCTTCCAGGTGGAGCGCCAGGTCGAGTGGTTGAGAGAACAGGTAGCTCTCGAACAAGAGAGAAACGAGGCACTCCACCACAGGCTGGAGTATGTCGCGAGCGACACATATGTGGAGAAGATAGCCAGGGAGAGATTGCAGTTGATCAAACCTGGCGAGCGTATGGTCGTCGTGGTACCCACAAACGCAGAGCCATCGTCGGTGACCCATCAGACGCGCGTTGTTGAGGAGCAACAGAACGAGGACCAGGCCTATTGGCAGCAATGGGCGAATCTCCTCGTTGGGTCCGGGTATTGAGAGCGCACGCTCTCATTTGACATTCCCAGGTGAATAGGCTATAATCTTCCGTACACACTCTGCGGGGTAGAGCAGTGGAAGCTCGTCGGGCTCATAACCCGGAGGTCGTTGGTTCGAATCCAACCCCCGCTACCATGATCCGCACGCCGATGGTCATCAGGGCCATCGGCGCGGGTTTATTGCCGGCGTAGCTCAGTTGGTAGAGCGGGGGATTCATAAGCCCTAGGTCACTGGTTCAAGTCCGGTCGCCGGCACTGTCGATCAGCCCCGACGCGCATTCGTCGGGGCTTCTTGCATTGGCCTCATCGCATTTCCTGCTTGCCTGCCACGCGATGCGCCAAAGCCAGTGCTCCGGTCTGTCCGCACCCAACTCTTCTCGTTCTTCCTCAAATGACCACGAGCAGCCCTCCCTCGCCGAGCAGTAGAGCAAGGCGGCAACAGAGGACTGCCTCAAGCAGTCACTCCCCTGCAACATCAACTAGCCTACCTTAAACTTCTGCAGAACTGGCACGTACCCACTTGACAACCACTCACGAGTATGCTATACTGGATATCGTATATCATATACGATATCTGATGTCTAGACCCTGGGCGAGGTGATGGGCCCATGATCCACAACCGTACCGCAAGCAGAGAGTCCTCCCTCGAGTTGGACCCTGTCAGCGCACCAGTCTCGCTGAAGGATCGAGCCTACTTGGCCATCAAAGGAGCTATCCTGTCTCTCAAGCTCAAGCCAGGTCAGGCTTTGGTGGAGAGCGAGTTGGCCCATCAGCTCGGCATTAGCAAGACCCCGGTCAGAACAGCTCTCCATCAGCTCGAGCGGGAGGGGCTGGTGACCAAGATACTCTACAAGGGCACCTATGTGGCAGATATCACGCTCGGCGACATACGGGAGATTTTCCTCATCAGAGCCGTACTCGAAGGATTGGCAGCCCGTCTGGCGGCACCGTACGTCACCGACGGCGAGCTTGCACAGGCTAGAGATCTGCTCCGACTCATGGAAGCGGCCCTCAAGGAAGGTGAAAACGACCTGGCTTCCCAATATGGAGCTCAGTTCCATGACCTCATACTGCAAAGAGCCGACAGCAACCGTCTACAGCTTATTGTCTATAATCTGGACAACCAGGTGCAGCGTTTT
This sequence comes from Chloroflexota bacterium, assembly GCA_030613785.1. Taxonomy (GTDB): domain Bacteria; phylum Chloroflexota; class Anaerolineae; order UBA7937; family B3-Chlor; genus JAUWLF01. The sequence continues at coordinate 4,554 of JAUWLF010000084.1, read as the reverse complement.
CGCTTGCTATCGGACCAGATCTCGGGTCGACTTGAGAAGTCCTTAAGAGAGCACCAACTCATTCTGGAGGCCCTTGAGCAACGAGACCCCGACGTCGCGGAGCAAAGAGTCAAGGAACACTTGAACAGTGTGATAGAAGGCTTGTCAATGGAGCCACCTCTGGACGTGGACGAGACTGGAGAGGGGAAGGTTTCGTGAAAGTCGCCGAGGCGGTCGTCCGTCTGCTTCAGGAATATGGCGTAGAGTACATCTTCGGGGTACCCGGTGACACGAGCATGTCTCTCTATGACACCCTATATCATGCACCGGGAAGCATCAAGCACGTCCTCGCCCGAGATGAGCGGTCTGCAGCTTTCATGGCCGATGTCTACGCCAGACTCAGCTTCAAGCCTGGCGTATGTGAGGGGCCAAGTGGAGCTGGCGCCACCTACATCCTCCCCGGTGTGGCGGAGGCCCACGCCTCCTCCATCCCTCTGATAGTGCTCACCTCGGACACCCCACTCTCCGGCGATGGCAAGGGGGTTCTGACCGAACTGGATCAGGAGGCGCTCTTCGCCCCCGTGACCAAGTGGCGCACGCGGATCAAGAAGGCCTCCAAAACCCCTGAGATCATGGCCAGAGCCTTCCGTATCGCCACCAGCGGCCGACCGGGTGCGGTGCAGATCACCCTGCCCCATGACATTCTGGATGAGGAAGTCGGTGCTTTCCACTTGTACGCCGAAGAGGAATGCCGGACCTATCCAGCCTACCGGACACGACCCGACCCTAGGGCTGTGCAAAGCGCAGCCCAGTTGCTGTTGGATGCTCAGAGTCCGGTCATGATCGCTGGCGGTGGAGCTATCATCTCCCAGGCGTGGCCCGAGATCACGCATTTGGCAGAAGCACTTACCATGCCGGTAGGTACCTCTATCAACGGAAAAGGCAGCATCGCCGAGGACCATCCTCTCAGCATCGGGGTGGTAGGTGGCAACGGCGCACGCCAATACGCGAATCGTATGGTGCGCGCGGCAGACTTGATCCTGTACGTGGGCTGTCGGACGGACTCCGTGACCACGGTGAACTGGACCCTCCCCTCTCCCACGGCGGGGGTGACCATCATCCATGTTGACGTCGACCCCCACGAGATTGGCAACAACTATCCCACAGCGGTCGGGCTGGTGGGCGACGCGAAACTCGCTTTGGCCGATCTGATCGAGGCATTGTCGGGGGAAAGCCAGGCAAGATCCATCCACCAGGCTCGCCTGGACGAGATCTCTGCCGAGACCGGCCGTTGGTGGGAGCAAGCGCAGGAGAAGATGCTGAGCGATAGCATGCCCATCAAACCTCAGAGGGTGATGAAAGAACTGGATGATGCGCTGCCTCCAGACAGCATCATCGTAGCCGATGCGGGCACGGGCACTCCTTTCACCTCGGCCTTCTACACATCCCCCGCCGGAAGATACGCCGTCATACCTCGAGGCCACGGCGGTCTGGGCTATGCCATACCAGGCGTAGTCGGGGCCAAACTGGCCAGACCAGAGGCCACAGTTGTCGGTTTGATGGGCGATGGCAGCTTCGGGATGTCGGCAGGTGAATTGGAGACCATCGGTCGCTTGCAGCTACCGGTGACGATCTTGCAGTTCAACAACTCCTGCTTCGGATGGATCAAGACTCTACAGACCCTATACTATGACTCTCGCTACATCTCCGTGGATTTCTCCCCAGATACCGATCATGCAAGCATTGCCAGGAGCTTTGGCCTGCGCGGCGTGCGAGTCGAGCAGCCACAGGAACTGGCGGGCGCCATCCGCGGTGCACTCGAAAGCGAGGAACCGACTTTCATAGATGTGGTGACTGAGTCGGAAGCGACCGAAATCCCGCCAGTACACAAGTGGGAACAGACCGTCAAGAAGGCGGAAGGTGAAGGATAGGCAGATTCCTCAGGCGAGTTCCTGAGGAACGGAGTTCCTTGTGCGCAAGCATCTCCAGATTCAGAGCGTGCAGACGAGTCAGGAGCCGGAAGGTATGATCACCGTCCACCTCACCGTCAACGGCGAGAAGATGCGTCCCACTTTGGAGCCCGAAAGGACCCTACTCAGTTTCCTTAGGGACGAGATGAGATTGACAGGCCCCAAGAACGGCTGCGGCACCAACCACTGCGGAGCCTGCACGGTGCTGGTAAACGGCAAGGCCAGGAAGTCCTGCCTCCTGCCCTTGCGCCGGTTGAAGGACGCCGAGGTTGTCACCATCGAAGGCTTGTCGGAACCTGGTGTGCTGCATCCCATCCAAGCTGCTTTTCTTGCTGCTGGAGCTGTGCAGTGCGGCTTCTGCACGCCGGGCATGATCATTGCCACGAAGGCGCTCTTGGACGCCAACCCGGACCCCAAAGAGCAGGAGATACGCGACGGTCTCAAGCAGAACATCTGTCGCTGCACCGGCTATCTGAAGATCATAGATGCGGTCAAACTTGCCTCCCGCTGGCTGAGGCACCCGAATGAGATCAACCTTCTGACCGCAGGGGGCTATGGTAACTCAGTCGTAGATCTCGACGGCATAGCCAAGGTTCAAGGGAGCTTGAGATTCGCCGATGATCTCCGGCTGCCGGACATGCTCTATGGCAAGGTCGTGTGGAGCGCCCACCCCCGCGCACTCATCAAGCACATAGATACTAGCAAGGCAGAGCAATTGCCTGGTGTCGTCCGGGTCCTTACGGCGGCAGACGTGCCCGGATACAACGGGTTCGGCCCGTTGAAGCAGGATCAACCTGTCCTGTGCGATGACAAAGTGCGTTTCGTGGGTGACGCAGTGGCCATGGTGCTGGCGGAGACCCAGGCCACAGCACAAGCGGCTCGCGATCTCGTCGAGGTGCGATATGAGCCCCTGCCGGGCGTCTTCTCGCCTGCGGAAAGCCTTGAAAGGACCGCACCTCAGCTTCATCCGGATGGCAACATCTGCAAGCACCTTCTACACGAGGTGGGTGACGTGGATCGGGCCCTGGCCAATTCTCATCTGGTGGTGGAAGGTCACTTTGAGACGCCCTTCGTGGAGCATGCCTACCTGGAGCCGGAGGCCGGAGTGGCCCATTGGGAGGGAGATACTCTCACCCTTCAAGTGCCTACCCAGTTCCCCTTTGAGTTGAGAACACAGCTAGCGAGGGTCTTGGCTCTTCCTGAAGAGAGGATTCGCATCCAGGTCACTCCCCTGGGCGGTTCCTTCGGCAGCAAGATCGATGCGACGGTGGAGCCACTGCTGGCCCTGGCAGCCTATTGCACGAGAAAGCCAGTCAAGCTCACCTTGACGAGAGAAGAATCCTTGAAGCGAAGCACCAAACGGCACCCATACGTCATGGACTACAGAGTGGGTCTGGATGGGGACGGGAAGCTGTTGGCAGTGGACGCGAAGCTCCTGTCCGACACTGGCGCCTACACGAACCTTGGGCCGAGAGTGATCGATCAGGCATGCATCTTCGCCTGTGGTCCCTACGAAGTCCCGAATCTGCGTCTGGAAGGTTGGGCCGCATACACGAACAACGTCAACGCCAGTGCCTTTCGGGGGTTTGGCATCAACCAGGTAGCGGTAGCCATCGAATCACTCCTCGACGAGGCGGCTCGCAAACTGAATCTCGACCCCTTTGAACTGCGGCACAGGAACGCCCTGAAGGCGGGCAGCCAGACTGCCGCCGGAGAGACCCTCCGACACAGTGTGGCCATCCGGGAGACCATAGTGGCGGCGCGGAGAGCCTTGGAAGAGGAACTGCCGCACATCAAACGAAAGGTTCGTCCTGGCATGAAGTTGGGCATCGGTGTCGCCAGCGCGTTCAAGAATGTCGGTGCTGGCAAGGGCAAAGTAGACGATGCTGGCGCGATCTTCAGCTTGCTGCCGGGCGGCAAGGTGCACCTACGGGCATCCGCCGTGGACATGGGACAAGGAATCCGCACCACTTTGACGCAGATTACGAGGGAGGTCCTTCCCTTGCCTGAAGATGCACTGGAACTGATCACCGGGGACACCAGCTTGACGCCCAGGCACAGCGGAGCCGTCGCCCAGAGGCAAACCCTGATCAGCGGCAATGCAGTCGTAGAGGCAGCCGAGAGATTCAAGTCGGAGCTACTCAGAAAGGCAGCAGACATCCTCGGGCTCTCAGCAGACGAACTGAAGTTGCTTCCTGAGGGAGTGGTTGACTTAAGGTCTGAGAGCCACCTCTCGTTGTCCGAGCTGGAGGCACGCCTGAGCGAACGAGGCCAGAACGTGGAGGTCAGCTTCATCTATGTGGCACCGAGGACCTTTGCGTTGGCTGACGTGGAAGGTCGCAAGAGCGTGCCCCCAGAGGAATACCTCAACTACCCTGGATATGCATACACGACGCAGGTAGCGGCAGTGGAGGTCGAGCCCAAGACCGGGCAAGTCAGAGTCCTCAAAGTGCTGGCCGCCCACGACGTGGGGCGAACCATCAACCTCCAGAAGATCGAAGGCCAGATCGAGGGAAGCTGTCTCATGGCTCAGGGCTACGCGCTTTGTGAGGAGTACCCCATGGAAAGGGGCATACCCACAGCGCGCACTTATCGTGATCTCAAC
>JAUWLF010000125.1 GCA_030613785.1 Chloroflexota bacterium | reverse complement strand
CAGGCTCATCATGCCGAACACATCTGTCGATTACGAGCTCCTCTGTCCCGACGTGTACAGAAGTATGGAGGTTTCCTTGGGGCGTCTGGAGGCCAACGCCGCATCCAGCGAGGAGCCACTGGCCCACCCTACAGAGGAGTTCATGCTGGTTCTGGAAGGTGTCATGGAAATCGAGATTGGACCTCGCCGGTATGTCCTTGAGCCCGGTGACACCATTTACTACCACGGAATAGCCCCGCATCGTTTTTTCTCTGTAGGGGATCAAGACCTCGTCTTCATATCGGCCGTAAGCCCTCCCGTCACAGGCTGGAGACCCAACGCGAGCCAGACGTCATGAAGACGGAGCGAATCAAACTCGTGGGGACGTGCGGAATACCTCACCATGGCTGCGCTGGTTTTCCGTCTTGTACGCGCCACCCTTCGAAGCCGCTGGATGGGCTTGAGCAAAGCAAGTTGCGCGAATATCACAAGTGGGCAGGCATTAGCGTACGTTCGCCTAAGTCTCCAGGCAAGGATGTACTCATATTCTGCATGTATAACGACCCCAACAATCCTACTAAACACGGAGGTTTATGATGCGAGAAGAATCAAGAAAGACGGTAGTAAGCTCGTGGAATGAATGGGATCCGCTAAGACATGTCATTGTCGGCCGCGCCGACGGGACCATGGTCCAGGCTCCTGAGATCGCCGTTCAACGCGACTGGACGGAGGATGGGTTTCCCTTGGGCACATACGGACCCTACCCCAAGGAAATGCAAGACAAGGCCAACGAACAACTGGACAATCTCGCCAAGATCCTTGAAGCGCGAGGCATTCGCGTCGACCGCCCCACCCCTATCGATTTCAGCCAGGCGGTTCAAACCCCTGACTGGAAGCAAGGAACGATGTTTGGCTGTGCTCCCGCTCGGGATTTGCTGCTCACGGTCGGCAATGAGATTCTGGAAGCCACTATGTCCTACCGCAGCCGCTGGTTTGAGTATCTCTGCTACCGACCACTATTCGAACAATACTTCAAAGAAGATCCAAACTTCCGGTTCGAGGCCGCGCCGAAACCACGTCTAACAGAACGCTCTTACAAGAAAGACTGGTGGAAGGAATGGAACTCATTGACCGAAGAAGAGCAGTTTGGCCGCGCCGAAAAGGGCGACTGGATACTAAGTGAAGCGGAGCCGTTGTTCGATGCCGCCGACGTTGTCCGCTACGGGAAGGATCTTTTTGTCCAGAAGTCAATGGTTACCAACGATGCTGGTGTTGACTGGTTGCGACGCCACTTTCCAAACCATCGAATTCATAAGGTGGGGCGGAGGGAACTCCTGCCCTGGCATATGGACACGACTCTCGTTCCTCTTCGCCCCGGCTTCGCGGTGCTCAATCCGGAGCGAATCCCTCTCGGAACGGCGGAAATGGAACTGTTCCGGAAGAATGACTGGGAGATCGTGGAACCCCCGAAAACGCTTCTCCAGAAGAAAGGGCCGCTGGACTTCTGTAGCTGGTGGCTAAACATGAACACTTTGGTACTCGATCCGAAGACCGTCTGTGTTGAAGCCAGTGAGACCCCCGTCATGGAGTTGCTCGACAAGCATGGCTTTGAAATCGTGCCAGTTCCCTTCTATGAAGTCTCACCATTCGGAGGCGGACTCCACTGCTGTACGGCAGATGTCTACCGGGAAGGGACCTGCGAAGACTACTTCCCTAATCAGATAGAGGGGTTCTAGTCGAGCAGGCTCAGTTTTCGATCGCCGATGCCTTTGTGCCCTCGCCGATCGACTGGGACTATGCCTGACCAATCGGAAGGGTATTTTCTCTCAGGCACATCAGAGGATCGGCGCCTCGAGAAAGCCCAGGGACCTCTCGAATCACCGAGGGAGAGCTGGCCCTCGGCATGAGGACCAGACATTTCCTGAGCCTGCCTTGCCGGGGGAGTGAGGGGACGCTTTCGTTCAAGGCCAACCCTCACGGCAATGAGTTGATGAGGTCTGAGGTGTTCAGGGTCTACAACTCGGACCTGACGGCCTTGGCCGATCGCAGCGCGAGACCGCGCTGCCTGATTCCTGAACTCGAGCCCGACAAGGAGTAACGACAGCCGCTGCTCAAGGTTGGCAAGAGGCTCACAAGGGAGGGCGGCATGCTGGTAGAACACATGACCTGGGAACAGTATCGGGATGAGGTAGCCCGAAGGATCATCATCCTCCCGGTGGGCTCATTGGAGCAACACGGCCCCCATCTACCTTTGAGTGTCGACGTCGTGATCCCAACAAGCTTGGCCAAGATGGTGTGCGAGGAGTTAGAGGCCATGGTGTTGCCCCCGATTGCATACGGGTACAAGGCACAGGGCGGCGGGCAGTTGTTTCCCGGTACGACCAGCCTGGATGGGACCACGCTGATCAACTTGACGCTCGACATCCTGCGCGAGACGTATCGTCACGGCGGGAGAAGGTTCCTTGTGCTTAACGGTCACTACGAGAACGTCGCATTCGTGACAGAGGCCGTACAGCTTCTCCTCCGCGATGCAGACGGTGCACGTGTCGTGATCCTGTCGTGGTGGGATCAGGTTTCAGATGAGATGGTCGATGAGCTCTTCGCGGAGGCGGGTTTCCCGGGCTGGGAGACGGAGCACGCGGCCGTCACAGAAACCTCGCTCATGCAATACTTTGCTCCTGATCTGGTTCGGGAGGACAGGATCATCGACGACCAGAGCGAGCGAATGCCGAAATACTCCATCTTTCCGCCGCCAGATGACATTGTTCCAGAGTCTGGCGTTCTTTACAAGGCAACCTATGCTTCGCGCGAGAAAGGGGAGAAGCTGGCAAAGCACGTTGTGGGCGCTATCGTGCAGATGGCTAGAGAAGAGCTCGGTTCAGGCAGCTAACAGAATCAGTCCCTTGGAATAGCCTGGGGACCTTTCGAGATTGCGGAGGAATAGATGGCTTTCAACCTAAGGAACAGACATTTACTGAAACTACTGGATTTCACTCCACGTGAGATCGAATTCCTGCTCAGCCTCTCTGCGGATCTGAAGAAGGCGAAATACGCCGGAACTGAGCAACCGAGATTGACAGGAAAGAACATAGCGCTCGTTTTTGAGAAGGCCTCGACCCGAACGCGGTGCGCGTTTGAAACGGCTGCCTACGATCAAGGCGCGCACGTGACCTATCTGGGACCGACAGGTTCCCAGTTGGGCACCAAGGAGTCTATGAAAGACACCGCCAGGGTTCTGGGCAGGATGTATGACGGGATTGAATATCGGGGCTTTGGGCAGGATAGGGTGGAAGAACTGGCCAAATATGCCGGGGTGCCCGTCTGCAACGGCCTCACCAACGAATTCCATCCCACCCAGGTGCTGGCTGACCTACTGACCATGATGGAGCACAGCCACAAGCCCCTCAGTCAGGTCAAGTTTGCCTACCTGGGCGATGCCCGCAACAACATGGGCAATTCGCTGTTGGTGGGAGCTGCCAAAATGGGAATGGATTTCCGATCAGTGGCCCCCAAGAGCGTCCAGCCGGATCGGCAACTGGCCGCCAAAGCCCAGGACATCGCCAAGCAGACCGGAGCAAGAATCATCATCACCGATGATTTGGACAGCGGCGTCAAGGATTGCGATTTCCTGTGCACGGACGTTTGGGTTTCTATGGGCGAACCAGAGGAGGTATGGGAGCAAAGAATCGACCTGCTGAAGCCATATCAGGTCAACAGAGAAGCGATGGACAAGACCGGTAATCCGAATGTGAAGTTCATGCATTGTCTCCCGGCCTTTCATAATCGCCAAACGGTTATCGGTGAAGACGTCTACCGGGGATTCGGTCTCGAGTCGATGGAGGTGACCGAAGAGGTCTTCGAGTCGCCGGCCTCCATCGTCTTCGATGAAGCCGAGAATCGAGTTCACACTATCAAAGCCATCATGGTAGCAACCTTAGGAAACTGATGGATCTCATCCTAGAGAATCGGAGGAAACCATGTCGAAGAGAAATGTGATCATCATCGGCGCAGCGGGAAGGGATTTCCACAACTTCAACACCTACTACCGCGACAATGAACTCTATGACGTTGTCGCCTTCACAGCCGCCCAGATCCCTGACATTGTGGGACGGAGATACCCGCCCGAATTGGCTGGCAAACTCTATCCGGAAGGCATCCCAATCTACGCTGAGGAGGACCTTCCCAGGTTGATTAAGGATCTGAACGTCGCCGATTGTGCCTTTTCCTACAGTGATGTCACCTACCAGCATGTTATGTCCGTCGGCGCCATTGTGCAGGCTGCTGGCGCCACCTATGTACTGCTAGGTCCTAAGGACACCCAGGTCAAGAGCACAAAGCCACTGATTTCAGTGTGTGCAGTTCGAACCGGTTGTGGCAAGAGCCAGACCTCTCGGAGGATCGTTGAGATTCTGATGGAGAAGGGCCTGAAGGTCGTAGCCATCCGTCATCCCATGCCCTACGGAGACCTTGCCGCCCAGAAGGTGCAGCGATTTGCCACACTCTCCGATCTGGAGAAGCACCAATGCACCATCGAAGAGATGGAGGAATACGAACCCCACATCGTGCGCGGCAACGTCATTTACGCCGGTGTAGATTATGAGGCCATAGTCAGAGAGGCTGAGAACGATCCGAACGGCTGCGACGTGATTGTCTGGGATGGTGGTAACAACGACTTTTCATTCTACGAACCCGACCTGGACGTGACAGTGGTCGATCCACATCGTGCGGGTCATGAACTACGCTACTATCCGGGCGAGGTCACTTTGAGGGTCGCCGATGTGGTGGTTATCAATAAGATCGACAGCGCGGATTATGCGGGCATTGAAACTGTGCGGACGAACATCGCAGCGGTGAATCCCGATGCTGTCGTCATCGATGCTGCCTCAACCGTTGATATCGATGATCCCTCCGTGGTCAAGGGCAAAATGGTCCTGGCGGTCGAGGATGGTCCGACGCTAACCCATGGGGGGATGAAGATCGGTGCGGGGGTCGTTGCGGCCCGGAAGTTTGGCGCGGCCGGATTCGTTGACCCACGGCCTTATGCGGTGGGCAAACTGGCCGAAACTTTCGAGGCTTATCCCGAGATTGGAATCGTCTTGCCAGCCATGGGGTATGGCGAACAGCAACTAAGAGATCTTGAGACCACGATCAACAGCACGGAATGTGAGGCGGTAGTCATCGGCACGCCAATCGACCTCAATCGGATTATCAAGATCGATAAGCCCTCAACACGCGTTCACTACAACCTGCAGGAGATCGGACGGCCAAACTTGACCGAAGTGCTGGAGGATTTCATCGAGAAGCAGAACCTTGCGTAATGGGAGTCTGTATCTGCTCACCGGGGTTTCCTTCTGTGGCTCGGCGAGGTATCTGAGCGCTATCGCTCACCGATAAGCGCCAGCCATTATTCAGGAATCGCACTGCGCATGCTGGACATTCTGATCCAGAATGGTGTCGTCACAGACGGCACAGGGAAACAGGCCTTCAGAGCCGACGTTGCGATCACGGCGGGCCGCATCGCCGTGGTAGCCAGAGACATCCAGCAAGAGGCGAAGCGCACGATCGAGGCGCAGGGATTACACGTGGCGCCGGGCTTCATTGATCCTCACACCCACTCAGATCTGACCTTGCTGGTTGACCCCCGAGCAGAGAGCAAGATCCGGCAGGGGGTGACCACGGAGGTCATCGGCAACTGCGGCTTCTCGCCTGCCCCGCTGCTGGGTGCGGCTATGGAGGAGGTGCGGGATGAGACCAAGAGGCTTGGGCTGAACGTCACGTGGACGAGCATGACCGAGTACCTGGAACATCTGCGCCAGCCAGGGACCGCGGTCAACGTGGTACCCCTGGTTGGTCACAACATAGTGCGGGGTGCGGTATTGGGCTTTGACGACGTCCAGCCTACACCGGAGCAGCAGGCCGACATGGAGCGCCTTGTGGCGGATGCCTTGGAGCAAGGAGCTCGGGGACTCTCGAGCGGGTTGTTTTATCCACCTGGTTTCTACGCCTGGACCGAAGAGGTGATCGAGCTGGCGCGGGTGGCAGCGCGCTATGGCGGCATCTATGCCTCGCATATCCGCAACGAGACCAACCGCCTGTTGGAAGCGGTGGCTGAGGCCATCGAGATCGGCAAACGGGCTGAGACTCAAGTGGAGATCTCCCACGTCAAGCTGGAGGGCTACCGAAACTGGGAGGGTGTCGACCGGCTGTTGGCTATGCTCGAGGATGCCGATTCGCAGGGGGTGAGAGTGGGGTGTGATCAGTACCCCTACACCGCCGGTGCTAGCTGGCTGGCGTACATTCTTCCCTATTGGGCCCAGGCAGGCGGAACCAAGGCTGTCGCTGAGCGCCTGCGCGACCCCGAGGTACGAGCCAGGCTCACGAAGGACTGGGAGGAGAACCGCGCTGAGTGGGAGGACCGCGGCGGCATGCGCGACTGGACCGACCTGCTGATCACCGATTGCGCTCCCCGCCCAAAGGTGCAGGGCAAGAATATCGCCGACATTGCTGCGGACGAGGGAAAAGACCCACTGGAGGCAGTCTTCGATCTCATCGTGGTCAGCGAGGGGCAGGTCGAGTGTGTATGTTTCGGCCAATTGGAGGAAAACGTGCGGGCTTTGATGCGCCACCCTCTGGTGGTGGTCGGCAGCGACGGCGATGCCCTGGCTCCGCACGGCGTGCTGGCTCAGGGTAAGCCCCACCCCCGCTCCTATGGCACGTTCCCGCGCGTGTTGGGCCGCTACGTGCGTGAGGAGAGGGTGCTCTCCCTGGAGGAAGCAGTGAAGAAGATGACCTCCGTCACCGCAGAGCGCTTCGGCCTGACCGACAGGGGGGTGATCCGCGAGGGGGCGTGGGCCGATTTGGTCTTGTTCGATGCCCAGACCGTCGCCGACAAGGCAACCTACACTGACCCACATCAGTATCCTGTGGGCATCTCCGAAGTCATCGTCAACGGCGTGGTGGTCGTTGACCAGGGCCAACACACCGGCGCACTGCCCGGACAGTTGCTGTGACCGTGTGATACTAGTACATTGCCATCTCTTAGAGCAGTCGTTTCTCCGCGAGGGGACTGGCCCGGGCAGCGACTGGCTGAACCGCTGGAGGGTGAGACGAAGACAGGCGGAGGTCGGTATCTTGAGAGGAACCTATGTCCACTGCCGGCGTGACAATGATCGATGCCTACTTGGCCAGACAGAGGATCACATCCATTGCCAAGAGGACGCCGATAATCCATTCGCCCGTGCTGACGGAGAGCGCCGGCGGCTACGTGTGGCTGAAGCTTGAGAGTCTGCAGGAGACGGGCTCGTTCAAGATTCGGGGGGCCGCGAACAAGATGCTCAACCTCACGGCGGAGGAGAAGACGCTAGGGGTCATCACGGGCTCCAGCGGCAACCACGGCCGGGCGGTATCGTACGTCGCGAACCGATTGGGCATCAAGGCCGTGATCTGCCTCTCAGCGCGGGTCCCGAGCAACAAGGTGAATGCTATCAGCCGCCTTGGTGCTGAGATAGTAGTGTACGGCACGAGCTATGACGAATCCGTTAGTCACGCCTCGCAGGTGGCGGAGGAACGGGGATTGACCATGATTGACTCTTTCGACGATCCCTTCGTCATCGCCGGTCAGGGTACCATCGGCCTCGAGCTGATGGAGGACTTCCCTGAGCTCGACACAGCCGTCGTACCCCTTGCAGGGGGTGGGTTGGCCGGCGGAATTGCGATGGCCTTGAAATCGGCCAACCCCGCGATTCGCGTGATCGGTGTTTCGATGGAGCGCGCGCCTGTGATGTACTACAGCTTGCAAGCGGGCGCACCGATAGAGATGAGGGAGGAGGAGACCATCGCCGACGCCCTGGCAGGTGGTCTCGGTAAAGAGAATCAATACACCTTCCGCATGGTCCAGGAATATGTTGACGACGTGGTTCTGGTGTCGGAGGAAGCGATTGCCGAGGCCATGGTCTTTGCGCTGGAGAAGCATCATCTCGTTGTGGAAGGGGCTGGGGCTGTGGGTATCGCAGCCCTTCTGCACCGGAAAGTGAGGGGGGGCGGGTGCAACGTCGCCGTGGTCGTCAGTGGAAGCAATGTGGAGATCCCGTTGCTCTTGCAGATCGCTCAAGACCACAGAGGCAGGGATGACAAAGCACGGTAAGAAGCCTTGAAGGAGTTCACGTGATGACGGACTTTGAGGAAGCGTTCAATCGGTTGGACCAGTTCATCGAACAGAAGATGAAGCTCGCCAATGTGCCGGGCATGGCCATGGCGGTGACCGATCGTGAGAAACTGCTCCGTGTATCAACCTATGGCTTCGCCGACGTGGGGGCCCAGACCCCCGTCACACCGGAGATGCTGTTTGAAATCGGTTCGATCGGCAAGTCCTTCACCAGTATCGCCGTGCTACAATTGCGGGAGGAGGGGCGATTGGACCTGCACGAACCGGTTACGCGCTACCTGCCCTGGTTCGAGGTACAATCGGAGTACGAGCCAATCACTCCGCACCACCTGATGAGCCACACGGCCGGCATCACCAATGGACCAGAGTTTCCGGGCGAGGCGCGCTATGAAGTTTGGGCCTTACGCGAGACGGAGGCGACCGCGCCTCCGGGCACGTATTATCATTACTCGGACGCTGGCTACAAGACGCTTGGAGTGGTCCTGGAGGACTTGCTGGGGCAGCCTTACGGGGACATCATCCAGGCGCGCATCCTCGACCCACTGGGGATGACAGCGACCGAGCCCATCGTCACAAACGAGACGCGCAAACGGCTGGCGGTGGGCTACGAGGGCTTTTACGATGACCGCCCTCTGCCTCGAGGCCGTCCGCTTGCCCCGGCGACGTGGCTCGAACACGCCGAGGGCGCCGGCAGTATTGCCTCAACACCTGCCGACATGGTCACCTACCTGCGGATGTTGATGAACGGGGGCCAGGGGCCGCGCGGGCGCATCTTCTCCGAGGGGAGCTTTGACCTGATGACGCAGCGCGTCATCGAGGCAGAGGAAGAAGGGGAGGGCTCTTTCTACGGGTATGGTCTCGGCATCCGTGAGAGCGATGGTCACACTTACATCGGCCACGGAGGCGGGATGGTGGGCTACTATTCATATATGCTGGCCGACATGGACGCCGGTCTGGGGGTCGTCGTGTTGATGAATGGACCAGGGGGCCGGTCCGATGAAGAAATAGCCAATCTAGCGCTCAAACTCCTGCGCGCCGCGTTCCACGATCAGGAGTTGCCGCCCGTGCCGCCGACAGACGCAGCCAAGGTCGAGAACGCCGCCGAGTACGCCGGAACCTATCGAGCCTGTTCTGAACAAAGTGGAAGGGCCGGTGCCGGGGTACTCACTCTGGTGGCCGAGGGGGAACGGTTGATGCTGCGCTATGGCGATGACCGCATCGTGCTCGAACGCCGTAGCCCCGATTGCTTCTACGTGGACCATCCTGACTTCACGCTCTTCTTGCTCCGTTTTGGGCGCGAGAGGGGGGAGGAGGAATGTGAGGAGAAAGGCCAGGTGGTGGAAGCCTTCCACGGCCCGGACTGGTACACCAGCGAGCGGTATACAGGCCCGACGACCTTCGACTATCCGCAGGAGTGGGATCCCTATCCCGGTCACTACCGCTCGCATAACCCTTGGCTCTCCAATTTTCGGGTCGTCCTCCGCAAGGGCGCGCTGGCGCTGGTCGATCCATCAGGTGATGAGGAGCCGTTGGTGCCTTTGGGTAGCGGTGTCTTCCGAGTCGGAGAAGATGATCGCTCGCCCGAACGCATCCGCTTCGATACCATCCTCAA
>JAUWLF010000078.1 GCA_030613785.1 Chloroflexota bacterium | reverse complement strand
TCGGAGACAGCGGCCCGACTTCCCCCTTCTTCTCAATGAGAGAGAATGGGTGGAGGCTTTGCGAGGAAAGAACTAGAAGGGAGGTGGTCCAAGCGAGTTAAGGGTGATTTGTCGCGACTTTGATGTCCAGTACAACGATGACAAGGAGAAATGAAATGGAAGAACAACCATACAGCCTCAAGTGGAATCCGAACCCACCGCTGGGCGTACCGCGTCTGGTGACCTACGCCGTAGCCGCAGCAGTCTATACGATCGTAGCCTGGCTGGGAGTGATCGCTCTGCCGATGGGTTTCCTCAGTGTCTCCGCCCTGTACATCGGCATGGGCTTCCTGGTCCCCTTTGTGCTGTGGTTCTCAGGATGGGGATGGGTGATCGGGGTGATCGGGGCTATTGTCGGCGCTGGCATTCTGGCCGGCATGCCTGTTCCCCTCGCCATCCCGTTCGGCTTTGTGGAACTGGTAATGGTGGTTCCACTGCTGATCGTGTATAGGACCCTAGCACCCAAGTTCGGAGTGAGCTCCATTGGCAAGGATGTCTTCAAGCCTAAGGGGTTCATCTTCTTCCTGATCGTGGCGGTCATTGCGTTCCAGTTGCTGAGCGCGGTTTCAGGAAACATCGTGCTTTACCTGTTTGGCTTCGTCCCGGCGGATGCGTTGCCTCTCAGTATCAGCGCGTGGTGGATCGGTAACATGATCACCGTGACGGTGATTGGGACCATTCTCTTGGGCGTTCTCACCCCAGTAGTGGAGCGCCTGGGCCTGACCGTGCACGGGATTATCACCTAGACTTGAGCGCGAGTCAGAAAAGCCGATGCTCTTGGGCATCGGCTTTTTCTGTCGTGTCGGTTGTGCGTCTCGGCTTGTCTACTCCAGATACTTGTCCAGATCGGCCGGGTGCTCGTAGACAACCCTGTCGAACCCGGTCTGGCCTGGCAGCTGTGTCGCATCAAGGACTGACTTGGTGACCAGACCCTCCACAGCCGTAGGGTCCATGGGATGTCCCAGGAGGTGGGGCAGAATGGAGAGGTCCTTGTTGAGATTGGCACGGGTGAGGACGGCCCAAATGAGTTCTTCGGGGTCGTACACATTGATGTCGCTGTTGACCACGATGACGCTCTTGATAGTAGAGTACGCTGAGAGAGCGGCCAGGGCAACGTTCTTGGCCTCTCCTTCGTAATTCGGATCAAACACTACGACCGCCAGGAATCCACTCCCGTAGGGAGGTATGTACACGTCCTTCACCTCTGGCGAGATCTGTAGCGCGGCGTTGAGCAAAAGCGGTTCGCGTGGCAGGGTAGATCCAAGCATTCTGTGTTCTTTGCCGGCGGGAAGGATCGTCTGGTAGATGGGATCAGGACGTCGGCTGATGCTGGTGATCTCGAGGAGGTACTCCTGCGACTTGGCGCCGTACAGTCCAGTGAACTCGCCCATCGGGCCCTCTTCTACCCGGTCGACGGGATCAATCCGGCCTTCCAGGATGTACTCGCTGAAGGCAGGTACAAGGATGTCGCTGAGCAGGCATGGTATCGCCTCGATGGGTTCGTGTAAGAGACTGCCAGCAATCTCCAGTTCATCGCCAGGATAGCGCATGGCCGCCGCCAGCATGATGGCTGGATGGACGCCGACAACTATGGCCACCGCCATGGTGGCGCCCGCCTTCTCGGCAGCCCGCCGATAGTCGTCCAGATGGCGACCGGGGTTGATCATGATACTCAGATGGGTGGAGTCCAGTCGCAGCATGCGATGGTAGGAGTAGTTCATGCGGCCGGTTTCCGGATCCCGGGCAGCCACAATGCCGGCGGTGATGTAGGGCCCGGCGTCTCCCGGCGCGTGTGTGGGTATGGGCACTTCTAGGAGATCTACATCTCCTTCTGAGACGGTGGCCCTATCCAGGAAATCCTGCTCACGGTGAGAGGGCCTGCGGGGTTCCTTCAGGGCCTCGACCAGCC
Organism: Chloroflexota bacterium; assembly: GCA_030613785.1. Lineage (GTDB taxonomy): Bacteria > Chloroflexota > Anaerolineae > UBA7937 > B3-Chlor > JAUWLF01. Next base: position 17,902 of record JAUWLF010000078.1, on the reverse strand, counting down.
TCCTCTTGAGAACCGGCAAATCAATGCCCAACGAGAAAGCTACTCTGCCATATGTAGAAGTCAGGCCGCTCAGGACGGACGCACCCTGGTGTCCTTCGAGATTGTGGAAGAGTGTGGCAACACCATAGCGCTCCTCAATGGCGTGTGCCACGTTGGCCAATCCGTGGCTGAGGTTGACGGGCTGCGAGATCTCGACCAAGTCCCCGTGCTGCGCCAGTTTCTCCACCAAGCCTTTGAGATCCTGTTGTGACATCCGTCCGCTCCGTTATCGTAGTGGAGGCAAGTCCAGAGCCGTGAGCGTATCCTCGTTGGGAGCTCCATCCTCGCCCCAGTTTCTCAACTGATAGTATCGTGTCTTGCTGTCGGAATACTTGGCCGGGTCTTCCATCCCGGCCACGATTCGGTCCGGAAGAACGTCCTGTTTGGAAGAGACTCCAAGCCCAACGTTCATCATTCTCTCTAGCTGAAAGATGCGTTCTCCTGCCCTCTTGAGGGAAGCCACTGTGTAGTCCAATCCTGTGACGTACCGCAATGCAGGAGCATAGACTTTGTATCCCAGGGTTGCATGGAGAAAGACGCACACGATGAGGGAGTCGCGGACGCTCCCCGAGTCCTGACGGTCCTTCACCATGTCGGCTAACTGTTCGGCTGAGAACTCCGTGCCGTACACCTCAGGCCTCACTGTCCAGGCACGACTGTGGCATCCACCTCGATTGTTGGTGGAGTAGGAAAGAGCCATGCCCATGAAGGCTCTCGGGTCGTAGGCTGACAACTCAAGCCCCTTCACGTGCATGCCGAAATTCACGCCAAGACGTGCTTCGGCCGCACGGACCCCTTCGGCCAGGAGGCCTCCTTCGTCTTCCCTGTTGGCGATCTTCTCTATCAAAGACAACACAGACCCAGGAGAGTCGAAGCCACCCAGATGCTCGCGGTAGAAGCTGATGGCGTTTCCAGCGGAGATGGTGTCAAGGCCGTAGTCGTTGCACAGTTCGTTGGCCTTCACGATAGTCGGGTAATCGTCCACCACGTTTTCCGGGCCAAAGGCCCAGAGCGATTCAAACTCTGGAGCTTCCACCTCCACGCCATCCATGATTACATGCTTGCGACAACGAACGGGGCAATCGGGACAAGTTGTGCTCCTGGTAACGTAGTCCTCGAAGATCCGCTCCCCGTACAGCTTGTCAGCTCTGTCGAAGTAGCGTTGCTGATGGTTGGCCGTGGGCCATCCTCGGAAGTCATTGACAGGCCTCACGAGCTCTACGGTTCCAAGCTTGCCGTGAACCTCCATTAGTTCCTCGTTGGCCTTGACTGCCTCGAGAGCATCCCTGACCAGACGCGTGAACTTCTGCGGCTGACTGATGGTTGCGCGTTGGGTCCCACGCACCACCAGCGCTTTGAGATTCTTGCTGCCCATCACGGCGCCCAGACCACAGCGGCCTGCCGTGTGCCCCTCGTCGGCACGCACGCAAGCCATGTGAACTCCATTCTCGCCGGCGGGTCCTATGAGCGCCACTCGATGGCCGGGGTAGGCTGATCGAAGGAGTTCCCGTGCCTCTGAAATGCGCAAACCCCACAAGTCAACTCTGGGGATGACCTGCACCACGTCATTCTCGATGTGCAGGATGGATGGCTCGGGTGCTCGATTGCGCAGTATGTAGGCGGCACTCCCTGTGCGCGCCAAGGCGTTGCCCAAGCGCCCGCCGACCCATGTACCTGCCATCAGGTTCGTTAGCGGAGAGTGCCCATAGAAGATGGCGCGGTTGGCTCCTGCCATGCCGGTGGCGTTCAGCGGGCCAACCGCAACAATCAGTGGACTGGATTCCTCAAGAGGTTCGCTTCCATCCTCGTGGAAGTCATGCATCAGCTTCGCTGACAGGCCAAGCCCCCCGATGTAGCGCAGTTGGGTTTCGTGCGATACACTCAGTTCCTGTACTCGTCCTGTGGCCAGGTCTATGGTCTTCGTTTTCATCGGCCTATGGCTTGTGTGCGACGATCACCACCATGGGGCTGGGCTCGGGCAGTGGGCGGACGACCGGGTCCACGAACCCCGCGTCCAGCACCCATCCTTTGATCTCCTCTGCCGGGTACGCTGCTGCGCCTTGATTCTCCAGCAGCATCACCAGGGAGAAGATGGCGCCCACAGGTGGACCGGTCTTGTTAGCATCTAGAAAAAACTCGTTGATGATGACGAGCCCCCCCTCAACCAGAGCATCGTGGGACTTGCGTAGCAGTTCCCTACACGACGCCACGGGATTGTCGTGCAGGATGTTGGCCAGCAGAATTACATCATAGCCTTCGCCCAGGCTAGCGGCCTGGTAGTCGCCGGCCTCGAAGGAGATGCGATCACTCAGACCATTGCCAGCGATCATCTCTTCAGCGAATTCACGCACGGGAGGGAGGTCGAGAACCACTGCTCGGAGTTGTGGGTTTCTCTGAGCCAGCATGATGGAGTAGGTGCCGACTCCACCGCCGACATCCAGCAGCTTCTTCCGACCGGACAGGTCAACATAGTCGGGCAGAGGTGTGCCAAACAGCAGGGCCAGATCGTGGAGGGCCAGGAGGAAATTGCGAGCCGTTGCTGGATCGCGTCGTAGGCGTTCGGACATCGGTGCCAATTGGGCCTTGTCCTCGCGAACAGCTTGTGCCAGGCGTCCCCACGGACCGTAGAACTCTTGCTCCTTGGCCACGACCCGCCCCAAATAGTTGGGCTTACCCCGTACGAGGAAATCCTCGGTTAGAGGTGTGTTGTGGAAGGTCTGCCCCGTCTTGTGGAGTAGTCCCACGGCGACACAGGCGTTCAGCAGCATCTCAGTACATCTGCTGGAAGCTCCCAGGCGCGAAGCCAGCTCGGCTGCGGACAGACCGGCCTCGGACAACTCGTCGAAGATGCCCAATTCGTTGCTGGCCATGAGCACCATCGAGCCTTCGTATGCGGTCAACATCTCGAACAACGGACCGGGATCGAGCTCTGTCATGTCGTCTCCTAGTTTAGTGTCGTGAGACGTGGAAGTCCTTGGCCGACTGCTCGGCTTGATAGGCTTCCATCCCACGTAGTAGCGCTTGGTTTGCGTCACTCAGATGAGCGATCTTTTCCCTGGTGATATTCCACAGCTCCCTCGCTTCGGATAGGACGGCGTCTTCGTCCACCGTGAGGAGTTCTCCACCTTGGACCACGACTTTCCCGTCCACGATGACTGTGTCTACCGAGCTCCCGTTCTCGCAGTAGATCAACTGTCGGAAGGCATCGTTGAGTGGAGTGAAATATAATGAATCCAACCTCAAGAGCGTGAGGTCGGCCAACATGCCAGGCTTCAACTCCCCCAACTCGCCCGTAAGGCCCAGTGCCGCTGCTCCGCCCCTGGTGGCCATAGTCATCACGTCCCTGGCTGACAACCAGCGACGGTGGTCCACCTCCCGGGCGTTATGGACAAGGGCGGTCAACTTCATCACATCGAAAAGAACCTGGTTGTCGTTGCTGGCTGAACCATCAGCGCCGAGGGCCACGGTGATCCCTCTCTCCCTCATGGATGGAATGGGGGCGAATCCACTTCCGAGTTTCATGTTGCTGGCTGTGTTGTGAACGACCACTGTACCGGTTTCCGCCAGGATATTCATGTCGTCATCGTCGACCCAGACGCAGTGTGCCAGAGATACATGGGGGCCGAGGAGCTTTCGCTCAAGAAGGGTCGACACGGAAGAGCGACCGTACAGCTCTCTGCATAGCAAAGCCTGCGACTTGGTCTCATCAACGTGCATGTGTAGTCCGCTGGCAAAGCGGGCAGCGATGTCGGCGGAACCCTCCAGCACCTCGCTGGAGCACCATTGCAGGCCGGATGGCCCCGCCAGGCATCGTAGCCTGCCTTCCTCGGACAGGTGCCACTTCTGGAAGAACGACTCCAGCGTATCCAGATAGTCTGGAACGTCCAGGGCCGACTCGAAGTCACGGGCGTGGGCGGTGAGTTCCGGATCATTGTGGATGACGGCCTCCATTTCCGGGCGGAGGTCCTCGACCAGAGGCGCGACGCTGGCCCTGATGCCGACATCTCGGTAGGCCTCCATCACAGCGTCGAGGTCTTCTATGGTCATCCCGCTATTGACCCAGAAGTGGTCGAGCACGGCGGTGGTTCCTGCCCTCAACATTTCGATAGCACCGAGCTGTGCGCCCACATAGGTCTCACGAGGGGAGAACCCCACACCCGACGAAAAGAAATCGAAAAGCCACAGTTCCAGAGGCACCTTTTCGGTCATGCCCTTGAGGTAGTTCTCCGGGGAATGGGCGTGGGCGTTGATGAGGCCTGGCACTGCCAAGCGCCCCTTGCCCGACAGCTTGCTATCCACATTGTCTCCATCAATGGGCGAGGAGGTGACTCTCGCGATACGATGATCTTCAATGAGGATGTTCATGTTCTCGGCCACGCTGTGCGCCGAGTTCTCGTCCAGAACATTGCAGTTTTCGATCAGAATGCGCATCATAGATACTTCCTCAACTTCATTAAGGCCCCGAGCATATTCCTCAGTTTTTCGATTCGCTTGCCCAGTCCCAGTCCCCTTGCAGACCTCACATAGCCCAGATCCTCAAGGACGACGTGAGCGGTATTGTGTCCAGGGATGCCGTTCAGGCCGCCCCCCGGGTGAACGCCAGCACCGGAGAGATAGAGGCCTTCAATAGGAGTCCTATAGTTGGATAGCGCAGCCACCGGACGAAAGCCAAACATCTGGTCCAAGGTCATGTCCAGGTGGTTCGGGTTGCCCTTAATGCTTCCCGTACGCCGGTACCAATCCAGAGGTGTGTGGATGACGCGACCTATTATAGCTTTCTTGATGTTAGGCGCGTACTGGCCCACAACATCAATGAGTCGATCGGCTGTATCTTCTCTTATGTCATCCCAGTTTCGCCCGCCGCTCAACTCATAGGGGGCGAAACAGGAAAGCCACAGCGTGTGTTTGCCCGGCGGAGCGAGGCTGGGGTCGGCCGCAGAGGGGACGGCGAACAGGAAGGCAGGTTCCTCAGGGAACTCACCTCGTCTGATGTCTATGAACTCGCGCTCCAGGTAGTCCACGCTGGGGCATGGCTGGACCATGCTGACTATGAACTCGGGGCCTCTTTCCCATCGGTCAAGGCTGGGCAGTTCGTCCAGAGCGCAGTCAACCTTGAGCTCGGACACGTTCATCCCCGCTACTGTGATGTTCCTCACCTGACGAATCAACTGTGGGTCTACTAGGTCCTGATCAACAAGGTTGAGGAAGACGCGCTTGGCATCTATGGACGAGACGACACCGTGTCGAGCGCTTATGCGCTCTCCGTCACACAGTTCCACCCCTTGGGCTCTGCCTTCCTTCACGATGATCTTGCCCACCTCGGCGTTGGCCCGGACGGTGCCTCCATGATGCTCAATGGCACGGATGAGAGACTCAATGAGCATGCCACCGCCTCCCCTTGGCCGCCATTGACCGGAGGAGTGGCAGCCTCCCAGGAGGCAAGGGGCGTAGCCTGAGCCCAGCGTTGACGGAGCGGTCTGGCTAACGGAACCGTAGTAGGCCAGGGCTGCTTTCATGTACTCGGTCTCAAACCATTCATCGACAACGGCCCTGGGGCTGCTCAGGACAGTTCGGATCAGCCGGTCTGCGTCGATTCCTGGAAGCCCGGTCATAGCCCCGGCCAGTTCTCCGAAGGACGGTGGCGGACCATAGCTGACTGAGCCGAACAGTGAGAGGAGAGCGTTGGAGAACTCAACGAAGTCCCTGTACGCCTCTGCATCCTTCTCCGAGATCTCGGCTATGGCTTCACATGTCTTTTCTACACTCTTGTAGATGGGAACGGCCACGCCGTCCAGGAAGGGAAAGAAGTACATCTGCTCCCTGACCATGTACTCCAGGCCGAACTTCTCCAGTTCCAAATCGGATATGATCGGCGTTTCAACCACTCCGCCGTGCTCCATGGCACCGATGTTCAGTTTGAAGCCGGGAGCGCTCGGGATGGCCTCCTCGGTGGTGATGAAGCCGCCTATGACATCGTGTTTCTCCAGCACCAAGACGTTCTCACCGGCCTTTGCCAGGTAACCACCGCAGATCAGGCCGTTGTGTCCCCCTCCGATGACTACGATATCGTACATCGACATTCTGCCTCCTAGATAAGCGACTGTTCTCTGTCCCAGACTACTTTGCCGTCGAATTCCACTGTGATATCCTTGAAAATGGCATCGATGTGGCATGGTGCCAGGACCTTCCCACCAATGGCGTAGTTGCTGCCTATGCCGAGGTGTCCATGTCCCAGTCTGCCCAAATCCTCCAGGTTTGTGCTGTAGCGCCGCGCCTGTGGATTCAGACCGATGCCGAACTCAGCAGCATTGTAGGCCGTCTGGTCCTGAAAGCTCTCCAGGAGTTCCTTGAATTCCTCGGCCATTACGCCGCCCTTGACATCCACTACCTCTCCACCTCTCACGATGATCTTGACAGGCTCACGACGTGTCACCCCTACACTCATGATCCGGACATCAGCGACTATCACGCCTTCCGCAGTGCCCTCTATGGGCGAGATGTTGATCTCGCTGTTGGGTAGGGCGGCGAAGGTCCCTGGTTCGCGGAATAGCCCTGTCTCGTACTGGACAGGGCGTCCAGTCACCTCACCGCTGATGTCGGTGCCCGCTTCTGCGGTCAGGCGCATCATCTTCGTCTCGCTGAGTACTGCACCCAGCTTCCTACCCACTCTATCACACTCCTCGAAGTCGGCCATGATGCCTCCCACGCAAAGGCAATCCTCGGTGACCTCACACATGGTCGCTCCTCGAGCCCCGTTCTTGATGGCCTCGATTCTGGCATCGGTATGGGTCTGCGACCAGGTGGTCGGCAGGAAGAAGACGTCGGCCTTCGCGCAGGCTCCGACCACGGGAGCGGGTGGCTGTGCTCCATGAGCTCCGGGAGGGGTGATCATGACGATGGTCGGCACCGCGCCAACGGCGTGAGCCGCTGCCGCCAGCGCCTCGGCGATGCGCAATTTGTTGGTGTCGGTGGAGATAACGACGTTTTCTCCGGGTTTGACACCGGCGCAGTCCATGGCGCGCATCGCGCCTCGCATCATCTCAATGAAGCGCGAACTGCCTGGCACATAATGAAGATAAGCAATTGGCCACGTCACGGTAGTTGCCTCTCTCTCTGGTAGATGTTAGTGTTCCAGCAAACAGCCTTGGTGACTTGGGCCCACGTTGTTGGCGTAGAGCCGAAGGTAGCCTCGAAGCTTCCGCTCTGGCGGCGCCCAAACTGCCTTCCTGCGGGCAAGCTCCTCAGCAGCCACGAGGATGTCAATTCGCCGTTGCGGGATGTCTATCTCGATCATGTCTCCGTCGGCCACCAGGGCGATGGGGCCGCCGTCTACCGCTTCGGGCGACAGGTGGCCCACGCAGGCTCCTTTGGTAGCGCCCGAGAACCGGCCGTCGGTGACAAGAGAAATGGAGTCTCCAAGGCCCAACCCCATCAACGTGGCTGTTGGCATCAGCATCTCAGGCATGCCGGGCCCTCCTCGGGGGCCTTCGTATCGGATCACCACTACGTCCCCTGGGCCGATCTGACCCCCCCTTATCGCTCTCATGGCCGCCTTCTCTCCGTCGAACACCTTGGCTGGCCCGCGATGGACCATCATCCCGTCCGACACGGCGGACTGCTTGACCACGCAACCAGGGGGCGATAGGCTGCCTTTGAGGACCGCTATCCCGCCTTCCGGCCTCAGAGGCTCATCCAAGGGGCGGATGACCTGTGGGTTGCGGTTCTCGGCGAGGGATATGTTCTCCCCAATTGTCTTCCCGTTGACTGCCAAGCTGCCCAGGTGCAGCAACTCTCGCAGTTCATACATCACCGCGGGCACTCCGCCCGCCTCCTCAAGGGCAACAAGGCTGCGAGTCCCGCTGGGCTTGATGTCGCAGATGAAGGGCGTGCGGCGACTGATGGCGTCGAACTCCTCCAACTCCAAGTCCTGACCCAACTCATGGGCCAGAGCCAACATGTGCAACACAACATTGGTCGAGCAACCCATGGCCATGGCCACGGTGATAGCGTTCTCCATCGCCTGCGGAGTCATAATCATCGAGGGGAGCACGCCTTCTGCGAGGAGCCGCATGATCTCGATCCCACTCCGCTTGGCTAGGGCTGCCTTCTTGCTGCTGACCGCGTGAGCGGTGGCGCAGCCTGGCAGAGACATTCCCAGGGCTTCGGTGACGCAGCTCATACTATTCGCGGTGCCCATCATAGAGCAGGAGCCCGGCCCGGGACAGACACTAGCTTCGATTTCGTGGAGTTCGTCCGTCCCGATTTCACCCTTTAGATACTGACCCAGGGCTTCCCTCGCTTGATATACCGCCAGCTCTCGATCCTGGTATTTCCCAGGCATCATCGGCCCCCCGGTGACAATGATGGAGGGGATGTTCAGCCTTGCTGTCGCCATCAGGGCGGCGGGGACGATCTTGTCGCAAGAGGCAAGGAGGACGAGGGCGTCAAAGCCGTTGGCGAGAGTCGCCACTTCCATGGAATCGGCGATCAGGTCGCGGCTGGGGAGAATGACGCGCATTCCGCTATGGCCCATGGCAATACCATCGCAGAGAGCGATGGTATTGATCTCGAAAGGGGTACCACCTGCGGAGGCGACGCCCAGCTTGACGGCTTCGGCCAGTGAACGCAAATGAACGTGGCCTGGGTTGATCTCACTCCAGGTATTGATGATCCCGATGAAGGGGTTGGAGAGGTCGTTGTCCGTCAGGCCGAGGGCGTGCAGCAGTCCTCTCTGGCCGGCTCGTTCCAGTCCCCCTACGATCTCCTGGCTCCGTGGCTTTGACATGTGTGTCCCTTGAGACCCTACAGGCCCAATTCCTTCTCAGCTTGCGAGATGGCCTGGTCGGTGATCTCAAGCATCTCGTCGATTTCCGACTTGGTGATGATCAGCGGGGGGCAGAACTCGATGATATTCTCGACTCGACGCAGGATGAGGCCTTCGTCCAAAGCCAGGTCCATGATCCGCGTGCAGAAGCCCTGCTCCTCGGGGAAGCGCCCCCTCGTTTTCTTGTCTTTGACGAATTCGATGGCGGTGAGCAAGCCTAGTCCCCTGACTTCGCCTACCGTGGGGTGGTCGCTCAAGCTCTCGAGCCCTGAGAGCAGGTACTTGCCCATGGTGGCTGAATTCTCGACCAGTTTCTCTTCTTCGATGATGTCGATGTTCACGAGGGACGCCGTACAACTGACCGGATGGTTGTTGTAGGTGTGGACGTGCCAGAAGGCCGGTATGTCGTCGATTATCTCCTTCGTGGTTATGGTGGCGCCCAGCGGAGCATAGCCGCTAGTGATGCACTTGGCCATGGTTATGATGTCGGGCTCGATACCATAATGCTCTGCGCCGAAGAACTTGCCTGTCCGCCCGAAACCACACACTACCTCATCGTCAATCAGAAGCACACCGTACTGATCGCAAATCTCCCTGATTCTGGGCCAGTACTCAGGCGGAGGTACGATGCACCCTCCAGCGGCCATCACCATCTCGCCGATGAAAGCCGCGACGTTGTCAGGTCCCTCATGCTGGATGATCTGTTCGACGGAATTGGCGCACTGTAACTTGCAGTCGGGATAGCTGAGACCGAAGTCACAACGATAGCAGTAGGGCGCCGACGCGAAGTAGTATCCCGGCGGCAATGGCTCCATGATCTCGCGCAGTGGAGACATGGTGCCGGTGGCCGCCAGCGCTCCCATGGTCGAGCCGTGATATGCTCTGCGTCGCGATATGATCTTGTATTTTCTCCGGTATCCTTTGCAATAGGCCCACTGCTTGGCTATCTTGAAGGCGGACTCCACGGCCTCCGATCCATCACAGGTGAAGAAGGTGAGCGTCAAGTCGCCGGGAGCCAGCTCTGCTAGCTTCTGCCCTAGCTTGATCACTGGCTCGCTGACGTAGCCGTAGGGGCAGAAATAGTGCAGGCGGGATGCTTGCTCCTGCATAGCCTTGGCAATCTGCTGCCGGCCGTAGCCGACGTGCACCGCGTAGACGCCGCTGGCCATGGAATCCATGTAGCGCTTGCCATCCACGTCCCATACGTAGATTCCCTCGCCCCTGACGAAGACCAGGGGACCGAGTTTGGAGACCTCGTCCCTCGAGACGACTGGGAATACAACGTACTCAGTGGCCTTCGACCTCAGTTCCGCTCCTTGCTCTGCCATGTGACACTGTCCTCCCGTCCTTATAGACCAGCATAGGTTGCACTAGATGTCCAGCGCGACCCTGGCTGCCGAGTGAATGGAGTGCCTGATCGAGTGTGGCTCCAGGCAGTCGCCCACTCTGTACACCTCAGGCGCGACATCGCTCAAGTCGGCTGCCAGGTGGTAATCGGATACCCTGCCCAGGGCCAGCAGCAAGGTATCAAAGGCCAACTCTGTTTTCTTGCCAGCATGGGTATAGGTCACCGAGTTCTTGCCGATCCTCTCGACCTTGACTCCGGTGAGGATTTGCACGCCCTCTTCATCCAGGTATTGTTGCAGCAGCAACTGCCGCCCAACATACTTGAGGAAGCTCGCGTCGGCGATGTGATCGCTCTCCTCCAGGATGGTGACATCCTTCCCTTGTCTGGCCAGGGACACAGCAGCTTCGGCCCCTTCGTGCCCGCCCAGCACGACAACTTCGTCACCTATTTGCTCTTCCTCCCGCAGATATTGCAGCAACGTGACCACGTTGGGACCGTCTATTCCAGGAATATCAGGTACGTACTCCTTGGAGCCAGTGGCCAAGATGAGGACATCAGGCCTCTCTTTGGCGAGCAGATCCTCGTTCACCTCGGTGTTCAGCTCTACCTTCACGCCCAGCTGGTCCATTTGACGGCGCAAATGCGACACAATGTTGGTCAGTTCGTGCATGTAGAGCTTGGGCATGTCGGCCACAAGTGGTATCAGGCCCCCTAGTTGGTCAGACTTCTCATAGAGTGTGACTTCGTGGCCACGGAGAGTTGCCAGCCTGGCCGCCTCCATGCCAGCAACCCCTCCACCGACGATAGCCACTTTCTTGGCATGAACAGGCCGCCTTATGGCACACCTGTATTCCCCCTCGCGAGTTACCTCATAGTTAATGGCGCAGTCAGCCATCCACTGCACGATGTGACGGTACGAGCACCCCAAGTCACAGGCGATGCATTGCCTCACATCCTCGGGTCGGTCTTCGAGCATCTTTCTCGGCAAGTCTGGATCGGCCAGGCTCTGACGTGCGAGGGAGATCATATCCACTCTGCCGGTTTCAATGACCTGTTTCACAAGCCTTGGATCGTTGATCCGACCTACGCCGATGACGGGAATACCGACGACTTTCTTGACCTCCTCGGCCAAGTACAGGATGTTGGCTCGCGGCGTGTAGAGAGGTTGGATATTGTAATACACTCTTTCCTGTATGCCTCCCGACACATCGAGGCAGTCTATCCCAAGTCTCTCAACGAGGGGAGCATAGACCTTCGTTGTCTCCTCGAGCGTCAAACCTTCCTCTCCCAGAAACTCGTCGGCGCTGATTCTGATGAGCAATGGGTAGTCGTCCCCCACGGCCTCGCGACAAGCTCCCACTATCTGCTTGACGAACAGATACCTATCCTTACCATACTTGTCGGTGCGCCGATTGCAGTAGGGGGATACAAACTGCGAGATGAGGAAGCCGTGGGCGCCATGGATCATAGCTCCATCGAATCCTGCGGCTTTGGCTCTCACGGCGGCCTGAGCGTAGCATTCGACCAATTCCTCGATCTCCGCCATACTCAAGCCACGGGGCTTTGCCGCCAGTGGAGGCGTGTCGTCCGAGGGAGCCACCGGCTGCGTGCCGGTGATTTGTGGGCCCGACACCCGCCCACCGTGGACCAACTGTATGGTACATTTGGCGCCGTAGGCATGGATGGCCTCCACGATCTCGTTTAGGCCTGAAAGCTGTCTGTCGGTGTAGACACCCAGCATACGTGAGAACATGTTGCCGTCGGGTCGTACGTACGAAGCCTCAACATGCACCAGGCCAAATCCACCTTTGGCCTTGGCAGCATAGTAGTCCACCATGCGCGGCGTGACGTGGCCGTCCTCCGTGGCGTGATTCATCACCATAGGACCAGCCACTATACGGTTCTTGACCTCCATGGTCCCGATGGCAATGGGCTCGAATACCTTACTCTTGCTGAACTCTCCCTTCATTTCTACCAGCTCCTTTCATCAGGTAACCGGACCACTGAGCAGCGCAGTCTGGTCCTACTTTGGGGTATGGACGGTGACGAAATCCTCAAGGGTGAAGGGTGGAGAGGTCACGGACAGGACTCGCAGCACCTCATCAGACTGGGTGTTGACCAACTGATGCTCCTCACCTGTGGGTATGTAGACGCAACTTCCCTCGCCGACCTCGAACTCCTCCTCAGCAACGGCTATCCTGCCTTCTCCCGAAAGGACGAAGAAAACCTCCTCCTGGTGGGGATGAGAATGGCGGTTAGATCGGCTGTTGGGCTCCACCTGAGAGATGCCCATCCAGAGGTTCTTTGTCCCCATGGTCCACGGAGCGGCCAGGTGTTTGACCTCTCTGGCGTGAGGAGGGGGCATACGCACCCCTTCCACCTCTTGTTCCCTAATGTGCCTTTTCATAGTTGAAACCTGTGTCGCATCCTGCAATTCTGACAGTACCACAGTGGCAATCTGGAGGTGCACCTTCCGGGACGATCCTAGTGGGTACTCGTCTCGGATCGGTCGAGTCTGCACTGGACAGCGTCTCTTGCTCTCCATCACCTCCCTTCCCAGTCTTCAGCCCTTGGTAGGCAGTCCTTCGCTGACAGGGTGCCTATTGGCTTACAGCGGCCAGTGCCTCTTTCAGGACCGAAAGACCCCTGTCAACTTCCTCAGGCGAGATGACGAGTGGTGGAGCGAGGCGCACGGTAGCCTCAGCGTACATGCTCCAACCCATGAGCACTCCCCTGTCCTGGGCATCGTGTACGAACTGTTCCGTGGTCGCCGCGTCCTCCAATTCGAGGCCGATCAACAACCCTTTGCCTCGCACATCCTTCACAACGGGGAAGCGTTTCTGGAGGTCTCGGAGCCCATCCATCAACTGTTCGCCACGCTCTACGGCTTTGTCCGGGAGGTTCTCCCGTACCATGAAACTGATAGCTGCTTTCGACGCAGCGCAGATAACCGCGTTCCCGCCAAAGGTGGTGATGTGCGACAAGGGAGGTTTGTAGAACGTGGACATGATCTCCTGACTACTCATGAAAGCGCCCATGGGCAGGCCACCACCTATGGCCTTGCCCAGCGCCAACACGTCGGGCCATACCCCCCAGTGCTCGCCGCAGAACCACTTCCCGGTGCGTCCAAAACCTGTTTGCACCTCGTCGAAGATCAACAGAGCCCCTCTCTCGGTGCAGAGCTGTCGTAGGCGAGGCAGGTAGTCGTCGTCCGGCACCCGGACGCCGCCCTCGGACTGGATAGGTTCGATGATCACGCCAGCCGTCTCATCATCAATCGCCCTTTCTGCAGCCCCTATGTCGCTGAAGGGGATGAACTCTACCATAGGTAGCAGGGGTTCATATGGTTCCCGGTACACTTCTCGCCACGTTACCGAAAGCGATCCAAACGTCCGCCCATGGAATCCCCTCTCCATGGTGATGAGTTTCTTACGGCCCGTGTGTTTCCGGGCTAGCTTCAAGGCTCCTTCAATGGCCTCGGTCCCGCTGTTGCAGAAGAAGGTGTGCTGGAGATTGGGACCCGTGATCTCCGACAGAAGCTTGGCCAACTCCACCTGGACGGGGACTACGTATACGCCGAACACCATACTGTGCATCATCTTGTCAACTTGAGCTTTGATGGCCGCGGCAACCTCGGGATTGGTGGCCCCCACACTGTTGACGGAGATGCCCGCGATGAGGTCCAAGTACTCTCTGCCGTCCGCCATCTTGGTGATGCAGCCGTGGGCTTCCTCCACGACCATCTGTTTTGGCGGAGGGGATGTTGGACAAACGTACTCAGCATCTTCCTCTATGTACTGACTTATAGTGGTAGCGTCCATGATTTGTCACTCCTTCTGATTTCTAGCGCACCTGATCATCGGATCAGAGTTCCATCAAACTTCTCGCCGACCTACACAAAGCACCAAGCCATGGCGCAGCGAAGTCAGTGCTCTCAACGTCACTCTTTTGCGCCCGGATGTAGGCCTAGCTCTTTCAACTTTGCTTCGGTGGGTATGCCCTCCTCAGACCAGCCTCTCAGCGAGTAGTACTCATGGAGCATCTTGCCCAGATGGGGCAGGTTGCCCTCCGCGCTGCCCGATGGTCTAGCATGAGCGAACATGCGAGGAGGCAGCATGTCATCTTTGCGACTAATGCCCCATCGTACGTTGATGAGACGTTTGAGGTTGAACAGTCTCTCACCAACCGAGAGGATGTCCTCCACGGTCCAGTGCCATCCCAGGGCCAGGTTCACCCAGTCGGCAAGGAGTTGAGGCCCTACGCCTCCCTTGGCGATGAATTTGCATAAGCCAAGGCCGTTGAAGACGCCCATGAAATTCTGAAAGTCGTAGACCATCTGGGCCTTGCCTTCACTGACCAACCTATCGGGAGGATCGACGTAGCCCATGTCCGGCCACTGCTTGCCGTACTCATGCCAGTAGGTCATGGTCTCCAGGTGATCGCCGCCTCGATTGGCTGTGGCGTAGCCCAGGGCCATGCTGGTGAACGCCCTGGGGTCGTGATAAGGGAGCTCAAGCCCTTTCACCTGGACAGCGAACTCAATGGAGTTTCGGCCCAGGCGCTCTGCGGCGGCTCTCGTGCCATCGGCCAGGAGGTCTCCCAGGCCTTCCCGTCTGGCTATCAAGTCGATGAGACCCATCATGCCCTCTATGTTACCCCAACTGAGGTCCAAACTCCCAGTGTCCTCTGAGGTCAGCAGGCCTTTCTCCCAGGCCTCCATCGCGAAGGCGACCGTGCCTGAGGTGGAGATGGTATCCAGTCCATATCGGTTGCAGAGATCGTTCATTGCGGCGATGCTCTCCAGGTCATCGTTGAGACAAAGAGGGCCAAAGCCGATGATGGTCTCGTACTCTGGGCCGGCTCCTTTCAGACCGGCGTATGGTCCTTCTTTGATCTCGATCTCGCGACCGCAGCCGATGGGGCAGGCATGACAGCGGTAGTTGCCGGTGAGTATGGTCTCGGTCATCCTTTCGCCGGTGATCTTCGGCGCGCCCTCCGCCCAGCTTCCCAAGCGCCAGTTCTGGATGGCCAAGGAGCCGACCTTCTCGGTGGTGACGATGCCGCCGGAGGTGCCGAACTGCGTCATGCCCAACGAGCTCTCCTTGATGACCCGGTTGGCGCTCCGGACGCTATCCAAGAGCCCTTTCCGGTCGTAGTATTCGCGAGAACTGTTTCCCCGAACCGCGATCGCTTTCAGGTGCTTGGAGCCCATAAGGGCGCCCATACCTCCCCGCCCAGCGGCCCGTGCATCCTTCCCACCGACCATCACGGATGCGACGCGCGCGAGTCTCTCTCCAGCCACACCAATGGAGGCGACTTGGGCCTTGGGATCCGTTTCCTCGCGTACGCCGGCCGCGGTCGCATACGTATCCAGGCCCCACAGGTGGCTAGCCGCTCTGATCTCAACGGAATTGTCACTGACCCAGAGATACACAGGCTCCGGGGCGCTTCCGGTGACCACGATGCCGTCGTAGTCGGCGGCGCGCAACTGAGCGGCCCAGTATCCGCCGACCGTTGCCTCATTCCAGATCCCGGTCAGAGGTGAGCGGCCGCACAGGCAGACGCGGCAGGAGGTGGGCACGATTGTGCCCGAGAGCAGGCCGGCCATCAGTATCAGGCTGCTGTCAGGATCCAGAGCCTCTCGCACAGGATCGGTTTCATCGTAGTAGATCTTCGCCGCGAGGCCGCCTCCCAACAAGAACTCCTGCACCTTGGCGCCGTCGATCTCTTCGACGTGCCATCGACCAGTGCTCAGGTCTACGCGCAACAACTTACCAGCGTATGAATAGGGCATGGTGACTCCCCAACACCTCTCTACTTCACAGCCTTGTCGGCTAGGTTCAGTACCTCATCGATGGCCCCCAAGCCCTCTTTCAACTCCTTTTCGGTGACGATCAAGGGCGGTGCCAGGAACAGCCAGTTGCGAGTGAGGAAGGTATATACTCCCCTGGCCATCAACTCCTTGTACAGTTGCTTCATGAGGGCCGTCTCACCTGCCATCCAGTCCACGATCGGCTCCCTGGTGCCGCGGTCCTTGACCAACTCGATGACGCCGAACAGGCCGATGGAGCGGAACTCACCGATGGAGGGGTGCCTGTCCTGCATGTTCGTGAGTTCAGCCTTCATAATCTGGCCCATCTTCTTGCTGTTTTCGATCAGGCCTTCCTCCTGGTAGACTTCCACGGCTGCCAATCCGGCCGCACAGGACATGGGGTGTCCGTTGTAGGTCAACCCCATCCACAGCATTCGATCCGAGAAATACTCGGCGATATCGGCAGAGACGGCCACAGCGCCTAGCGGCAAGGCTGATCCGGTCAGGCCCTTGGCCATGGTGATGATGTCCGGCTTCACGTGCCAGTTGTCCACGGCAAACCACTCGCCGGTCCTGCCGAAACCGCTCATCACTTCGTCGGAGACCAAGAGGATGTCGTACTTGTCGCAAAGATCCCGCACGGCGGGCCAGTAGTCATCCCTAGGGACGAAGATGCCGTTGCTTCCCGTGACGCCCTCCATGAAGATGGCGGCGATCTTCTTCGGATCCTCGTAGTGGATGATCTCCTCGATGTGACTCACGCACTCCAGATCGCAGGTTTCTCTTTCTCTCTTGAAGGAGCAGCGATAGCAGTAGGGGTCGAACACGTGCACCACACCGGGAATTCCCGGTTCGATCTTGGTCCGTCTTATGTCGCCCGAGACCGTCATCGCCCCGTACGTGGCTCCGTGATACCCGCGATAGCGAGCGATGATCTTGAACTTGCCAGTGTAGTCACGGACGAACTTGATGGCGTTCTCGTTGCTCTCCGCACCAGAGAGCGTAAAGAGCACTTTGGTCAGATTGTCGGGGGTAACGTCAGCCAGCAACTGGCCCAACTCCCCCCGCACCTGGGTGGTGAACTTCGGTGCGGCGAAATAGAGCTTGTCTGCCTGGTCTTTGATGGCGGACACGATCTTGGGATGCTGATGGCCGGCGTTAGTGCACATCAGTTGCGAGATGAAATCGAGGTACCGATTTCCATCCACATCCCAGAAGTAACAGCCCTCACCGCCCGCCAGGGCCAGGGTCTTCACCTTCGACTGTACAGTCCAGGAGAAGAAGTTGTATTCCAAGCTTTGATCTATCATCTCCTGTGCCGATTTCTGCTCACTCACGACTTACCTCCTTGCCAATCGCTGAGCACTCTCCGGTGCTTGTTCAGTTCCAAGATGACTACTTGCGCTCCTCAGGCATCCAGAATGAGCAATCCTCTCCTGTATGCTGCTGATTTCCCCTGGGTTACTACTCCTTGACGTATGGCTTGCCGATTGCCGCTGGGGGTGTGCTCTTGCCCACCAGCCCGACGAAGGCTAGCAACGTGACTAGGTAAGGGAACATGGAAAGGAGCTGAGGCGGAACACTGTAGTTCAATGCTGGAATGCGAACAATGGCTGCCTGAGCAGTGCCGAAGAACAGACATGCGGCCATGGTTCTGCCCGGCATCCAGTTCCCAAAGATCAGAGCGGCCAGGGCAATCCAACCACGCCCGGCGCTCATGTTCTCCATGAAGGCCTTCTTTTCCTCGACGCTTGAGAGAAAGCTGCGGTGGGTGAGCCCAGGGCTCACGTAGGCGATGATACGTTCGTATTTCGCACGGAGTCGATCCAGGATTTCCGTAATCAACCCGACCAGCTTGTTGTGCACGCGCACATAAGCC
>JAUWLF010000034.1 GCA_030613785.1 Chloroflexota bacterium | reverse complement strand
CACGTCCTTGACCTCACCACCCAGCACGCCGGCCTGGATGGCAGCGCCCAGCGCTACCACTTCGTCGGGGTTCACCCCCTTGTGGAGCTCTCTCCCGAAGAACTTCCTTATCGCCTCCTGCACAGCGGGCATTCGCGTCTGTCCACCGACGAGGATCACCTCGTCAATGTCCGTCGTGGTCAGCTTAGCATCCTCCAAGGCCTGTCGGCAAGGAGGAATCGTTTGCTCGATGAGATCGCCCACCAATTGCTCCACCTTGGACCTGGTCAAGGTCATTGTCAGATGCTTCGCGCCGCTGGCATCCGCGGTGATGAAGGGCAGGTTTATCTCAGCCTGCATCACCGTGGAGAGCTCTACCTTCGCCTTCTCAGCGGCCTCTTTCAACCGCTGGAGGGCCATGCGGTCCTCGCGCAGATCGATACCCTGGTCCTTTTTGAACTCGTCGGCCACGTACTCAATGATGCGCTGGTCGAAGTCATCGCCGCCCAAGTGGGTGTCGCCATTGGTGGACAGCACCTCGAACACCGGAGGGTCTCCCGCCTCGATCTCCAAGATGGAGATGTCGAAGGTGCCTCCCCCCAGATCAAAAACGGCGATCTTTTCATCTTTCTGCTTGGCCAGACCGTACGCCAGGGACGAAGCCGTTGGCTCGTTGATGATGCGCGGTACTTCAAGGCCAGCGATGCGACCCGCGTCCTTCGTGGCCTGGCGCTGGGAGTCATTGAAGTAGGCCGGCACGGTTACCACCGCTTGAGTGACAGTCTCACCGAGATAGGCCTCGGCGTCTGCCTTCAGCTTCTGCAAAATGAAAGCCGATATCTCAGGAGGAGAGTACTCCTTGCCACCCATGACCACCTTCGCGTCTCCGTTGGGCGCCTCCGTGATCTTGTACGGCAACAGCTCGATGTCGCCCTTCACCGTGGGATCACTGTACTTGCGTCCCATGAGGCGCTTGATGGAGAAGATGGTGTTGTCCGGGTTGGTGACAGCCTGTCGTTTGGCTATGGTACCCACCAACCGCTCTCCATTCTTGGATACCGCTACCACTGAGGGGGTGAGTCGTCCGCCCTCCGAACTAGGGATGATCGTTGGCTCTCCGGCCTCCATGACCGCCACAGCGGAGTTTGTAGTTCCCAAATCGATGCCTATAATCTTGGCCATGTTCTCAATTGTCCTCCTTCTTAAGTCACTCTATTCCTTGCTTTCACCACTCGGTTTGGCTGCCACCCTCACCATCGCCGGGCGCAGGACTCGGTCGTGCAGCTTGTATCCCTTCTGCAACACGCCGATGATTTCGTCCTCTTCGTATTCGTTGGTCTCCTCGCGGACCGCGGCATGATGTAGTTCTGGATCGAACTTCGTTCCAGTAGCTTCGATCTCACTCAGCCCTTCCTGCTCGAGTGTCATACGCAGCCTGCGCGTGATCAGGAAAATGCCCTCGACCCAGGTCAGACCCTGCAAGTTGTCGGGCACAGTCTCCAGGGCCCTCTCACAATCATCAAGGATGGGCAGCAGCTTGCTGATCAACGCGCCGTTGGCTAGTGTCACGAACTCCTCTCGTTCGCGCTCAATACGCTTCTTGTAGTTGGAGAACTCTGCTTGGGAGCGCTGAAGCTGGTCCAAATACTCGGCGGCTTCGGCCCTCGCCTTCTCGAGTTCATCAACTTCCTCTTCGAGGGTTTCCTCGATTTCGTTCTCTTCCAATTGCTCGTCTACCTCCGTATCGGTGTGAGGCCAGTGTTCAGCCAGAAGCTAGCCGTAGTGACCTTGCACCAGTTCGCTCATCAGACTAGCCACATAGCTAACCATGGGCACATTCTTGTTGTAGGGCATCCTGATCGGGCCCAGGACACCCAGTACGCCAGTCGTCTGCAAGGCTACGCCGTAGCGGGCCAGCACTAGGCTGAAATCCGTCATCTGAGGCCAGCGGTCCGCGCCGCCGATGATGACCTGAACTCCACTGTGAGAAAGCCCCACCTCAGCGACTATGGACTCCAGGTGCCCGGGATGCTCCAAGATACCTACCACCTTCTCCACCTGCTCCGTTGCCGTGAACTCCGGCTGTCTCAGAATCTGGGCGAAGCCGTACCTTTGCAGCTCAAGGCGGCCCTGCACGTCCACGTCGTCCATTGATTGTGCCACGTGTTCTCCCACCACCCGGTGCGCCCGCTTCAGTTGCGGGGTCTTGTCCTCAATCTCCTCACACCTCAGATCGAGGAACACGGCGTTCAGTTCGTTCGCTAGATGGCGCAGCGCCCCGGCGATCTGAGAGGCCTCCAGTTCAATGATTTGCCGTCTGACGAGTCCCTCCCGCAGCACCAGAGACAAGAGCACAGTCCGCTCGGTCACTCGAGTCAGCTCCAGGCGTTTGAATCGAGATCTGCGACTTCTGGGTGTCGTCACCAGGGACGCGGTGTTGGCCTTGCTGGTGAGTATGGCCCCTGCCAGCTTCATCCAGTGCTCGACTTCCATATCGACCTGGTGGAACTGATGCTCGATCATCCGTCGCTCGATCAGAGGGAGCGTTGTCTCTTCCATCAGGTACTCCACGAAGTACTGGTAGCCCATGGCTGTTGGGATACGACCGGCGGAAGTATGGGGGTGGGTCAGATAACCCAGCGTCTCCAGATGGGCCATCTCGCCTCGGACGGTGGCAGAACTGACGCCCAGATCACGTCTCCCCACGATCGTCTTGGAGGCCACCGGCGTAGCCGTATCGACGTATTCCCGAACAATGAAGTCCAGGATTCTATCTTGTCTCTCAGTCAATCGGTCCAAGTTCAAGCTGTCCACGGCGCCCAATCGTCCCCATGCATGGAATTAGCACTCTGATATGGAGAGTGCTAATCTTAAGACAAGCATACCAGAAAAGCGGGATTCTGTCAAATTGTCATAGGGTGGAACCGCATGACAGGTGGGGAGCAGCAGGCCACGCAGCTGCCCTCCGATCGCCTGTATGAGGAACTTCCATAGGCGCCAGGACTCGCACGGTGGGCGAAGTGAGGTCGTATTCAACAACATTGTGTGGTCACCCAGGTCTGCTGTGTCGTGCAAGATGCTGGCCCGTCCGTGTCGGACAGTTCGACGCCACGGGCGGATTATGGCTCGTCGGCCAAGGTCATTGGGGCCGCACCTCCGGGTCGTGCTTGACTCAGCTCGGCGTCGGTTGTCACCTCTGAGGGGTGTACACCGCAATCAGTTCCGCTTCGTCCAGCACGTGCCCTTCCATAGCCCGCAACAGCTCAGCCATGGTTGCCTCCGCCTGCAGGTCAAGGACGGTATCCAGGGCGTAAAGCGTGAAAAGGTAGCGATGCTTGTTTCCCGGACAGGGACCGTCATAGCCGATTCGATTGATGGGAGCTCCGCCTGGAAAAGTCTCCGCTTCACCGACGAAGAGCGCAAAGTCGTTCGTTCCTTGGAGTGTGCCATCAGGTAGGGTGGCCTGTGCAGAAACTCCTTCGGGCAAGCCGGCGGAGGTGGGAGGAATGCTGTAGACAACCCAATGTACAAAGCCCGGTGGTTGAGAATCGGGGTCGTCAACCAGTAGTGCCAGGCTCTGTGTCGCTTCAGGCACACCTGACCACTCGAGTGGCGGTGATAGGTTTGCCCCGTCGCAGGAGTACTGTACGAGGATCTCTCCACCTGGCTCGAAGGCGCTACTAGAGATCTCCATGGGGGCCGCCGGTGTCTCCTCGGCTGGTTCCGGCGTCTCTGGTGCTGGTGGTGTGGTCGGCTCTACCGGGGCCGGTGTCGCTGTGGGCGGCACTGGCGTCGGTGTGGGCTCTTCAGGGGCCGTGGTGGGCGATGGACGTGCCCCGCAGCCTCCCGCGGCGACAATGAGAATCGTCGTCAAGGACAGAGCGATCAGTGTCTTGATTTGTTCCTCCGCATTACGCCTGGCTGTTAACTATCGTGGCCATAGTGCGTTGACGAGGGCCGTCGGACTGTGATTCTGATGCGGCGCTGACCTGTTCAGCGACTGCTCCGGTGGCTGTGTGCCGAGCTTTCGCACTGGATCACGGCGCATAGCGCAACGGGTGGCGAGCTGCTTCCTTCTCGTCCAGCAACTCCTCGACAGTGGGCCGCCCTTCGATGGCCTTGCGGATAGCGGATCGCATGGCTTTGTAGTTGTTGATCGCGATGCGGCGACGGTTGGCCGCCGAGGGATGGACGAAGGTATTCACGATCATCACTAGGTCGTCCAGGGCGTCCTCAGGCAAGAAGCCATCCGCCAGGCTGGACTCGATAGCCATCACGATCCCCTCGACAGCATTCTCGTAGATGTGCCGTGCTTGCTTCTTGGTGCGCACTGTGACCGTTGGCACCAGCAAGGTGCGTGGCCGTTCGTAGATGAGCTTCAACTCCGTCAGGTCTTTGCCTGATGGGTCCTCAGGCTTGGGCCTGCTCAGTGCCTTCTCAAGGGCCTTGCCCACCGGTCCGTCCTTCACTCCGATGAGTAGGTCGACGTGAGCGATCTCGAAATCGGGTGGGCCGGCGTACCCCTCTCCTACGAGCATAGTGAAATCCTTCACTCGCTGAGGGGTCTGCGGTGTAGCTGGCACTGTGCTGTGGACGATCTTTCCCTCGGGCAAGTCATATGCGATGTCTCGCGGGGGGATCTTGCCCAACTCCTCCAGTTGGACGCGCAATTCCTCGCGGTCTTCTCTCCGGAACGCACCTCCAGGCATGATGGGGTGGCGTGAGTTCCCCACCTGGATGCCCATCATGCGCAGCCCCTCCTTGGTGGCTTGTGTGGAGCCACAGCGCACCACAATCCGCACCAGACGCTGGATGTCCCGCTGCCTCTCCTGCGCTTCCTCTATCTTGCCCTCTTTGGTGTAGGTGTAGATCTCTTGCCAGATATCGGGTATCAGGTTGGCGGTAGCGAGGATCGCGCCATCGGCGCCGGCGGCCAGGGCAGCCATCACTATCTCATCGTGACCGCAGATGATAGCGATCCGTCCCTTGACCTTCTCGAAGAGAGCCATCAGGAAGGGCACATCCCCACTGGAATCCTTGATCCCCACCACATTGTCCAGGTAGGCCATCCCCTCAGCGGTCCACCACCTGTAGTGAGTGCCAGCGCACTGAGGGATGTTGTAGAGGATGATCGGCAGGCCCACCTTGGATACGGCCTCATAGTGCTCGTATACTTCGTTGAACGTGGGCTTGAAGTAGAAGGGCGCCACCACCAGAGCCGCGGCGGCTCCCGCATCTTTGGCGTACTCCGTCAGGGCCACGGTGTCTCTGGTGTTCGTGCTTCCTGTGCCGGCGATGATCGGCACCTGGCCTCCTACTTCGTCAAGGGTGATGTCAATGACCCGCCGTTTCTCCTCCTCCGACAGGTAGACAAACTCCCCCGTGGTCCCCACCGGCACGACGGCGTTCACGTGGGGTAGCACGTAGCGGAGGAGGCGACGCATCGCCTCCTCGTCTATCTCTTCCTCAGGCGTGAAAGGGGTGACGAGCGCAGGGATAATCCCCTTCAACCAGTCTGGCTTTCTATTCATGTCGATCGCCTCCTGCAAGCTGCAAACGACGGATTACAGAGTGTCCGAGGAAACCCAACCGGGTATGCGGACTAGTGACGATTGTGGATGGCGACGAATCGTGCGATGGAGCGGTCATAGGTCTTCTCCACATCCGGGGGGAAGAGGCATCCCGGCAGTTCGCCCATGCTCCAGTGATACTTGATGCACTCACAGCAGATGCCCTTGCGGCTGCACGGCTCGTAAGTACACGGGCATGATGCCTTGTTCTCCTGCACGTTGCATTCTCTCATACTGCCTCCTGCTAGGGTTGTCTGTCTAACGCTGCTTTCGAAAGGCCATCTTGACGGCCTTGTCCGCGGCCGCGTGGACGTTGGCGTACAACTGATGGCGGTCCAGAGCCCTGGGATGGATGGTGGCCATGGCGATCATGACCTCTCTGTCCAGGGCTACTAGAGGGATGATCTTCTGCTCTATGTTGTCCAGGATTGCTTTGGCCACTGCTGCCTGGGTAGGACCGTAGACCATACTGGCTTGGCGCAGGTTGGCCAGTTCAACGGTCGGCACTATGAGCGCCGAGGGCTTGACGGTCAGGTTGGGCTCGGCGATGGTGGTCAGGGCTTCGTAACCATGGCTGGGGTGGGTTAGCTGTCTGGCGTAGGCCTCGCCCACGGGGCCGCTCTTTGGACCCACAATCAGGTCGATGCCCACCGTCTCGGGAGCCTCTCCCTTAGTGGCGCTTCCCAGGAGTATGCCGTTCCCGTCAATCATTTCGGCTGTGATGCCAACATCGCTGAACCTGTCCGCCAGCGGGCCCTTGGGCATGGCCCAGCTCATCTCTTGGGGCGTTATCTTGCCCAGCTTCTCCAACTCCAGTTGGATCTCCGCTCGCGTCTCGTGGACCATGGCCCCACCAACCGGCTTCAGGGGACGCCGTGGACGCCCCACCTTAACCCCCATCATGTTCAAAGCGGCCTTCACAGCCACGCCGCCACCGTAGCGAACGAAGATCCGGGCCAGCTTCTGGACCTTCATCTGTAGTTGGCGGGCGGTTTGTAGGTCGCCTTCGCGAACGCTCGTGAGCACCTGCTGCCAGATCTCTGGGAAGACCTGGGCACTGGCCAGTATCATGCCGCTACAACCGCCTGCCAGCGCTGGCAGGACTACTTCGTCATGGCCGACCAGCACATCAAGGCGGCCCTGGGTCATCTCCAGCACCTCCATGGTGTAGGGAAGATTGCCAGAGGAGTCCTTGAGTCCCACGATGTTGTCGATCTCGCTCAGGTCTTCGAGGACCTGGCGGGGGATGTAGGCATCCACCGTCTGAGGGATGTTGTACGTGATGATGGGCAGATCGACCGCCCTCGCCACTTCGAAGAAGTGCTGGTAGATACCCTTGTCGGACGGATGAAGGTAGTAAGGCGTAACCACGAGACAGGCGGTGGCCCCAGCTTCCTGAGCATGACGGGCTAGCTGGATCGCCTCTCGTGTAGAGGCCGCGCCGGTTCCCGCGATGACGGGTATCTGATCTCCTACCTCGTCTATGCAGATCTCCAGCACCTGCCGGCGCTCACCATGAGACATGTTCACGAACTCGCCGGTGGTGCCGCAAGGGACGACGCCATCCACATGGGGCAAGACAAACCGCAGCAGATTCCGCAGTGCCTCTTCATCTATCTCATCATCCCTGGTGAAGGGGGTGACGAGGGCCGGGTTGACGCCGCCTGGACGATACCTCTCCTCTGTCATCTCATGCTCCTCTACGGATTTGGCCTCAAGTCGGGGTGCGGCAGTGGAGACAGCACCACTCAGCGGCCCCTGTTGTGCGTGATCCTGTGGCGCCAGAATCCTCACAGCCCGCAGTGCGCCGTCTGGGGGCCGAATGAGGGATCGACAACTGAACCTCGGGGCGGAAGAACTCTATGTGTGAAACAGGGTATGCGTAGACCTCCAGCACTCGCCACGCAGGCCTTGGCCGGTGAAGCATCACCGCTCCTACCTAAGAGAACTCTGGCCGAACCTGACCGGAATGCCTCTCCTCATGTACTCTATGGCATGTTTGGTGCATTGCAAGGTCTTGTAGTAGATGACATCGCCAATCTTCTGGGCGTTGGCAATCCTCTCTTCCTCGGGGAGGAAGTAGGTCTCCATAGTGTCGAATTCTCTGCTCTGGCCATCGCTCTCATACTTGAAGGTCAGATCACGGCCGTTTTCCAGAACTTTTAGCGAGTCCTCAAACCAGTCGAAATCGGCCCTTCCGAGATCGGGGTTGATTAGAATGTGCGCGGCCAGGTCTACACCTCTGATGCCACTCTTCTCCAGCTCCTTGCTGCACTTCACGAAGTTCTGTGGCGACACCGCGTTGCCGATGTTGATCTCGCGGATGGGGCTCGTCATATCTTCTCTGATGTACTCGTGCATGATGTTCAACAGCATCCTTAACTGCATCAGGTTCTGGGTGGAGAGCATCATCGAGATCTTGATGTAGAGATTGGGGATGTCGCGGCCGTAGTAGCAGACGGCGATTATGGTACTCCAACTTGGGTTCAGGAAGAAGTTCGCGCCAGTCGTCTTGGCAGCCCTCGTTATGCCATCGAGGTAGACGAGATGGTTGTCGTTTGCCACCTCAATCCCCCCGAAGTTGCCAAAGAACGTTCCCTGGTTTGTCAATACGAGTTGAACCAGACCGTCGCCTGCGGGCTTGGTCTCAAACCGTACTCCTGTGGCCTTTTCTATGTCCTTGAACCTCTTCTCGGGTAGGGGAGTGCCTATCAAGTTTGCGGTGCAGAACCAGTCGACGCCCATGATGTTCTCGGCCATAGCGAGGGTGGCCATGAGGTTGCCGCGGTAGATGTAGTCCTCGGTAAGAGCAACGACGGAGATCATCTCGGCAGGCACAAAGACCGGCACCTTGCTGGAAGCCGCCTCGGCGATCCTCCGCATGCATCGGTGAGTAACCCTTGCCCCTTGGAACCCTGATACCTGAGACGTCGCTGTTCCCATCTCTTCCCGGTAGGTGATACCGTCTGCCTTCTCGAAATCCTCCACTTTGGGGAATCTCTTGACCAGTTCCTCTGCCTCCTCGATCATCTCCCGATAGTCGGTGTCAGCGAGGATCTGCTTTCTGGTCTCGAAATCTCTCATCTGCTCGATTGTGTCGGCTATTCCTTTGGCTCCGCCATGGGATTCCTTCAGTGCATCCATGGCCTTCATGTCGCTGTCGGACAGGAGTTCAAATCTCATCACAGTACCTCCTCCCAGAAGGGATCTCTAGAGTTGGTCCATAAACCAATGAGGATTCGCCGACGGTGAAGATCAGATACCCGACGTGACTCAGAGTCTGTGTGGAAGCCGCCTGATGCCGCTTTGGAACGCACGAGCTTATGATACCACTTCTATCCTGTCGTGTCAAAACGCGGGCGGAGATGGTATTGATGAACACTCTTTTGGATTCTCGTGGTATTCTTGAATCATTATCGGGCCGGCGAGGGATGATGACCCTCTCACCCAAGGCAACCAGCGGCTACGGAGCGAGCTTGGCATCGCGGGACAGATGGGAGACCTTATTGGCTACTGAACACCCCGCATGGGATCTCGCAAAGGCCGCAGGCCCTTGTGCTGCAGCGGGATCTGGGATGCAGGACCGGCTTTCACAAGGGCTACTCAGCACTGTCAGGTCGCCCAAGGTTGGCCTTTTGACACTTGATGGAGTAACATAGAGCAGCCATGAGGAGAAGTTGGAGGGTCTGGCTAGGGGTCGTCATCAGCATCCTCTTTCTATTCTATGCGCTCAGAGGCCAGAGGTTGCCGGACGTCTGGCAGGGCCTGCGAGAAGCCAACTACTGGTGGCTCATCCCTGCCGTAATCGTTTATTTTGGCGCTGTGTGGTTGCGCACCTACCGCTGGCAGTACCTTCTGCGACCCATCAAGCTGGTGCCCGTGCGATCTCTGTTTCCAGTTGTGGTCATCGGATACATGGGCAACAACATCTTCCCTTTCAGGGCGGGGGAGCTGATTCGCGCCTATGTACTCAGAAGGAAGGAGAACGTCAGTGCCAGCGCCAGCCTGGCCACGATACTGGTGGAACGGATCTTTGACGGCATCACCATGCTGATCTTCGTTTTCACGATACTACCGCTGGTGCCCGCCAACGAGTTCCTCAGGCAGCTTCTGCCGTTCGTGAGCCTCCTCTTCTTTGGGACCTTGTTGGCTTTTCTCCTCATCGCCTCCTCGCCAGAGCGGACAGAGAGGGTTAGCCAGTGGCTTGTGAGCAAGTTGGTGCCTCACCGCTTCCGGGACCAGATACAAGGTCTATTGGAGAAGTTCGTGGAAGGGCTCCAGGTGCTTCGTAGCGGCCGGGGCATGCTGCTTGTGCTGGGTCTCTCGATCCTTCTGTGGCTGGTGGAGGCGTGGAAATACTGGTTTGTGATGCAGGCTTTCCCCTTTGACCAGCCGTTCTACGTTCTGGTCTTCGCGTGCGCCATAGTGAACCTGGCCACGAGCATTCCTTCCAGCCCTGGATACCTGGGTACTTTCGAGGTGGCGGGAATAGAGAGCCTGGTGTTGTTTGGAGTGGCGAGGGCCACTGCCACTAGCTTTGTGCTGGCCCTGCACGCCGCTTTGTGGTTCCCCATCACCGCTCTGGGTGTGTACTTCGCCTGGCGCGAGAGCATCAGTTGGGGAGAAATGGAAAGACTTCGAGTGGGAGAGCCGGACCGGACGGCGGTTGTGTAGGCTTCGAACGAGGACTTCTGACGATGGAAATCGGCGTTATCGGAGGCGGGTTGGCAGGCTTGACGGCGGCCTACGAGCTCGCCAAGAAGGGGCACCAGGTTCTGGTCTTCGAAAGGCAGCCCTATTTGGGGGGGCAAGCCAGCACCTTCGAGGTGGAAGGTACGCTTCTGGAGAGGTATTACCATCACATCTTCACCGGCGATGAGGACATGATAGGGTTGATGGAGGAACTGGGGTTGGCAGAGAGAATGCAGTGGTTGGCGTCCAAGGTTGGCTTCTTTCATGAGGGTCAGATATACGATTTCGTGACCCCCTTTGACCTTCTGCGATTCGAGCCCATGAGCTTCCCGCAGCGGATCAGAGCTGGCCTGGTGACCCTGTACCTCCAGAGGTTTGGAGACTGGCGGACTCTCGAGGATTTCACCGCCCAGGAATGGATGCGCAGATATGCCGGACAGCAGGGCTACGACGTCATTTTCGCTCCCCTCTTGCGGGCGAAGTTCGGACAGTACGCCGACCAAGTGACCATGGCCTGGTTGTGGAGCAAGTTCAAGGACCGTGTGGGCTCCCGGAGCCGAGGCCTAGCACGAGAGGTCTTGGGTTATATGGATGGCAGCTTCCAGCACTTCATTGACGCTCTGGCAGAGGGCATCACCTCCGCTGGAGGAGAGATACTGCCCGATGCGCCCGTGGAACGGGTCGTGGTTGAGGGAGACAGGGTCCAGGTCGTCCAGGCGGGAGACACCTGGTCCTTCGACAAGGTTATCGCCACTGTGCCATCATTTGTTTTCTTAGATATCGTACCCGATCTGCCCGAGCAGTATGCCGACCAACTGCGACAGGTGGACTATCAGACTTCTCTGTGCCTGGTGCTCAAGATGAGCCGGTCGTTGTCCCACATCTACTGGCTGAACATCAGCGATCCCTCCTTCCCGTTTGTAGGAGCCATCGAACATACCAATCTCATCCCTCCAGAGCAGTACAACGGCAAACGCATCCTGTATCTGACTCAGTATGTCTCCAGGACCGACCCTCTGTACTCCGCGTCGGCTGAGGAGCTGCTGATGCACTATCTTCCGTCCCTACAGAAGATCAACCAGGACTTTGAAGTGGATTGGGTGGAAGATTCGTGGCTGTATCGCGAGGATGCGGCGCAACCGGTTATCACCTGTGGCTACTCCCGTCGCATCCCCTCCCACGAGACACCGTTGGAGGGCCTCTATCTGGCCAACACGGCACAGATATACCCTCAGGATCGAGGGATGAATTACAGCGTCAGACTGGGGAGGGTCATAAGTGACGTGGTGGACAAGTAGGGAGGCTTCGCTGGCCTTCTGGGATCAGAGGGGGTTGGAAATCGCCAAGAGCTATGCTATCGTAGATTGCCAAACTCGCGACAGTGAGGTGCATCCATGAGCAAAATCTGTGTGATAGGTGGAGGCGGCTACGTCGGTCTGACGACGGGAGCCTGCTTCGCGGACCTCGGTAACGAGGTCGTTTGTGTGGACATAGATGAAGTGAAGGTGGCAGGCCTGAAGGAGGGCAAGCTGCCCATCTATGAGCCGGGGTTGCAGGAGATGGTGGAGCGCAACGCCAAGGTGGACCGGCTGCGATTCACGACTTCATATGCCGAGGGGTTGGAGAACGCTGAATTCGGCTTCATCGCTGTGGACACACCATCGGGCAGCGAAGGAGAAGCAGATCTGAAGTACGTGCGGATGGCTGCCGAAACCATAGCCACGGAGATGACTGACTACCTGGTTATCGTGAACAAGAGCACGGTCCCCATTGGCACGGCCGATTGGGTGGCCGAGATCGTGGAGGAATACGTCAGCCCTGGCCTGCAATTCGCTGTGGTCTCTAATCCCGAGTTCCTGCGCGAGGGATCGGCGATAAATGACTTCTTGAACCCAGACCGCATAGTGCTGGGCTCGACGGATCGGCAAGCGGCGGAGAAAGTGGCCCAGTTGTACCTGTCTCTGCGGGCACCCATCATCGTCACCGATCTACGCACGGCGGAGATGATCAAGTACGCCTCCAACGCCTATCTGGCCAATCGGATATCCTTCATCAACGAGATGGCTTCCATCTGCGAGAAATTGGGAGCAGATATCAAGGAGGTCGCGGCAGGGATGGGGTATGACAAGCGTATCGGTCACTCCTACCTCGACGCGGGCGTGGGTTGGGGAGGCTCATGTTTCCCGAAAGACGTCAAGGCTCTGGCGCATATGGCCTCCATTCACGGCTGTCATCCCCAGTTGCTGCGGGCGGTGATAGAAATCAATAGCGATCAGAGGAGACGAATTGTACAGAGCCTGCGCGAGGTATTGGGCACTCTGCATGGGAAGACCGTTGGTGTCCTGGGATTGGCCTTCAAGCCCAACACCGACGACATGCGCGACGCTCCTGCCGTGGAAATCATCCATCTGTTACAGAACGAGGGGGCTTCTGTCAAGGCCTTTGACCCGGTAGCCACGGCCAAAGCGAAGGAGATGGTGCCGACCGTGATGTACTGCGAAGATGCATACCAGGTGGCTGAGGGGAGTCACGCCTTGATCATCGTGACTGACTGGAACGAGTTCAAACACTTGGACATGGCCCGTGTCAAGGCATCGATGGCTCAGCCCGTGCTGATGGACGGTCGGAACATCTACGAGCCGCGAAGAATGAAGGAACTGGGCTTCACCTATCGCGGCATTGGGAGGGGATACAACAAGTCCGAATAGGATCAAATCGTTGAGGGGCATGTGGCTGGACTGCCGTCAGGTGTTCCGAAGTGATCGTGGACGAGCGGTTCGCTTTCCAACAGCAGGGATAGATGGATGTTGAGTGTCGGCGTGGACTTGATTGAGACGGGCCGGATCGGCCGGGCCATGGATCGCTGGGGTGATCGCTTCCTAACCTATGTGTATACTCCTGCGGAACTTGAGTATTGCGGGAACCATGTACCAGAGCTGGCTGCCCGTTTTGCAGCCAAGGAGGCTGTGTCCAAGGCCTTGGGCACCGGGCTGCGGGGCATCAGGTGGCGGGAAATGGAGGTGCTCCCGGATTCGCGGGGCAAACCACTAGTTCGGCTTCACGGCAGTGCGAGAGAACGGGCTGAGGCACTGGGTCTGGATGAGTTCGCCATCAGCCTATCCCATTCTCGACGGTACGCCATGGCCTTCGTAGTAGCCACTGACTGAGCAGTCCTTCTAAGACAACCGACCATAGGAGGTATGGATGCTACAACCAATTCTCTTTCTCGTCGTGGGCGCGATTGTCGGGGTCTTGCTGTTGGTGTGGTTGATAGGGCTGATAAGGAAGGTCGGTGGTTGCTTTATCCATCTCGCGCTGGCGGCCGCTGGTCTCATCTTGTTGCTTTATGTGGGCTGGCTCTTGTTTCAGAAGTTGGTCGCTGGTTGAGCCCAACGTGCCAGCGCGCGGGACTCTCGTGAGTGCGCTGAGGACAGTAGCGGACATAGGGGCATCAGTGCGACGCTATTAGGGGCCCGCCTCTTGTACGTGACTGACCCTTGCGCCGGGAAGCCTCTCAAATGTTCGCTCTGATCCTCTTGCAGAATCCATGCTGACTCCATCGGAGGCGCTGTCCTGAGCTAGCCGAAAGGGGTTGCCTAGGAACGGAAGAGAATGATTCCTTGTCCGGCTATCTGGTGACCCAGATCCTGTAGCCCACATCGGGCCCGGCCCTACCCTGGTACTCCTTGATCAGAACGTAGTAGGTGCCACTGGAAGGCGCGGTCCAGACTAGACGCGACGCGTAGTCGTCCGCCCCGTCATCATTGTAGTCCAGTTCGTTGCCATCCTCATCGTACAGGTAGATCTCCGTGTCGCACTCACCCTCCAGATCACCCGTTTCGATCGTGTACTCGACGCCTTCTTGAGCGCTGAAAGAGACGTAGTCCAGGTCTGCGGTGACGTGGAAAGTGTGGGTCTGGTACGTGCCATCGGTGGCTATCGAACTGGCCCGAGCGAGGCTCTCGTCGGGTTCGTAGCTGTCTGCACCTTCAATAGCATCAGTCGAGACTACGGAGATCTCGTACGTCGCACTGGATCCGGCCGAGTCGTCACCCAGATCCCTGATCATGACGTAATACGTTCCGATACTGGGTGCTACCCACCTGATGCGCGAGGCGGGCGATTCATCAGCTCCGTCGTCGTCATGGGCTAGCTCGTTCTCTTCACCGTCGTACAAGTAGATGATGGTGTCAATGTCACTCCCCAGGTTCAGTGTCTCGATCGTGTAGCCGGCGCCCTGGTCAGCGTCGAAGTAGACGTAGTCACGATCCCCTTCCATGTGGAGGTTATGTGACTGGCGGGTGCCGTCGGTGGCGATGGGCCTGGCTTGAGCGAAGGAATCATCTGGCTCGTACCCATCCGCCCCAGGCGCCTGCGCGGGAGTAGGGGAGGGTCTTGGGGATGGCGTTGGAAGAACGGTTGGATGGTAAGGCTCTGATATCCGTACGCTATCCAACATGCTAGTAAGGATCGGTTGCTGGTAGGACCAATCCTCTATCGGTGCGGCACCGCTCAGCAGGTACACGTAGTCGTAGACGACTATGGAAGCGAGCCATCCCTTGAGTCGTACGCTCTGGCGCTCGAATTCGCCGTCGATAGTCACCCACGCGCCGTCGTGGCCAGCGATGCGACGTGGCTCTATCTCGCCTACTTCCACCTCGGCGTATGTCTGGAGTAGGAATTCCGTCGCATACTGTAGCGCCTCCTGCGGGCTTTGCAGGTCTAGGTCGTCGGTGGGACTGAGGACCACGATGAAACTTGTGCCCAGCAGGAAGGCGTCCACAGCCAGGTCTTCCTCCTTTTCGGCGAAGACGACTTGCGGCACACCCAGATCCTCATTCACCAACCAGGCCTGTGGGTACTCAAGTGAGACACCTAGTTCAACACCATCATAGGTGAGCCAGGTGACACTGGGCGTTGGGGGGAGGATGGAAGTAGGGATAGGCGTGGACGTGGCTAGCTGTGAGGGCGTGGGTGATGAGTCCGCGAGCGAGGGTATGATCCCTCCGCCGATAGCGACGATCACTACACCCGCGATGACACAACCAACTGCCACTATGGCCAGGATACCGACAATCAGAGGTGTCCGTGTCGTGCGCTCCTCCTTGGGAGCCCTGGGCAACGGCTTTCCACAGTCACCACAAAAGGCGTCATCGCTGCCCACTTCAGCGTTGCAGTAAGGGCATCTCATTCCCGTACCTCCTGCACAGCTTCTCTGTCCAACCGTAGGCTCAGAGGCCCTCTACGGTTCATCCTCGTCAGTTTCCAGTAGCGTCGCATAGTCCAAACCACAAGCCTTGCAGTAGTTGAGGCCGGTTTTCATCTTGGCCTCGCACCTTGGACAGGCCACAATCAAAGCAGCGCCGCACTGGTCGCAGGCGTCGGCTTCCTTGTCGTTCTGAGAGCCACACCACTGACATCGCCCCTCCGGCGAGGTGAGACTTTCCAGGTTGGCGCCGCATTGATCGCAGAAACGCATCGGCAACTCCAACATGGCGCCGCACCGAGGGCAGTACTTGGCCAGGGCAGTCCTGCATTCACAGCAAACACTGGCCTGGGGTTCGTTGCCAAAGCCACAATGGGGACACGCGACGAGGGGACCGGCCTGTCTGGAAGTCATCACGAACCTGGCGCCACAGGCGCCGCAGAGAAGCTGGTCGGGTTGCGTCCTTTGTAGACCAAGCCTGCTGCATCTGGGGCACTTGAGCGTTTCCACGATCCCCTTCCCTCAGTAGGAGGATTGTAGCATAGCCTCAGTCTGCAGGCAATGAGATTGTGCCCTAGATCTGTGATAGGATGTAGGCATCGAGAATGATGCTGATGATGATCAGGATGATCATGAATCCGGAGCTGAGATTCAGGGCGAAGGCTGATTCCTTGGAAGTTCCGCTCCGAGTGTCAAGCTTGGCTAGCAGCTTCTCGCTCACGAACCGCGAGCGGTCGAAGCCACACAGCGGGCAGAATCTGTACTGTGCTTCTGTCGTGGTACCACACTGGGGGCATCTAGTGCGCAGCCGGGCTCCGCACTCCCGACACGAGTCAGAGCGGACGGGGTTCTGGGCACCGCACCATTGACAATGTTGCTCGGACCGATGTATGCGTTGGTAATCAAAGGCGCATCGTTCGCAGAAGCGAGCGGTGGAGGCCATCTTGCCACCGCACTGAGGACAGTACTCGAACAGCGGGGCTCCACACTCGGCACAGAATTGACTCTGGTCGCGATTCTCGGAACCACACTGTGGACAGATGGGGGACATGGCGGTGTGCTCAATGGCATGACCACACGAGTTGCAGCGGAAATCTTCGATGTCGAAGCTACCGCAGCACGGGCATATCGAGGGCTGGGAAGGCATCGCTTGCTCAGGGCCTATTCGATGCTGATAGACGAGTCACTCGCCTGGAGCGCTGGCCCAATCTGGCAGGCGGTTGGCTCGGGACATAGGTCCGTGTGTCGTCTTGTGTCAAAGTGAGCGTTGTCAACACGGCGGCACCGGTCACCCAGCGTAACATAACAAATAGAACCGGGAGGGAGACCGGCGCTGGGAAACCTCGCCCGCGATGCGCGCCCCTAGCACCATCAGATGACGGACTGGAATCACCAAAGGTCGAACCAAACATGGCGAATAGCCTGTGTCGGTCAGGAGCCAGATGAGGCCCCATGCTGCTGTTATCAGGCAGCGATCCTCTGCGGACGGATCTTGGGCTCTCTCTGTCTTGCAGGTTGTCGTCGCTGCTTGCCGGGGATCTCTGGACCTCGATCATTCTATGGCAGACTCATTATAGAGGAAAGGTCCTTCGTCGTCAAGGGTCCGCCGATGCCACGGCGTTGAATTTGACAAGCAATGGTCTTGATGGTACAATTTGTGTGAGTGTGGCGCATTCGTCTAGTGGCCTAGGATACTGCCCTCTCAAGGCGGAGACAGGGGTTCGACTCCCCTATGCGCTACTTGGCTTCTCTTTTCGACTGAGCAGGCATTGCCCTCAGCTCAGTCGCCGTCGTCGTCTGTTCTGCGCTGTCTGCGGCTGCAGCCCACCGAGTGAGATTCTCAAGGCCGATTGTGGGGCTCGAGATGGGCCTGCGCGAGTTCAGTTCGCCACCAGTTATTGCTTTGTGGCCTGCGAGCTGGATTTGACACGGGGAGCAGAGAATAGGTATAATTAGAATTTGAATATCCATCAAAGGGGTGGCCATGCCCAAGCGTACATACCAGCCCAAGAAGAGAAAACGCAAGAGAAGCCACGGATTCCGTGCCCGCATGCGCACCCCTGGTGGGCGGAGGGTCCTCAAAGCCCGCCGGCTGAAGGGGCGCAAGAGACTGACGGTCTGATCCATCGGACCTTCAAACTGTTCCAGCCGAATCCCGGCAATGGAAAAGAGATATCGCCTGAGGGACGACGAGCTGTTCCAGCGGGTGAAGAGAGAGGGCCGTTCGTGGCCCCATTTCCTGTTGGTGCTCTGCGTGCTTCCCAACGGGCTCGACCACAGCCGTTTCGGCTTTTCCGTCAGCAAGCGGGTTGGCAACGCCGTGGTTCGGAACCGAGTGAAGCGTCTCTTGCGAGAGGCAGGGAGGCCACGCCACGAAGCGATATCGCCGGGCCAGGATGTGGTCTTCATCGCCCGCCGGCCCATCAGGGGGGCCTCTTTCCAGGAGGTGGATCGCGCCGTGGAGCAGTTGCTCCGGAAGGCAGGGTTGTTGACTGAGTGATAATCTGGTTGACAACGGGCAGGAGCGAGTCCCGTTGCCGCATTTCGACATGAGAGGGTTTGTGCTGCTCACTATTCGATTCTATCGAAGATACATCTCCCCGATATTTGCCCCGTCCTGTCGCTTTGTTCCATCATGCTCTCTGTACACCTACGAAGCGATTGAGAAGTACGGCGTTGGGAAAGGGGGGTGGTTGGGCCTCAAGCGAATACTGCGTTGCCACCCTCTGCATCCGGGGGGATATGATCCTGTACCATGAAGTCGAGAGGAAGCGAAGGAGACCTGCCGTTGAAGGAGATGACCACTAGGAAGACCGCGATCGTCGTTGTGTGGAGCTTGCTAGGTTTGCTCGCTATCCTGCTCGCAGGGTGTGGCGGCCGGGCGGCCATGGGGTGGTCCTCACCGGTCGTCGACGGAGATGTGCTCTATGTGGCCTCCAAGGCCGGGAAGTTGCATGCGATAGATGTCAATACGCGGCAACAGTTGTGGGAGTTCCCCTCAGAACAGCCTCTGGCGGGCATCTACTCCACGCCCGTCATCAGCGAGGGATTGCTCCTCTTTGGGGCGTATGAGATCGAAAGCACGTCCTTTCTGATATTCCAGAGGCAGGATATCCAGGGCAGAGCCTATGCTCTGGATGTGACCAATGGTCAGAAGAGATGGGAGTTCCCCGTGGGCAGCGCTGAGGACACTGAGCCGTTCCTGGGCACCCCTGCCGTGGGGCAGGACATGGCCTATTTCACTTCCGCTGATCGTACGGTCTACGCTCTAGACCTGGGGACGGGCAGCAAGAAGTGGGAGTTCGAGACGGGGCAGGAGATCTGGGGTGGCCTGGTGTGGGACGATGGAACTCTATACGTTGGCTCTGCCGACAAGAACCTGTACGCTCTGGATGCGACCAGCGGCGAGAGCAAATGGGCGTTTCCAACGGCCGGCGCTATCTATTGTACCCCTACTGTAGGTGGAGACACGGTGTACTTCGGTTCCCTGGACAACAAGGTCTACGCTCTGGACGCCGAGACTGGCGATGAGAAGTGGAGCTTTCTGACTGGGAATTGGATTTGGGCTCAGCCGCTTCTGGGAGAAGGAGTCCTATATGTTGGTTCCCTGGACCATTCCCTGTACGCCTTGGAGGCGGGCGACGGCACTCTGAGGTGGAAGTTCGAAGCGGAGGATATGATCAATGCCTCCCCGGTGTTGGAGGAAGGAGTCCTCTACTTGACGGCAGGCAGCGACGGGATCTATGCGCTGGATGCCGACACAGGTGCTCAGCTCTGGCACTATCCTCAGGAGGGGAGCTTCAAGGTGCTGTCCTCGCCTGCTGTGGCTCATGGACTCGTCTATGTCAATGCTGATGACGGCAAGCTGTACGCCCTTGACGTCTCGACCGGGCAGTTGAGGTGGGAGTTGACCCCCGGTGGGTAGCAATAACAGGAGGGTGTTGAATGGCCGGAATAAGTGAGTTATGGAACCTGTTGATAATGGAGCCGATGCTCAACCTGCTAATGCTCCTCTATAGTATGCTTTTCAACAACTTCGTCCTGGCTATCATCGGCCTTACCGTGGTGACCCGTTTGCTTACTTTTCCTTTCACCCAGAAGCAAATCAGGTCCATGAAGGCGATGCAGGAGCTGCAACCTGAGATCAAGAAGTTGCAGAAGAAATACGCCAAGAACAGAGAGAAGTTGTCAGCGGCTACGATGGAGTTGTACAAAAAGCATGGTGTCAATCCCATGATGGGATGCCTGCCGATGTTGGTGCAAATGCCTATCTGGATAGGACTTTACCAGTCCATCTATCAAGCGTTGGGAAGCTCTCCTGAGCAGTTCATGGTTCTGTCCCAGCGGCTATACCATACCATCCCTTTCATGCACAACATAGCCATGAATTCAATACCGCTGAACAGCCAGTTCCTGTGGCTGCACTTGGGGCGTCCTGATCCTCTCTATGTTTTGCCTGTGTTTGTGGTGGCGGTCTTCTGGCTGCAGCAGAAGCTGACCGCCCAGCCGGCTGTGGATCCATCGCAGGCCCAGATGAACAGAAGCATGCAGACCATGATGCCCATCATGTTTGGCTTCATTACTCTGCAGGTGGCGTCTGGGCTGGCGGTGTATTGGATTGCCTCGGGCGCGCTACAGATCTTGCAGCAAGGCTTCACTACGGGCTGGGCAGACATCAGAAAGGCTTTGCCCACAGGCATACCAGGGCTTCCCAGGAGAGAGGAAACAAGGCAAGATGGAAGAGGGAAGAAAAAGCGTTGAGGCCACGGGGAAATCCGTTGACGAAGCCATTGAGAAAGCCCTGAAGGAACTGGGGGCCGACAGAGAGCAAGTGGAGGCCGAGGTCCTGGCCGAGGGTAGCAGGGGTATTCTGGGGCTGGGACGACAGGAGGCCCGGGTCAGGGTGACTCTGACCCAGCTTGCGGGGGTAGTGGATGAGTGGAAAGAGGTGGCGCCCGTCCCCTCTGGGGAGAGGGACGTGGCGGCCATCGCTGCGGAGACGCTTCGCAACTTGCTGCACCACATGGGAATCGAGGCCGAAGTGAACGTGCGGGAGCGCCCAACCAATGACTTGATGCCTGTGGTCTTGGACGTCGAGGGCGAGAACTTGGGTATCCTCATTGGACGGCAGGGGGAGACACTGCGCGATCTGCAGTACATCACTCGTCTCATGGTCAGCCGAAGCTTTCAACATTGGGTCAATGTCGTCGTTGATGTGGGGGGGTACAAGAAGAGGCGCCAGCGGGTATTGACCGAGTTGTCCGAGAGGATGGCCGAGAGGGTGATTGCCGAAGGAAAACCCGTGACCCTGGAGCCGATGCCAGCCCACGAGCGTCGCATAGTGCACATGGCCTTGCGCGACCACCGCTCCGTGAGAACGGAGAGCATCGACGAAGGTGCCAGGCGTAAGGTAGTCATCATGCCCCAATAGGTGTCCCGGACTCCTCGCTCCAACCGGCTCCCGATACGCGGGAGCTATACCCAGGATAGGCACCGATGAGAATCAGCCGCGCCGAGGTAGAACACATCGCCCACCTAGCCAGGCTGGAGCTGGGCGAAAGGGAGATGGAACAGCTCCAGAACGACTTGTCCAAAATCCTGGAGTATGTCGCACTCCT
This sequence comes from Chloroflexota bacterium, assembly GCA_030613785.1. Taxonomy (GTDB): domain Bacteria; phylum Chloroflexota; class Anaerolineae; order UBA7937; family B3-Chlor; genus JAUWLF01. The sequence continues at coordinate 16,146 of JAUWLF010000034.1, read as the reverse complement.
TGACGAACTGGACACGACCGACGTCCTCCCTACAGCGCACGTGGTGGTCAAGGGAGACCCGCTTCGGGACGACGAAACGAGGCCTTCCTTTCCCACCGAAGACATCCTTGGCAATGCCCCCTGCACGCAGGATGGCTATCTCCGCGTACAGGCCATCTTCCCCAAGAGGGGCCAGTGAGCCTATATCGCCTCACAGTTCATGAAGCCCATGATCTTCTGCGCCGTCGTGAAATCTCGTCCTTAGAGCTCACCGAATCGGTGTTGAGGAAGATCGAGGAGTGTGACCAGGGGATCAGGGCTTACATCACTTCCACTGCGGATATAGCGCTAGATCACGCCAAGCAGGCCGATGAGAGGATTGCCGCCAATGACATGGGTCCCCTCACCGGCATTCCCATGGCTGTCAAGGACAATATCTGTACCAAGGGTGTTCCGACGACTTGTGGTTCCAGGATGCTGGAGAACTTCATTCCCCCGTACGATGCCACTGTGGTCGAGCGGCTGCGCGAGGAAGGGGCGGTGCTGGTGGGGAAGTCCAATATGGATGAGTTTGCGATGGGTTCCTCCACAGAGCACTCTGCCTTCTTCCCCACCCTTAACCCCTGGGATACCTCACGTGTGCCCGGCGGCTCCAGCGGCGGATCAGCAGCTTCGGTACTCGGCAACGAGACCATATTTGCCCTGGGGTCAGACACTGGAGGCTCGGTTCGCCAACCGGCCGGGCTGTGCGGCGTGGTGGGCTTGAAGCCCACGTATGGACGGGTCTCCAGGTACGGGTTGATAGCCTTCGCCTCGTCCCTCGATCAGATTGGCGCCCTCACCAAGGATGTGACCGATTGCGCTCTGGTGATGAACGCCATCGGCTTCCGCGATCCTCTGGACTCGACGTCGGTTGATGAGCCTACGCCCGATTACACGTCCTACCTCAAGGAGGACCTGGGCGGCATAGTGGTCGGAGTGCCGGCTGAGTACTTCGCAGAGGGATTGGATCCAGGCGTGGAAAAGAGGGTGCGGAGTGCGATAGAGAAGCTGGTGGAGCTGGGAGCCGAGGTTCGGGAGATCTCTTTCCCTCATGAGCGGTATCTCGTGGCTACCTATTTCCTCACCTCGTCGGCAGAGGCCAGCGCCAACTTGGCGCGGTACGATGGGCTGAAATACGGTCTCTTCGCCCCAGATGCGCGCAGCATCCTTGAGGCTCAGAGCAAGGCCCGAGGGCGTGGCTTCGGGACGGAGGTCAAGCGACGGATCATGCTGGGCACCTATGCCCTCAGCTCCGGATACTACGATGCGTACTACCTGAACGCCCAGAAAGTGCGTACGCTGATAAAAGAAGATCTGGATCGCGCCTTCCGAGCTGGCGTAGACGTGGTGGCGGGGCCCACGTCGCCGGTCGTGGCCTTCGGCATCGGGGAGAAGGTGGACGATCCGCTGGAGATGTACCTGGCCGACCTCTATACCATCCCTGCAAACCTGGCTGGTCTGCCCTGTGTGTCCATTCCTTGCGGATTCAGTGATGGGCTGCCAGTAGGGCTACAGATCATGGGGCGACCCTTTGCCGAAGGTACAGTACTGGGGGTGGCCTACGCCTTTGAGCAGAACACGGATTTCCATCTCCGCCGTCCGCCAACGAGCCTCTGACTGTCCTGGCCGCCAGTGGAGCTTCATCGATGCAGCTCAGTCACGAATAGACTAAGCGCCAGACGCTCCTCCATTCTCCCCGTCTTCATTGCTAAGTCGATCTCCAGCAGGCGATGATAGATCATCTCCAGTTGAGCGACCGAGAAATTGGATGCCTGTCTCGTCATCTTCTGGACCACGAAGGGGGGCAATCTCAATAGCGCCCTTATGTCCGCTGCTGACGTTCCCTTGGCCAGCAACTCCTTGATCTGAAGCAGAATTCTGAACTGCCTGATGATCATACTTAGAAGATACAGAGGGTGCTGGCCGTCCTCCAGCATCTTGTGCAGCAGCTTCATGGCTTGGGGAGTCTCTCTCTTTCCCAGGGCATCTACCATGTGGAAGATGTTAGCCTCTTGCACGTAGCTGACCAGAACCTGCACGTCCCGCTCGTTGATCGGTCTCTCGCTGTCAGTAAAGGTGCAAAGCTTGTCAATCTCCTGATCCAGAAGCCGGAGATCGTTCCCCACATGCGTAGCCAGTAGCTGAATGGCCCCCGCCTCAATCGAACCACCCTTCTCCTGCACACGGTCAGCGATCCAACGGTTGAGAGCTCTTCCGCTTGGAGGGGAGAACTTCCTCACGTAGCCATGTTCGCTGGTGGAGGCGAGTCTGTGGATAGGGTTGCTTTTGCTTATGGTCTTCCGTTCCAGGAAGACGAGTCGAGCAGTGTCAGGCAAGCGGCCGAGGTATTCCGTCAACTGCTCAAGAAACGTGCTCTCCCGCTCGGACTGTTCCCTTCGCCTCCCACTTCGAGTCTCGAAGCGGTTCGCCAGATCGTTCACGATCACCAATCGTTTGTCAGCCAGGAATGGCATGGTGTCGCAGGCGAAGATCAACTCGCCCAAGGTGAGGTCTCGTCCGTCGAGAAGGGTGGTGTTCAGGTTTACACTTCCCGGATCTCCCAGCCTGGTTTTCATCTTGGTCAGTTCCAGGGAGCGCGTATACTCATCCTCGCCGTGGAGCAGATAGAACACGAGGTTCCTCCCCTCAGACCCCTAGCAAGCCTGCTCCAGTTCAACCTTATGGACGATGAGGCCTGCAATCTCGCGCCGGGTGACTTGTTTGATGGTCAGGCCCTCCACATCAGGAGAGGTGGTGATGTGCTTCTGGACGATCAGGCCCAGCGGTTGGGCTACCAGCACCGCAATGGTGGCGGCGAGAATGAAACTGGGCAACTTGCTTAGGCGGGGCTTGGACCTTCCCATGGCAACGAATGTCCCAACGCCAGCCAATAGACCCGACACGGCCAAGTTGGTGCCACAGCGGGGATGGACCGCCAGGTCGCTCTCCCCGTTCTGAAGCCGGCCCAAGGCCTCAGCTGCGGTGTCCGCCAAGGTCTTGGTGTCCACCTGTCCGTAGACGTTGAAGCCATCGAGGTCTGTCCGGGCCACGGCGTTGAGGTAGGGATGCCGCCGGACCAGTATGTGCATCGTGGCGTGCTCCACGGCATGGTTTCGCCTCAGAGCATGTACAGGAGACAGATCTAGCCAACTCATAGGTACTCCTTCTGGCAAAGTATGCTTTCCAGGTGTGCTGATTCTATCACATATCGCTGTCTGATGGAAGCTGCTAGTACCATTTTCCTATTGACGTGGTATGGTGCCTGTCCTAAACTATGGATACCTGGAGCGAATCATCTGGGAACCAAGTGAGATGGCTATCGGCAGGAATCTGAACGACAAATTGCGCGATGCCTTGCTGTTCATGCAAGCGGAGACGCCGGGCTTGATGGGAGCGGTATTGGTCAGCTCCTCAGGATTGACCATCGTGTCCACTTTGCCCAATACCATTGAGGCGGACGTGGTGGCCGCCATGACCGCTTCCCTCTTGGCTCTTGGTGATCGAACGGCGCAGGAACTGTGGCAGGGCAAGTCGGATCAGGTGATGATCAAGGGGGAGAAGGGAACCTTCACACTGGTGGAGAAGGTGAATTCGCAGGTGGCCATCGTCATACTGGCTAGCGTGCAGGCCAAGCTGGGTCTGGTCCTGATGAACATGCTGAGGACCTCGCTAGCCGTAGCCAAGATCATCGAGGAAGCTCTGCAGGCCTATCCATCCTCTCTTACTCAGAAGCCTTCTCCGGCCACCATACACAGGTTTCGCCGGCGCAGCATCGGCTGACGCTTTCTTCCTTGGGAGGAGGCGAAGCCGTCCTCTAGCGGGTGGTTTCCTCTAGCCTCTCCAAATCGCGCCGCATCGCCTCCAGTTCGGCTCCGTAGCCTGCCCAGGCCCCTTCTTGCAGGTACTCCTGTGCTCGTGCGTAGTGTTCCAGGGCGGAGAGCGTCAAATCGTGGAGCCCTGCGGCTTCCACTCCTTCCTCGCTTTCCTCCCCTTCCTCGGTGACGACCACGGGTGCCCCACCGATGCTAGCCAGGGCCTCCTGGAGGGTATTGGCCATCACCACTCGCTCTCCGGACGCCGCGATGACCCTCTTCAGTTCTGGCATGCGCGCGGTCTCTGCCTGAAGGTAAAGAGGCTCCACGTAGAGCAAGGAGTTGCCGATAGGGATCACCAGGAGGTTACCCCGGATGACCTGGGACCCCCGTTGACGCCACAAGGAGAGCCGACCGGAGATGTCGGGATCTTGATCTATGCGGGCCTCTATCTGCAAGGGGCCATAGATGAGTTCCTGTTTGGCGAATTTGTACGACAGCAGCTTGCCATAGTGTTCCCCGTCGGACCGAGCGGCCATCCACGCCACCATGTTCTGTTTTCCGGCCGGGGTGAAGGGCTGCATGAGTATAAACTCCTCCTTTTCCTCTCCAGGCAGTTTCATGGTGACGTAGTATGGTTCCATCGGCTGATCGCTGCCGGCGTAGATCTCGTGTGCCACCGCCCACAGGTCCTCTTGGTTATAGAACACTGTGGAATCCAGCATGTGGTAGGCGTTGTTCATCTGTCCCTGGATGATGAACAGCCCCTCTGGATAGCGGACGTGGGCTCTCAACGCATCCGGCATCTCATCTAGAGGGGAGAAAAGGTCGGGAAAGATGGCGGCGTAGGTCTGGATCAAGGGGTCCTGGTCATCAACCACGTAGAAGATCATATCGCCATTGTAAGCATCAATCGCCACCTTCACAGAGTTACGGATGTAGTTGAAACGATCATGGTAGGGCTGTGAATAGGGGTACATGCTAGTCACGGTGTAGGCGTCCTGCAGCCAGAGGAGCCGCCCATCAACGATCACAAGATAGGGATCGGCGTCGAAGAGCAAGAAAGGAGCCACCTGGCGCACGCGATGGTGGATGTTGCGATAGATCATCACGCGGCTCTCCGGCGTGAGATACTCGCTGAGCACGATTGCCACATCCCCGAAGCGGTAGGCGAAAGCTGCCCGCTTGAGGGGAGAGTCGAGGACGACCCCTCCCTCACCTTCGTAGGTGCTGGTGATGTTCTGATCCCCACTGGGATAGTCGAACTCCTCGATGGTGCTGTTGACGAAGACGTAGTTGTCGGTCTTCTCGCCGTAGTATAGCTCCGGACGGGTGATCTCCAGTCCAGGCGGGGTGCGGGGAGGGAGATCCCTAACCAGCAACTCTGGCAACCCCTCAGGAGTCACTTCGTTGACAGGGCTCATCGCCAGGCCGTAGCCGTGTGTGAACTGGAGGCGCTCGTTGACCCACGTTCTGGACGGCAGTTGGTCTGTGGCCATCTCCCGCGCCGACAGGCTCACCTGGCGGTAGGTGCCGTCGAGATAGTAGCGGTCGACGTCGACGTCCATGAACTCGTAGTAGAGCCTTATCTCCTGGATCTGAGCATAGGTGTCGCGCAAGGGTCGGTAGTCCCAGAGCCTGATGTTTCTTATCGTCGGCTCGGCCTCCGCCAATGCCTCGGCGGTGAGCTCTGCGACGGACCCGAAGTCGAACTCTTGTATCTGGTCAAGCCCGTAGGCGCGCCGAGTGAGATCGATGTTGTACTCGATGTAGGGGCGTTCCTTGAATAACTCGTTGGGTTGAACCTCGAACTGCTGCATGAAAGCGGGATAGACCCCACCCAGACCCAGAGCGACTACCAGCCACAGCCCGCCGCCCACGGCCAGGATCCAGGGCCTCTTGGCGGCCACGCCTCCCAGGAGCAGCAGCACGCAGAGAATCACCGCCCAGAACGAGAGGTTGTAGGCCAGGAGCCGGGCGTGGACGTCGGTATAGCTGGCCCCGAAGGCCACCCCTTGCGACGAGTAGAGGAGCTCGAAGGCGCTCAGCTTGTAGCCCCAGGCCACAACGAGGAGGAGAAGCGCTCCCAGTACCGCCAGATGCAAACTGGCTTTGCGAGTGAGCCACAGACTGAACTGCTTCCAGGAGGCCAACTGTGACACAAGGTATAGAGCTGCGCTGCCCAGCAGTGCAAACACAAAGACTTCCATCAGCCAGCCACGAAGGAAGCGATATACCGGCAGAGTGAAGACGTAGAAGGCGACATCCTGGGAGAAGATGGGGTCCAACACGCCGAACGGGCGCTGGTTCAGGTATCGGAGCATGGTATCCCACTGGCCGATGGCTCCCAGGCCGTTCATCAGGCTCAAGATTAGCGCCGCGACAACCACAACGACGTTGACCATTCCGGAGGTGATGTAGGATCGTTGGTCGGGAAGAAAGAAGCCTCCCCAGCCGGAGAGCTTCCTGGCGATCAGAAGGTTGGTGAGGAAGAAGAGCAGGAACAGCAGACTGAAGACGAGGAAGACGCCGACTTTGGCCTCTATCGCTGTCCAGAACACCGAACTCAGCCCCAGGCTCTGAAACCACAGCAGGTCGGTGTAGAACCCCGACAGGAGCATGAACAAGACGAAGAGCATGAAAAGCACGACCAGCAGGACTAACAGGACCTTTCTCACGTTGCCCATGGTTGGCACCTCCTGAATGTTGGTCTTGGATTGTATCGGCTTGACACAGGTGTCATAAGTGCACGTACAGTGTACTATTGCAGGAAGCAAACCTCCCGCAGGTTTCAGGATCTGCGAGAGGCTCTCAGAACGTGATGGTGATGGAAGAATCGAGTTTCCCCGTTGACGCTGGCAGGTCTCTGGGAAACCCGTGGAGACAACTAGAACAGGTCGTCGTCGAGCCTCGACTGGCCGGAAGGCCTGGTCCAGATCGTCTTGTAGCGGTCACAATCCTGCTCGAAGCACATCTGGCAGGTCTCCGAGTCGGGATCCACGATCACCGGCTCTAGGTGCACCTCCAGCCCCATCTGCTGGTACATCTCCACCGCCTCGCTCAGGCGGGGCTCGTCGGTGTTGAACTGTCTGGTCCACCCGTCGGCCAGCAACTCCTGATCTTCCCTGGTTTTGGTCTCCGCCATCGTCCGCCTCCGGAACGCCAGCCGGCCTCCGTGCGAGAGGGCCTCTACGCCCTATTCGAGTTCCAGTTTGAGGTTGAGCGTGTTTGCGGCGACAAACCCCACGTTGGCGAAGAATCCTAGGAGGTCGGTGTCCGCCCAGTTGACCAGCGTGTGGACCTTGTCGACCCCAGCTTTCTTGACGGTGGTCTTGAATTCTTCGAGCAGATATCCCGCTATGCCCTGTCTCTGATGGTCAGGGTCCACGCCGATGGTGTCGATGGAGGCCATGGTCTCAGGGATACCGAACTCGCCCAGGTAGACGTTGCCCATGATGAAGCCCGCCACCTGGCCCCCTACTTCCGCCACGAGGGACGTCACGAGGCGGCCACTGTTCTCATCCAGGAACTCTGCGACCCTGCGCTCGTAGTATTCGGGACGCCTTTTGCCAAAGACCTTGTAGTCAATCTCAGCCACAGGCTCCACATCAGATTTCCTCATGACCCTGATCTCCACGTCTTCAGGTGCCAGTTTGGCCATCTTCTTCCTCCCTACTCATGATTGGGTTAACAGAGCCTCTTGGAATCAGATTATACTCGTGATGCGCCGGCGCCACAACTCGCCGACTTGGGCCTAGAAGAGGTCGTCCAGTTCGTCCATGCCGCCGCCCGGCAACTCTCCAAACTCCTGGAGATACTGTTGCAGCAGCTCACTCTCCCGCTTAGTATACATTTCATCCTCTTCGATGGTGAAGAAGCAGGCTCGCTCGTTGGTCTGAAGCTCCTCTTCCAGGGCCTGTTTCATGTTCATGACCCCCTTGATGGCCAACACGCCCTTCTCTGCGTCGAGAAGCCGGTATACGCCAGCCAGTTCAGGCACCGTTTCGACGGCGTCGCTGGTGAGTTCGAGCCACTTCTCGGGCGGTGCGACGGGAGCCAGGATGTGAAGACGATAATCACACTTCAGGCAGCGAGTGGCCTCGTGGCGGGCCATCTCCTCGTCGTAACCCAGGTGGACCTCATCGAAGCCAGTGTGGCGCTCGCCCAGGGGCAGAGAAGGCATCGACACGCGTTGGCGCTCGGCAAAGCCTTCCTCGCGTCCCATGAAGGCGTCGAACTCGTCTGGTGGGATCAGGGCTTGTTTGATGTCTCCCGACCCGCCGAGGTACTTGTCTATGGAGATAGCTGCTTGCCTGCCTGTCTGGATGACCTCGATCACCGAGGATGGTCCGCTGACCACCTCCCCGCCGGCGAAGACGCCTTCCACACCGGTCTCCAGTGTATCGGTGTCTGCCTTGATGAGTCCCCTTTCGGCCTTGATGCCACTACCCTCCAACACGGAAAGCTCCGTGGCCTGGCCCACGGCCAGGATCACCATGTCCGTCTCCATGTGGGTGGTCTCAGACTCGTCGAAAGTGGGGCTGAAGCGGCCTTGCTCATCGAAGACGCAGGTGCAGCACACCAGGTCTATCCCCTTCATCTTGCCGTTGTCGCTCACGATCTTCCCGGGGCCCCATGAGGGGTTCAGAATCACCCCTTCCTTCACCGCCTCCTCGATCTCCCACTCGGTGGCAGGCATCTCTTCTCGGCACTCCAAGGAGGCAACCTGTACCTCCTTCGCTCCCAGGCGCAGGGCTGTGAGGGCCACGTCCATGGCCACGCCGCCTCCGCCGATGACCACCACCCTGTCCTCGACCTTCACATCCTCTCCCCGCCTGACGTTCCTCAGGAGGTCCATACCCCAGAGCACGCCGTCCAGATCTGCGCCATCTACTGGTATTCTCCTGGCAAGCTGAGCGCCAGTGGCCAGGAACACGGAGTCGTACTCTTCTTGCAGATCTCCCATGGAGACTGCCTTGCCGACGGTGGCATTGACTTCCAACTCGATTCCCACAGATAGGAGACTGTCGATTTCCCTCTGCACCACCTCAGCAGGCAAACGGTATGCTGGAATACCCCAGCGTAACATGCCCCCGGGCTTGGACTCGGCCTCGAAGACTGTCACCGAGTGGCCCAGCGCAGTGAGGTAGTAAGCGGCGGTCAGGCCTGCCGGACCTGAGCCAACCACAGCTACCCGCTTGCCAGTGGCGGGGGCGATCTTGACCCTCTGCTTCCAGAGGTCCGTGTCTTGGTCGGCGACGAACCGTTTCAGATCGCATATCGCCATCGCCTCGTTCACCTCTTCCCTGCGACAGACCTCCTCGCAGGGATGGAAGCAGATGCGGCCCAACACTGCGGGGAAAGGGACCTTCTCTCTGATGACCGCCTCGGCCTCAGCGTACTTGCCGTCGGCGATAAGCCGAATGTATCTGGGCACATCTATGTTGGCGGGGCAGGCGGACACGCAAGGTACCAGAACCTCCTCCTTATTGGCGGCTGTGATCTCCTCCTTGTCGGTGAGGGCGCCCGTGGGACAGACTTCCACACAGGCAGTGCAGAACTTGCAGGCGGACTCTGCTAGAGTGGGTCCATTCGCAGTTCCGATCAGGATCTCGCCGCCTCGATGGACGAAGCCGATAGCTTCGACCCCCCGCAATTCCTGGCAGGCTCGTATGCAGCGAGTACAGCCGATGCAGAGGTTGTAGTCCCTGGTGAACAGGGGCTCCTGATCCAGCACAGGTATGCCTTGGGGGACGTATTTCGGCAGGCCCTCAGGGAGGCCAACGTAGTCAACTATCCTTTCCAGTTCGCAATTCCCCAGCAGCGGACAGCATCGCTCCTCTTCTGGGACGTTGGCGGAGCATTGTGTGCGGCTGCAACCCTCCTTTTGGGCACAGGTCAGACAGGCATGCGGATGGTGTTGGAGGTAGGGAAAGAGGTTCTTGCGCCGCTGCTTCTGGATCTCGGGGGTCTCGGTGTACACCGTCATGCCCGCTTCGACGAGTGTGTCGCACGCGGTCTGGTACTCATCCATCCCCTCCACTTGGACGATGCACAGACGGCATCCTTCGTACTCGTCCTTGGTTTCTGAGAGGATCTTATCGTCTCCTCGAAAGCCGAAGTCGTTGGGCGCCAAGCCCCGTGCTGCGGCCAGCCTGGGGTGCGCGCAGAGAGTGGGGACGTAGATGTCCACGCTTCTGGCCGCATCGAGGATGGTGGTGTCCTCAGGGACAGTGACCTTGATGTCGTTAATGGCAAGCGTTATCTCGTCCATCTGAGACCTCCTGTCGTCCTCACTCCTTCCACAAAGAAAAACAGCCGAACGTCTTCCCACCAACGGGGGTTCGACTGGCTGGGCAGCTAGGAAGAGATGTTCTCCTCACAAGGGGCAGGCTCTTCAGTTCCCATCCGGGCACGATCGTGACAGTCTGTACCTACCAGGAGTGGCTGATGGCGTTTTCGGCACAGGCCGCCATGCATGGCAGAGGCGGTCGGTCGGTCACCGGCTTGCAAGGACCGCAGGTATATTTGATTTTCTTCCGCTCGGCCTCGGTGACCACGGCTACCTGTTCGTCGGAGAGAGGATCCACGGGGTCGTCCATCACTTCGAACACCCCGTACGGGCAGGCTTCCACACAATCACCGCAGGCCGTGCACTTGTCAGTATCCACGCTGATGTAGTACTCTCCCGAACCATCCTTGTAGCCATAATTGGCTATCATCTCTCTACCTCCATACGAGTGAGGGGAATACGTGAGCGCCCCATGGCTGTGACCGGGACGGCTGCTCATGCCGATAGGCCACCCACTCCCAGCGAAACCCCTTCGGTGGGGTCGCATCCAACACTAAGAGACCAGCGAGGGCCGAATGCCGTCCGAGCTACAAGGGGCGGAAGGCACGAAGCAGGTTCCACCACCTCCTCCGAGGGATGCTTACTTCTTCTTGCGCTCTTTCTGGAGCAGCGCTCTGGCAAAAAGGGCGCCACCCAGGGCACCGGCGATCTGTGTATCGAGAGAGGGCTTGAGCGCCTTGATCCCCAGTTCCTTTTCGATCCTACTCACTATACCGATGTTCTTGGCGATGCCGCCGGTGATGGCGAAGTCTTCCTCTATGCCTAGCCGTTCCAGCAGACCGACCACCCTGTGGGCCATGGCCAGGCAGTAGGCAGCGAGAACCTTCTCCTTGGGCCAGCCCTCGCGCAAGAGGGCGGAGGCCTCAGACTTGGCGAAAACGACGCAGGTGCTGCTCACCATGGGCGGCTCCTCTTCAACCTGGAGCGACATGTCTCCCACCTCGGTGATATGCACACCCAGCAGGTCGGCAAAGACCTCCATGCCCCGCCCGGTACCGGCGGCGCACTTGTCATTCATCAGAAAGGAAACCACCTTGCCCTTCTGATCAACGCGAATGGCTTTGCAGTCCTGACCGCCCATGTCGAGCACGGTCCTGATGGTCGGTCCATACATGAAGTTTGCGCCTCTGGCATGGCAGGCGATCTCCGTGATGGCGCGCTTGGCGAACGGCACATTTACCCTTCCATAACCCGTGCCCACCACATAGAGGACATCATCGAGGGTTATACCGGTGCCTTCCAAGGCCCAATCCATGGCGTTCTCGGCACTTTTTGGGCTGTCCGATCCGGTACGCATGTTGCTGTAGGCGTAGAGCTTGCCGTCAACCATGATCACCGCCTGAGAGCTGACTGATCCCACGTCAACTCCGGCACTGATTATGTCCCCCTCTTTCCAGTCTATGTCAGGGTCGTGCCAGTTGGACTCCGTCCAACGCCAGTACTCTTTGCTGGTCGTATCCTCAGCCATCTACATCCTCCTTGGTTGTTCAATCTTGCGGGGCACTGTCTTTGTTACTTTCCAATGCCCGCGGCCAGAATGGCTGCTCCTAGGGCGCTGATGTACTCGGGATCTTCGGGGATCAGAACCGTGAGCTCCAGGTCCCGCTGCAAAGAGTCCACGAAGCCGGGATTCCTGGCAACGCCTCCAATCAGAGCCACCTCTGGCTCCACGCCGACGCGTCGGGCCATGGACGTGATACGGGTGGACATGGCGTCGTGCACCGCTCGAGCAATGTCGCGTTTCTCGGTCTTGGCGTGAATCAGGGAAACGACCTCAGACTCGGCGAAGACGGCGCACTGAGCGTTCATCGGCACGGACTTGGTCGAGGTTAGGGACAGTGGACCCAATTCGTCTAACGGTACCTCCAAGGCCCTGGCCATGGCCTCGGTGAAGGCGCCCGCGCCCGCTGCGCAGCGCTCGTTGATCGCGAAGTCAACGACCTTGCCTCGCTCATCCACCCTTATGGCCCGTCCTTCCTCAGCGCCCACGTCTATCACGGTTCTGGCTTCAGGATACAGGTAGAGGGCCCCTGCCGCATCAGCGCCCACCTCGGTGTACGAGTCGTCAGCGTCCGCTACTTCCTTTCTACCGGCTCCTGTGGCAAAGATCTTCTCAATCGCGTCGCGTGCCAGTCCCGCGTCCTTCAGAGCGGCCTCAAGGGCTTCCTCGATAGCGGCCTGTGTGTCCAGGCCAGCCATAACCAGGCCCTTGCCCAGGATCTTCCCGTCTTCCTGGATGATGACCTTGACGTTCTTGGCACCCACGTCTATGCCTGTGGTTATCATGATCACAACCTCCTATCATCTAGCGACAGAGAGAAGGATTGGACTTACCAATCCTGTCAGTCAGCTACTGCTCCAGCTTGGGTATGTCCAGGCTCTCCATGAAGGAATCCATGCGGGCCATAGTCCTGGCTTCGTCAAACTCCCTCTCATCCCCCATGTTGCCCTCGAAGATCAACACCGGGAAGCCAGCCTCCAGGATAGCCAACCTGTTCTCGGCGATGCCCAGGCTCAATCCCTCGCAGCCCCGGTTATAGTGAAGCACCACCCCGTCTAGCTTCCAGTCCTTGGCGATCTGGATCATCATGTCGCTCTTGTACTTGGGGTGGTAGAAATGCTGCCACTCGGGCTTGCTCAGCTCCCACTCCGCCAGGACGTGCAGGGCTTGGTCGCGGTCCTTGATTTCGATGCCTTGGGACTGGGGGGTGGGTCTGGGCACGAAGTGGCCTTCGTCGTCCCAGATCCAGTTGCCGATGAGGGCGAAGGTGTAGAGGGAGCCAACGGACACACAGCCATACACCTTCTCCAAGTAGCGGAAAACGCGTAGGAAGCCCCAGGGCGGCTGGGTGTCGGTCATCACTCTCGCCTGCTCGTACTCCACGGCTGCGATCTGGTTGTCCACTCTCTCCTGAACCTCAGCCAGGAGTTCATCGTAGAAGTCTGCCACGTCTTTCGAGCTCTTCTGGAGCGTCCCCAACACGTAGAGGGAGTACATGGTCTTCTCTTCCAGGGGGGCGGGGATGGTCTGGTTCAAGGCGCAGATCTCGGCCCAGGTGGAGGTGGACCGACAGGTGTTGTATACTGCTTCAATCAGCTTCTCGTCGTCATACTTGCGGCCCGTGGTCTGCTCCAACCACTCGATGCCGTCATGCATCTGACCGACGACATACTCCATCCCGTTCTCGCTCAGGTGTTCGTAGGGGCCCACTGACACATCCACGCAGTACGTGGGGAGGCCACCCTCCAGATCGCTCACCACCTGGTACCATTTGGCATGGCTACAACAGATGTGGTCCTGCCAGACGAAGTCGGGTTTCGGGAAGGGCTTGCGTTCCTCACCAGGCTCGACCCAACCGTACTTGTCGAGCAGGATGGATCCCCAGTAGTTTCGCATATAGGCACAGAGGTCACGGGCATATCCCTCCCTCTCGGCTGCCTCGAGACACTCGTCGGAGAACTCCTTCTGGAAGGCTATGGTGGCGCCGTAAGGCTCACTCGTGAGAGAGTACACGTCGTCGCCAAGGCCCGCGGGGATGGCGTCGAAGCTCCACGCCCCTCCCGCCCAGCGCAGGCCCCCCTTCTCATGAGCAGTTGCGTAGTCCCTGTAGTAATTGGCTCTGATCTCCTTGGCCCTCTGCCAGGTCTTCAGAGGAGCGGTCTTGTACTTGGTCTTGTTAGCCATTTGTCGTTTACCTCCTAAGTAGCCGATTCTAGCCGAGAGGTGGATGACTCGTGAGTTGTGAGGACTAGAATAGATCGTCTTCCTGCAGGATCTCCAAGAAAGCCTCTACACGGGTCTTGAACTGTCCTACAGGTACTGTGACATCCAACTCGAGGAAGAGGGTGGTCAGGCCTTGCCCCTCCAGTGCGTTCTTGATGGCCGGGATGTCCAGCTCGTGGGGGTCGCAGAACTTCTGTTGTAGGATTACCGCTCCACTAACATCCCAGTCCTCGGCCAAGCTGAGAATGTGGGGGACTCGGGTCCGAACTGGCCAGTCCTTGCTGGGGCAGGGAATTCTGTTGACATACCTGTTGGCGATGGCCGTCAACGGATCTCCGTCGGGTGACACCTCGTCCCAGAAGTATCGGGTGCCCGTGCAGTGATCGTCAATGACGAAGGTGGAGCCACAGGACTCGACCATGTCGATGAACTCGTGGTCATCGTTCTCACTGCCCAGGACCATGAGGCGCGTGCCTACTGGCTGTCCAAGCGTCCGGTTGTCGAGTTCCTTGAGGCTGTCTTCCACTACGCGGGAGTGCTCCTCCTTGTCAACCATTTGACTGGAGACGACCATATACATGGACTCCACACCGTTGAGAGGGGGCTCCTCTCGCTTCCGCAGCTCATACACCTGCTTCATCAACTGCCGATTTCTGTTCATGATGTCGATGCCCCGCGCCAGGTCATCGTCGGTGATCTCCTTGCCGGTCCACTTCTCGATGGCTTCCTTGAAGGCCTTCAGTTCGCCTACCATGTAGGGAATGGCTCGGGGACTTTGCACGTGGTGGGGCATAGGTAGGTAGTAGCTCCAATCCACCGGCACGTGCAACTCCCAACTGGTGTAGGCCTGGCGGATATGGAGGCAAGACTGGGCCATCATGATCCCGTCCAGGTAGTCGAACTTGCCCTCGAGTCCCTGGGCCAGGCAATCCCGACAGAAGGGACAGTACATGGCGAAGATGTGGGGCTCCGTCACGTCCTGAGGCTCATGACTGCCGAGGATGCGCACAGGGAGGATATCGGCAGCTAGGCAAATCTCCTCAGGGATGTAGGTACAGAAGTACCCCAACACCTTTCCGCCCGTCTTGTCTTTCCAGTCTTTGGCATACTCATGCCGATTCTCATACCATTCCTGAAACATCTCGATCATCTTGCTTCTCAACCTCCTTCAAACCGATAGTGCTGGCCCTAGCCAAGCCGACACCCCTTGCTTGGAGGCGCTTGCCGCCAAGTCAAGCCAATTCCGGCCCACCCAGAAGCGCTGGTGGAATATATGTCATCAGATTCGTATGCCGTCCCGCGTGCGCCATATATCCACTATAACACGTATTGCCCGCATTGTCAAGCAACTTCTGCTCATCAATCCTGAGCTGTCTCGAATACGTAGTCCACGAACTGATTGGCCTTGGCAGTCAAAAGGGCATAGTATTCCTTGAAGAGGTCGGTGGCCTGACCGCTAAGCCAATCTGATGGCAGCAGTTCAGGAGGGAGATGAGGATCGACAAAGGGGAATTCACGATACTCGTGGAGGAGCATGAAACGTCTGGTGAAACACATCGCGGGATTCACGTTGGCCCAGTCCGATAGCCTTTCCCTATCTCTGGTCAGCATGGGCTGGTATTTCTCGATAAACGCGGCGTACTGTCCGTTGATCCGATCCAAGTCCCAACATCGCGCTACCAGCTCCTTGACGTCTGCAAAGCCCAGATGTTCAGCGCGAAAGACCTGAACGTGTTCGTCGATCCCCAGGCGGCGGCTGACTTCAAGTACGCTGCTGGTGATGTCCCACGGCGAGATCCAGAGGGCGGTGTTGAAAGCTCCGCAGCCCATCCAGGTGAGCTGTCTCCTCAACTTGTTTCTCTGATGGCGCTTTTCCTCGGGGATATTGTAGGTGACGACGTACCAATCGCGCGACCATTCCCCATTCTCGGGTTCGAAGATGCGTTGGGCACCATCGGCAAGGAGTTGTTGGCTCTTTCTGGTCAGCGAATAGTAACTTTTCCTCCCCACGCGACGCCTTTTCAGCCATCCCTTTTTCCACATCCGAGACAGGGCAGAACGCACCGCTTGCTCTGACATCCCCAGATGCTTGAGAAGCTTGATCAGGCTTCCAGTCCAGATCTCGCCCCCACGATATCGTATGTAGTCCCCGTAGAGGGTAAAGATCATGCCTTGAGAATCGAGCACAACGACCCCTGCTTGATATGTGTCACGGTTGAGGTTGAACGCACTCTGAT
>JAUWLF010000159.1 GCA_030613785.1 Chloroflexota bacterium | reverse complement strand
GCCGGGGTCATCAGCCCCAAGCCACTGTGATGGTGTTCGTGATTGTACCAGTGGAAAAAACCCCGCGCCCAACCGCGTGCCTCTTTTTGCTCGTTGAATCGCTGCGGATACTCTGGTCGGTACTTCATCGTCTTGAACTGCGATTCCGAGTAAGGGTTATCTGTCGGCGTGTAGGGCCGAGAGTGGCTCTTAGCCACACCCAGGTCGAACAGCAACTGCGCCACCGTCTTCGACCGCATCGCGCTCCCTCGGTCGGAGTGCAGCACCAGCTGATCCCTCGGGATCCCCTGCTTGGCGCACGTCTCAGCGATCAGCTGCTCAGCCAGCCGGGCCAATTCCCGCTCGGCGATCATCCAGCCCGGCACGAAGCGGCTGAACACATCCAGAATCACGTAGAGATAGTGGTAGACGCCTTTAGGCCCTCTCAATTGGGTGATATCCCAGCTCCAAAGCTGGTTTGGCCCTGTTGCACGCAGTTGCGGCTTGACAGAGACTGGATGGCGACGCTGCTTCCGTCGCTCGTGCACCTCGTCGTGCTCTTCCAGGATGCGATACATCGTTCGCCAATGGCACAAATACTCACCTTCGTCCAGCAAGGTTGCGTACACCTCACGCGGTGCCGAGTCACAGAACCGCTCGCTGTTGAGAACGGCTCGCACTCCCGCCTTTTCCGACGAGCCCAAGGCCCGCGGCGGCGCCGGCCGCGCCGAGAAAGCTGGCTTGGGCTTGCGCGATCGGTAGAGGCTGCTCCTCGGAACGCCCAAGGTGCGACACGCCTCCGACACGCCCACCGTTTCCGACAGCTCTTCCGCCATGCCGATCATCACTTCCCGTTGCTCTCGTTCTTCTCGGGACTCGGCCCAAGTAGCTGCGAGAGTTTTTTTTGGACCTCAATGATCGTTTCCGCCTGGTCCAAACGCTTCTGCAGCCGCTCGTTCTCGCGCTGCAGCCTGGCCACTTCCCTGGCCAGCGCCGCATCCGTGGCCGGCTTCGGGCCTCGCTGCTGTGGACTCAACGCCGGCAACTGCCCCTCGTCCCGGGCACGACGCCACCGGCTCAAGTATGAGCTGTATATCCCCTCGCGCCGCACTAAGGCACCGATCTCGCCCGGCCCGGCACAGGCGTCGGCTTCCTCGACGATGCATAGCTTCTCCTCGGTCGTGAACTGCCGTCGCTTCGCCATCGGCACAACTTCCGGATCCGGCATATCTGTTCGCTCATCTCCGTTTCGAGACATCACTCACTCTCCTTTGCACGTCCCATTATACCCTAAATTCTTGAGAGTAGTTGTCTCACTCATATTAGCACATACGGGAACCCTCACTTGCACTGTGAGTAGCACTTAACGCCAAGAGGCGGAGACTGTCTGTCTCCGCCTCTGTCAGACCCGGGTAGAATTCAGTAGACCCGGGTCTCCTGGTTCTACCCCGAGCCGATGATGCCTTCCGCTAGTACGGGTGCCACCGTGGAGAGGAAGATCACGATTGTCAGGATGATCCAGAGTAGTCGGTTTCTGAGATGGGAATCCATTGTGGTGAGCCTCCGAACTAGCCTCCGATGATACCTTCACAGTTTGCTTTCATTTCGCCTCCTCCTTGATTAGCGTAATTCTCTCAGGTACACCCTTCCAGGCACGACTGCCCGGAAGGGCTTGGTCTGGACGGTTTGGATCTGTCACGCGCGTCCTTTCTTGTACTCGGATACGTGCCGAGACTCGAACCGCCACCAATAGTGGCGGCTCCTACTATCTCTTGGAGCTTCCAGGCGTAAGGTGGGTAGCGCTTACTTGTCATTGGGGGGGAGGGCAATCTTGCTAGACATCTATAGACACCGATTGGATGACTGTCATGGACGAACTCCTGGGACTGGTCACTTCAGAGATGGCAATCCAGGGCAAGCGGCGGACAACTAGAGCTTGGTCCGCTCTCTGGTGCCCTGAGTGCTATGATTCCTTCAGTCGCTTCAGGACAGACTCAACCTGCCCTGTGCCGTAGCTGAGTACTCCTTTGGCCCGACTGATAGTTGTCAGGCTCGGGGGGTCTCCTTTCGCGGTTGTCATATGGTCCTGAATGTCTTGCCGTGTCATGCCCAGCTGCGATAGCCTCATAATCTCGAAACGGGTAGCGTACCTCTTGACTTCATCCGGTGTCATCAGATCGGACATGAAGCGACGTACTTCCTCCTCTGATTCCAATACCAAGAATGCTCTGTACAGGTTTTCGCTCAGTGAGTCTGTCAAGAAGCTTGCCTCTAAGAGAATCCGTCTAGCCAACTAGTCGCACAACTCCGAAAGTATACATGAAGTTAACAAAAGGTGCAAATCTGAGCCACCACGGATCGCGTTTTCGTTGATGTTTCGAACGCGAGGGGAACGTCGCCCAGTGCCGTTCTGCATGAATTCTTTTCGATTCAGCGCTTTCATAGCGTCTGACAGCGACTAGCCAACTAGACGGCTATTCACACAACCCGGACACTATATACCAGTTCTGCAATGCTGTCAAGTCGAGGTCACTGGCATACCGTTTTTTGCACCTTCTGTTAATATTCGTCAGATGAAGGAGAGTCATGACAGCGAACGGAGCTCAGGCTCAGCATCGTAGGCTTGGGTCTATGGTGCAGCTTGCGGTGGCCCTTGGCAGTTTGGTCTATGGATCCTGCGGCCCCTGACCTGTCCTGGCCGAATATTCTCATCCGCTGAAGATCCACCCGTTGTCCACTGCCAGCGCTGTGCGACTGCAGCTTGCGATAACCGCGCCGTTGGCACGACTTACCCAAACTGCAATACTCCCTGCTCTTCTCACTGCCACAGTATAGCACAGCCCGGTAGGATGAGCAAGGATCTAGTGCTGAGCGAGAAGCACGGAGCCTCTGGAACATCAGGGGCTCGGTTGTTCTCTGCACGCTTGACGCTCACAAAGTGATCACAAGAGCCCCACCGCTACACTCCTCAATCACCGCTGCCCAAAGCGCATGCCAGCTCAGTTCTTCACTATCCGCAAGAGCTATCAAACGTTCTCTAAGTTTCAGCTCTTGCTCGGGAGAAAAGGTGGGAGCATCAAATCCCACAAGTCGCTGTATCAGCTCTCTGACTTTGTTGATAGCATGACCACAATCATCGAAGTTGTTTAGAGTGCTCTCAACAGTAGGAGGTCTCAATCGACATTGCCTGCTGCGAACTGCCCTCGTGCCAAGGAACCGTCTGGTGAACCCACCGTAATGCTCTTCGTCGTCAAGCAGGTCAATCTTGTGCGTCCCTGCTAGGACAAAGATGATGTTGATCTGATATTGATATGTGTCTGACTCCTTTGGTGGGTCCCAAAGCCTTTCAAAAGCCTGCGTCAGCTGCCTTGCACCTACCAGATGATCGGCTTCGTCAATCAAGAGGGTGATGGTCGTATAACCGGTCGCCTGCAAAGTTTCGCACAAGATTGGAAAGAGAGAATCCCTCTCCGCAAGCGGATCGAACACTTCTTCAAGCTTCTGCCAGTTCTCTCGGCTAGGCTGCACTGAGTATCTTATCCACTTTATGAGCAGGCTGACCGCATCTGGAGAGACTACACCCCTGGCTCTGAGTAGCTTCTGGATGTTCCCATCCCTTAATCTGAAGCTGCGCCAGATGTAGGAAAAGATGCCGGTGCCCAGCAGCGAAAGCCCTGGCGCAGAGACCTTCACCAGTGAAAGGGCAACATCAAGACCAAGCGCAATCATGTTTTCCCTTACAGCATCGGACTTGGTATCTTCTACTAGATGCGCCGCCAATTCATCGATTCTCTGCTTGAACTGCGAAGAACTCGTAGCTGTTGCGTTCATAAAAATCTCGGCCTGTAGGCCGGGGCCGGTTGTTGCTTGACGGAATCGCTTTAGATCGACCGACACTGCGATCGACTTCCTATCGTTTCCCATGTGGTCTTCTACCAATAACTCTCTTTCAAGCAAACCGAGTGTTTCTGTCTTACCCCCACCTCGTGGCGCGACTACCCAAACAGTTGCTCGTTGAGACGTGCAACCTTCCTCTCGAGATCGGTTCACCAGTGATTTCACAAGAGGAAGCAGGTTGCTTGGGTCTTG
The DNA here is from genome assembly GCA_030613785.1 of Chloroflexota bacterium. Lineage (GTDB taxonomy): Bacteria > Chloroflexota > Anaerolineae > UBA7937 > B3-Chlor > JAUWLF01. Next base: position 1,174 of record JAUWLF010000159.1, on the reverse strand, counting down.
GCGGATAATACCGAAAGCGTCCAGATTCCCGAGAGGCAGCCCACCTTCGAGTCTATTTAGGATATCAACTATGTCTCTTTCTCGCCTGCTTTTCGGTGGCAATGGAAGTCTCAGGCTCCTAGCCATGCCTGCCCTCCCTCGTCTTGATCTGGGTCATTCCTTCTCGTTCAGCTCGCTCTTTTGTGCTCTCTAGAACCGTCACAGCCAGAGCCCGAATAGCTTCCTGAACACGAGTAGATTCTTGAATCACTGCCATGACGTTGCGGGTCTGGGTCCTGTTTTCAGTTCTGAGCAGCCGCAGGTGCTCCAAGGCTTCTCGAACGGTGGCAAGAATACTTGACAGCAGCCAAAGCTGGACTATGCATACCACGACCACCACAGACAGTAGAATCACATCTAACCAGGCGGCAACTGCATCCATTTGCTAACCTCACTCTATCAAACTGTGGAATTTGCTCTTAGACCCCTTCACAAGCGCCGAGGTGTGTGACATAATATACCACAGTTAAGGCAAGTTGTCAAACTGTAACTACGTCAGACTCGGGCGGTGTGATCGGGATGTAGGCCGAGATCAAGTCTAGATGTGCTAGCCGAGAATGCACATCCTTTCCTGATCTGTGTCCAAGAACCCCTCCTTGCCTTTTCCGCCCATTGATGGTAGAATCTCTTGAGCAACACAAACATCTGAACACAACCAGGCCGGCGGTGAGGGCCGCACCACCCCTGTTTCATCGAGATACCCCGCCCGCCGTCGAGGTACGGTGTGGCGGGTTCTTTGTTGCCATCACACCCCAAAGCAGCGTGAACTGTAGGAATGAACCATACCGGCTACCCACGCGATAGTTGATGTCATTCGGGTAGGATGGATCGGAAGGTTAGGAGGTGGAACTGTGAGGGATTTCCGCAAGCTAGCCATCGTCGTGGCGTCGGTTGTAACAGTAGCACTCTCCTTGGTAGCGGTGGGATGGGGCGTGGAAGTCTCTGCCACGCGACTGGCGGTGTACGGCTCCACTCCAGTGATTCTGGACAGCGGTTCAGTGCCAAGGACAAGTGGGAGCGAGGGAGCTATGCTGCCCGGTGCTAGAGTCCGTCCGGACACCGGAGCAGCCGCAGACAACGAACCGGTCAGAACGGCCAACTCAGAAGAATGGGCGGTTCTCGTTGACGATTTCGA
>JAUWLF010000031.1 GCA_030613785.1 Chloroflexota bacterium | reverse complement strand
ATGACGAAGCTGATCAGCGCGTTGATGAACACACCCTAGTTGACCGTCACGGCACCCGCTGCCTGCGCATCGCCCAGGGACGCGTAAGGTGCGCTCGGTGAGCCTTCCCTCAGCAAGATGAACAAAGTCTGGCAAAATCCACACCACCGAGCACCAGCCCGATGGATGGCATGATCACGTCATCCACCAGCGATTTGACGATCGTGCCGAAGGCAGCGCCGATGATGATGCCTACCGCCATGTCAACCATGTTGCCACTGACGGCGAACTCCTTGAACTCCTCCGACGCGTCTACCTCCGTCTATAACAAACAGCTCAACCAGGCCCAATCCCATCACACGTGCCGGCCACCCTTGAGCTCATCTTGCAGAGCCCTAAGCTCATCCCACCGCCCTTCAGACGCCAGCTTGGCCTGCTCAGGCCAGGTGGTGGGATCTGCCAGCCCACGGAGCTCAGCCGCTGCTAGGATCTCCTGGATACGGCTCACATCCGTTGCCGCCAACTGAGCGAATGTGGCGATGCCTGCTTCCTGAAGCAGACTCGAGATTTTGGGACCGATCCCCTCAATGCGCTTGAGATTATCAGGCACTGGCGCCTCAGCGACGGAGGGAGCAACTGCTACCACAGGTTCAGCCACTGCGCTGACCTTCTCCTTCTCGCTCTGCGTGAGCCACCACCAGATGACCAGCGCCAGCAGTACCGCGACTGCCAGAACGATTAGTACCCAAACCGCTTGGATCATTTTTCCCTTGCCTCCTTTGGTTGGAACGATTCTAGACAGGGTCAGATACGCAAATCGGAAGTCTTCCTAGCGTCCTCCCCAACCTACATGGCACCACCTCCGTTCACAGCCATTGGAAGCCAAAGCGTGGCCCACCTCATGCTACATGCGGCTCGCGTCACGATTTGTTGCTCTTCCGCTTGATAGACCTCAAATGTCCCGATCTTTGAAAACCTCGCAGGAGATCACGTGTGCTCTGTTCACCAGGTCGCGGCTCTGGATTCGAGATCCTCGCCACGGCACTGAAATGCCGCGCGGGAGCGATACCAGCCTCCTCGGCCGCCAGCCAGAGTTCCCCCAGACAGATCAGCAGATCTCGGTAGTCGACCCTTCGGTCCGCGACGGACCCAGCCGCCAGTCCCAGGCGAAGCCATTTGACATCTCCAGTGGAGGCCACAAGCGGAGCAGCCCTTCCCCCAACATAACTGTGCAAATACTTCAACACCGTCTGTTTCTCGTCAAAGAAGGCGCGTATGGCAGCACGCCGCGCAGCATCCACCTCCAGGTAGATGCCGCACAGCTCATCCAACAACTCGTGCAGCTCATCAAGAGTAACCGGGGAATCGCCCCTCCTCATCCTCTCCATACTCCGCTCATGGATAGCCTCCAAGGCATCCCACCAACCCATGCCGCGATCTTCAAGCTCTTGCTGTTCCTTGGCCAGCTCCCGGTCCCAATCCTCCCAACGCTCATTCAGTTCCGCCAGGCGCACGTCTATCTCCGCCAACCGCTCATCGGACGAGGTCTGACTCATCGCCGCCCCCGTCCCAACGCCACTAGCTTCGCCTGTCGTTCAGCCATTCCCTACTTCTCGCCTTTCTCTCTCTTCCTGAAAACGGCGATCCAAGGACTGCCGAAGCGCTTCCGCTCCCCTTCTGTACTCCTTCTGTAGTCCTTGGCTCTGTCCTCGCTGTACGGTGTCAGAGGAAGAAGCAGCGAGCCAGGCTCTCTGGAGTAAAGGTCCAGTCGATTGGAGAGGTAGGTTGTCACGGTATATCTTCGCTTCTCGCCGAACTCGCCGTATCGTTGCACCAGTCGTGTCCAGTCCTCTGGGTACAGCGACCGAAAGGCCTCCATGAAATCCAGAACGGTGAAGGAGCCCTGGGGCACACTCCTGACGCTCTCGACGATCTTCTCCTTCTCCAAGAGCGGCTTGAACACGATCACATCCTTCCGGCATCCTGTGGATATGGCCGATCTGCAGAACACGGCTCCTTCGACGCATGCCTGCAATTCGGGCTCCCACATCCGCTACGGTTTCCCGCTCAGGCGCGACGAACGGCGCTGCTGCTCTACAGGTTCTCAATGGCCACCGGCTCGACGGGGTCGGCGAGCTCAAAATCGAAGATCTTGGAATAGAAATACAGCTCCGCGTCGAGGGCGCGCTTGATGTTCTCTGCGCGGCGGAACCCGTGCTGCTCCCCTTCGAAGGGGACGTACGCCACCTGCACACCTTTCGCGCCAAGGGCCTTCACCATCAACTCCGCTTGATTGGGAGGCACCACCTGATCTTCAAGCCCTTGAAAGAAGATCACGGGACACGACAGCCGCTCGGTGAAGTTGATCGGTGATCGCTCCTGGTAGAGATCCCGCCGCTCCGGGTAGGGGCCGATCATGCTGTCCAGGTAGCGTGACTCGAACTTGTGTGTCTCCTCGGCCAGAGCCTCCAGATCGCTGACCCCGTAGTAGGAAGCTCCGGCGGAGAACACGTCGCGGAAGGTCAGGGCGCATAGTGTCGTGTAGCCGCCGGCGCTGCCTCCCCTGATCGCCAGCCGCTGAGAGTCAACCTCCCCTCTCTCGACGAGATAGAGGGCGCCGTTCACGCAATCGTCCACGTCTACGACTCCCCACTGGCCCTTGAGCCGCTCTCGATAAGCTCGGCCATAGCGCGTGCTGCCTCCATAGTTCACGTCCAGCACTGCTACGCCACGACTAGTCCAATACTGGATCTCCAGTCGAAGCGTGGTCCATGTCGAGCCGGTCGGACCGCCGTGGCTGATCACCAGCAGCGGCGGTTTCTCACCCGCTGGCGCGATGTAGTCCGGGCTCTGTGGGGCATAGAACAGAGCGTGGGCCATCAGCCCATGTTCAGTGGGGAACTCAATGGCCTCGGGACGGGACAGATAACCCTCGTCCAGAGCGACGTCGCTCGAGCGGTGCAGCACTTCGAGTTGACCCGTGGCGAGATGCAGTTCAACGATTGACGGCGGCTCGTTTGGGGAGCCAGCAGCGAAGACCGCACGCCCGCGCGCCGCCTCTACACTCCAAATCTCCGTGTACGATGTCTCTATCGACTCCAGCGATCCTAAGGCTGTATCCAGACTCGCCAGATGCCACACGCCCTCGTCGGCATAGGCGCAAATGATGCGACCTGCTGACTCAAATGCATACTGAGACAGGGCAAAGACCCACTGGGGATAGCCAAACTCGGCCTCTTTCTCGCAAAGAGGCTCGATACGGCCGTCTACCCAGCGATACAGATTCCACCACCCCGTCCGGTCGGAGACGAAGTGCAGTACTCCGTCCGGAGACCACTCGGGCTGAAAGATGGACTCGTCAACGCCTCCCGCAACCAGCTCACTTGCACCCAAGGAGCCATCGCTCTCCATCTCGCCCACCCATAGTTCCGTGCCATCCCACGGCATGTGGGGATGGTTCCACGTTAGCCACGCCAGCCTGGAACCGTCGGGACCGAGGCGGGGCGATGAATAGAAATCGTTGCCAGAGACGAGCACCCGGCCCTCGTCGCGCCCTTCGAGATCGAGACTCAGCAGCGTGTTCACCGCCTCTCGCCCAGAGACGGTGTGATCCTCACGCACGCAGATCAGGCGGCCCCGGCGGCGATCGATCACTGCGTCTGCATAGCGGAACTCTTTCTCTGGCGTGATGGGCGTCGGCTCGCCACGAGGATCCTGTCGGTACAAGCGCTGATCGGAGAAGTTGGAGAAGTAGACCGTGCCCTCGCTGACAGCGAAGGCACCTCCGCCGTACTCGTGCACGCGTGTGCGAGCATTGAAGGAGGATGGCGTTATGTCGCTGGTCCGTCCCTCAGGTGTCCGTCGTGCGATCACGTACCGTCCGCCCTCCGCTGGACGTATCTCATTCCAGTACACATCATCGCCATCCAGCGCGATCTGTCCCAGAGAGGAGACGGGGTTCATCGTTCCCATCGTCCTGTGGGCGATCAAATCCGAGCTGATCGGCGACTTCCAAGAGCCATACGGTGCTACTGTTGCTTTCGACATACTACCTCCCCTTCTCAATGGCCGCCGCTGACACGTGCTCGTCACCGACTCGCTTGCCGTATTTCGGAGCTCCTAGCGACGGCTGTGTAAAGCTGCTCCGCCCAAGCCATTATATCCCAGCGTTTCTCCTCCCAGCAAGCCCTCTACGCCACTCTGAGCGCCCGAAAATGCGCTCTTCAAGGTGAAGCCTTGAAGCAGCACACGCCTGTCGCCGAATTGAAACCTCCCGCAGGTTCCTAACGTGTGGGAGGTTATGGACACTGGCGTAGCAGGGCATGCCGTGCGGTTACGGAGTTCTCTTGGCCTCGCCGGACAGATGTGAAACCTTGTTGACTGGCATTCACGCCAGACGGGGTGTCAAAAAAGGCCAATACCGTCGGCCTACGCCACAATCTGACGTCTGGTCCACCGCCACTCAGAGTCCCTCTGGGACTTGGTGGTTTCAGCCAGGGAGTTCCATTTCCTGGCGGTCTTCGTGCTCTCAGCGGCCCCGCGCCGGAATGAATTCCCGCGCTACGGCCACCAAGTCCCTGCGGGACTGCAATATCTATCGTGCGCCCGGGCGTGCACCTCATGCCCGGCCTATACAGTTGTCTGCGAACCCTCTTCCAGTAGTTCCCGCGACAACTCCTCGTAGAATGCTTTCAGTGTGTGCGTACCGCCTTGGGGGGCCACCAGATCAACCTGCATGGCCGTCGCAAAGAAGGCGGCCAGGGTGTAGTAGTGCTCACTGAACGGACGAACCATCTTGACCACGACATTGACCAACCCCGCCGGTATCCTAGTGATCTTGGGAGCCTTTCCAAGCACTGAAAACGCTAGTTCACCGATCTCTGTGTGAGTGTAGATCACGGGGCCACCGACCGGGATTTCGTATTGTTGGCTTCCGACTGCATCCACACAGACCTTGGCGAGATCTGCCCCATGAATGAGGTTTATCCTGTTCTTTCCCTCTCCAATCAGGTAGACCCTTCCCGAGTTTGCCATCTTTAGGACTTCACTCATATCCGAGAAGAACCCTGTCGGACGAATGATCGTATGATCAAGTCCAGAGTTCTCCAATTCTTCAACAAAAAGCTCCCGGGGGCGGACGAGATCTTCGATCACTGGAGCCTTGATGACAGACACAAAGATGAACTTCTTGACGGATGCATCCACAGCCAGGTCCAGGATGTTCTTGTTCCCCTGATAGTCAACATCCATGAAGCCAACTCCATCCCTCTGACGGGTGATACCAATGGAGGAGAAAACGACGTCAATCCCATCACAGAGCCCGTGCAGGGTTTCTGGTTTGGTGACCTCTCCCACGAAAACCCCATCTATCTGGTCTTTCACAGCAGGTTCCAGGAAGGGGCCGATTTCCTCGAGTTTGTGGAGAGACCGCTCCCGTACCAGTGCCCTGACCCAGTACCCTTGCCTCTTGAACTCCTGTACCACAAACTTCCCGAGATATCCAGTGGCGCCCGCAACCAGAACCTTCTGCATACTAGCCTATCCTCATGGCAAGATGATGCATGAGTGGTCGCTCGTTCACCGTGCAACCCAGCAAACAGGATCTCATTGCAACTCTGCCAGGCTGCGCTTGATGTCCGCCAGCTCTTGAGGGGTCAGACCCCACAACTCCGCAGCCAGTTCGTCTATCTCCTGCTCCACCCCAGCGACGTGCCGGGTATCTCCGTTCGTCATCGCCCCATGGGCCTCGCGTGACAGAGCGGCGAGGCGGGCATGGAGAGGATTGTCGGCGTCGTACGCTGGGACATGTATCCGATCCAGTACACTAGGTGATGCAATCCCACCTCCGCCGCCGGAGTATGACGAAATGGCGGTGTAGTTGGCCGGACTGCAATTGAGACATGCGCAGAAGAAGTGGGCCTCGTCGGCATCATCGAAAGCGACAAGGGAAACGTTGTGGTCCGGTACCACCACTTTCCCATTGTCATCGAGGCTCACTACTGCCGCGGCTAGCGCCACAGATATCCAAGGCCACACCACCTTGAACGGAGCGAACGTGTACGTGGCCACATCGAACATGGAGTAGAACGGGTCGGCTTCCCCGAAGTACCGGCGATACCCCGACCGACTGCGCAATTGGGACTCGAAGCGCTTCAAGTACCTGTAAGTCTTCGGATACTCAAGGCGAAGCCAGTCCTCTTCGTATCCCCGTCGCTTCTCCGGATCTTGCACCATCAGGATGTGTGCTGAAGGGCTGGCGTGCCATCGCCGGACATCGCGCCCGCGTAGCAGCGGGTAGAGAAGGTCACCCTCGATGGCGACCTGCACCTTGCTCACCTTCCTCTTGGCGCCCCTCGTGAGGTTGCTGACCACCACCTTTCCATCCGGACGGCTCCCCACAACTTCCATCCAGTAGACACCGTTGAGCCACGTGCACGCACCAGCCTTCGCCCCATAGTCCGACCGTCCGAGGACCTTCTTCACCGCTTCCAGGGCACGGCGACGACCAGTGATCCAAGGCGAGGTGACGTCTTTGTCGTCCACAGGCGCCGCCACGAAGTTCCGCCGCACGGTCATCTCGCTCGCTTCCTCCAAGCTGACATCCTCTGGGATTGTGCGCCTGCCCTCCATCCCTCGCCAGTAGGCGTAGGGCACGGGGTAGTTGGCCATTCTGTTCCGTTCCAGGACCACTATGGACGTGCGGTTGGCCGCACCTGGGAAGGGCTTCAATTCCGACATGTCATCCACGTGCACAGGGGCAATCGACGTGCCACTCCCTAGCTCAAATCTGCGAAAGCCCTGCCCTGCCCCTGCTGTCTTGAACACAGACTGCGTGATCAGGAATCCCAAGCGGCCTCTGTCCTTCAGGTAGTTGTCCATCGCTACATAGGTCATGAGCATGGAGATGTCCTTCTTGCCTTTGCCGAGGATGGCGTCCATGCCCCTGTGAGGGAAAAGACCGTGATGCTGCCACAGAGCAATGGTCTCCTGCCGATACTCCTCCGGCAGGCTCTCCCAGTTCACCCAGGGTGGATTGCCCATCACGTAGTCGAAGCGGCCCTGGAAGAGCGGGGCGAAGGCGTTCTTGATCACCCGCGCCCAGATGCCGTTGATGCCTTGCTCGTCCAGCTCCTTCAACCGCCCGTACAGTTCCGTCGCGACGCTCAGTTGGCCCTTGTCCTCCGCCAGTTGCGGGAAGGTCCCCCCTGCGCGTGACTCGAACTGCTTCTTGGTCAGTTCCGCGTCCACGCACTCCTCCAGCATGGTTGCCAGCCGGTCTATCGCCTGGGCATCCACCAGGGACCGTGGCACAGAGAACTTGCCCACCGCCGTGTTGAAGGTGTAGCCCCCCTGCTCGAAGAGGGTCTCCCCCGTCGTGGGCGTCATGATCGAGTCCGCAAGATAGACCGGGATGCTGATCTCGCCTCGCCGATGCTGGATCAGGTCGCCCAGAGCCAGCAGGTAGTTGGTCCGCGCGGAGATCACAGCCAGGGGGTTGAGGTCGAAGCCCACCACGTTGGCCAGGATCATCTCCAGCGCCTCGTGCTCCGGCATCATCTGTTCTTCTGCCCAGTTGCGCCTCCGCCTGATGGCCAGCACCAGGAAGGTGCCAGAACCGCACGCCGGGTCCAACAGCCGCTTCTTGGGGTCAATCGTGGGCCTCTCGCCCTTGCTCGGCGCACCACAGAGCTGGTTCAAGAGCCGCTCGGCCAGCCAGTCGGGGGTATAGTACTCCCCCAAAGCGTGCCTCAACTTCCTGGGCATCAAGTTCTGATACAACTTCTTCAACAGGTCGCGCGTCTCCTCGGGGTCCACGTCCAGCGTGACCAGCGAGTAGTTGGACAGCTCGGTGATGACGCGCCGGATGGCCTGGTCCAAGTCCTCGCTCCAGATGTCCAGATACCAGCCGAAGAAATCTCCTTCCAGGAAGTTGTTGATGCCGAAATCGCTGAAGACCCCGCCCCGCTCCATGTTGTCCAGGTACGCGCGCAGTCTCTCGCTGCGGTAGGTCGCCACCTGGTGGAGGCCAGTGCCCAGCCTGGGGAAGGCATAGTAGGAGGCTATCTGCACGGCCAGGAGCTTGATGAAGGTGGCGTAGTAGGTATGGATGGCGAAGAACAACAGCAGAGGATCAGGCGCTTCCACGGTAACCCCGAAATTCGCCGCCAGCGTGGGTATGTCCAGCCGGGACGATTGCTTCTCCCACCCGCACACCTCGCTGAACTGCCGCTGCCACTGCTGGAAGAGCGTCTTCACCTTGACGTGCCCGGTCGCCGCGAGCGCCCCGTGCAGCGTCCCCACGCACGTCCTCGCCACCGCCGTACTCTCGCCGAAGTCCCGCAGGAGATTCTCGGGAGTCAGGGCAAGCTCGGTGCTCAGGGAGGTCAGGTAGCGTAGGAACCTCTCCGTGGACGCAGGTGCGACCGGTACAGCGTCATCCACATGCCAGTGGTCATCGCGGAAGCGCACGAAGATGTAGTAGTTGCCATCCGTCGCCACCCCCGCCAGACGTTTGCGGCGCTGCCTTTCCACACGGCTGAGCTCTTCCAGATACTGCCTCACCTGGCCAAGGGCGTGCTGATTGGAGCCATACCGGTTGCTCTCCTTCAGTGACCCTGGGGGCTCGTATTCGATGACGAAACGGTTGTACACCGCGTCGGCGCGCCCGTTGATGAGGGTGTACTCCTCGCGAAGGTCAAGCGTCAGATCGAGGTCCTCCGCGAAGTCGGCTATGATGCGAGTCGCTGCTGTCCGAAACTCCGCCTCGTTTCGAGCCCCAGCCGCAGCCTTCTTGAAAGCATTGGCGATCTTCGGCGCTTGCGCGCGTACCGCTTCTTCTGGATCCACCATCCCCCTCCTCACCATTCAGCGACACAGACACACGATGGCCAAGTCAAGCGACGAGGCTCACGCGGAGACTCTCCATTCCTCTTCCCAGAGGACGGTGAACGAGCCCTCAGGTGCAAGACAGAAGTCAAGATGCTCTCGCCCCTTCCAATCCGACCGCGCCGCTGGCACGAGGACCAAAAAAGCCCGCCCACTTGCAAGGCGAGCCTTGGCCGATAGCCAGTCGCGCCAGCGTGCTCCCTCGCGTCGTGCAACCGCATTATACCACCGACAGACTGCACCGTCAATGAGGAATCACTGCGTCTTCAAAAGCTCACAATGTTCGTGGGCAGTGTCAGTGGGGAGCAAGGCGATGTCTGTTCCGCTGACAGACAAGGTGGTGAGTCGCATGCAACGGATGAGGCAGAGGTGTGATGACGAGGAAACGGGCACGCGCGGCTGACTATGAGTCAGGCCCTTGCCCCCGACGGGATCTTCTGGTGCGGCCCTCGCGTCAACGACTGGTCTGGAGTCTCTCGATCCCCTATCGGAACGAACCGCTGGTAGCTGTCGCGCCCCTGCGCCTTCACCTGGCACAAGGCGATGTCTGCCCTCTTCATCAAGGTATCGATGTCGGTGCCATCCTCGGGGTACAAGGCCACCCCAATGCTAGCCGTGATCCTCACCTCGCGGCCGTTCAGTGCAAATGGGTCTCGCAGTGCTTGCAGCATCCTCTCGGCAACTGCACTCGCGTGTGCCGGCTCTCCCATCCCCAGCAACAACAGCGCAAACTCATCATCCCCTGAACGGGCGACGGTATCGTCAGAGCGCACCAGCCCCGCAAGGCGATCTCCAACGCTCTGGAGCAACTGGTCCCCGGCCTGCGGACCCAACTCATGGTTTATCGCTTTGAAGTGGTCCAGGTCGATCATCATCACGCCCATCCGCTGCGGTTCCCGATTCGCGCTAGCCAGCGCCTGGGTCAGACGGTCACGGAAGAGCGCGCGGTTGGGGAGGCCGGTCAGATGGTCGTGGTCCGCCAGCAGCCTCAAGTCGTGCTCAACCAACTTGCGCTCTGTGATGTCCTGGATGGTGCACGTTAGGAAAACGCCCTTTCGAGTCCTCCAGCCTGCGAAGGACAGCTCCAGGGGGAAGGTGCTGCCATCCTTCCGACGACCGATCATCTCCGCTGGCTTTTCGAGAGTACTGGAGTCGCCCGACGACTCGACCTCATGCACCGCCTTTTTGTAGGCGTCCCTCAGATCGCCCGGTGCGACCAACGTCAGTCGCTTGCCGATCATCTCCTCAGCAGAATACCCGAAAATCGCCTCCGCTCCTGGGTTCCAGGATACTATGTGCTCGTCGCCGTCAAAAGTGACTATCGCGTCGCCAGTGGTCTCGGTAACGGAACGGAGTTGGTCCTCACTCAGTTCCAGCGCCTCCAGCGCACGGCTGGACTCCAGAGAAACCGCGGCGAGTTGGCCGAAGGCTGATGCCATGCGAGCGTCCGCCTCGGTAAAACCGCCCGCCTTGTTGGCAAACCCGAGCAGGCCCACGGTGTTCTCACCCACACTGAGCGGGGCAAAGAGGATGCTATCAACGCTCGGCTGCCCCTCCGCTTCGGGGAGTGCCCCCTCACCCGGGGCCAATTCGTTGAGATACATGGCCTCGCCAGTGAGATATGCCTCAGCGCGCAGCTCTCTCATGGGCCTGGACCTGGCAAGCCCTGTCGCCCAAGAGAACTCAAGGGGCTCTGAGAAGAGGATATCGTCGGTGGTGGCATCCTCGTTCATCAGGCCGAGGTATCCGGCGCCAGCTCCGACCAGGTTCTGGCACGAAGTGAAGATGGCTCGTGCGGCGCTTTCGAAGTCGCGATATCGCAAGACCGCGCGAGAAGCTTCCAGAAGTGCCGTGGACTCCTCGCCCTCGCCATGCGACGCTTCCAAATCGCCGGCTTGTGCCTTCTTCGGGGTGACCTCTCTGGCGGTGGCAATGAAGCCCCCAGGTTTGCCTCGCACATCCCTCAGCAGGGCCATATCCAGCCTACCGTCGAAGCGGCTCCCGTCCTTTCTCAGCAAAGTGAGCTCTATGTCGCTAACAACCCCTTCTCTGAAGGTCTTCTGAAGGCTCCTGATGTACTCCTCGTGGTCTTCAGGGGCAACGAGCTCAAAGGTACTGCCTCCTATCAGGTCATCAGTGCCTTCGAATCCCCACAACTCCAGCGTTCGGGGAGAAACATGAGTGATACGTCCCCTCAGATCAGTCGCCATCACCGCATCTGTGCAGATTCTCAGCAGCGTGTCGTACATCCGCTGCTGGTCTATGAGCTCACCCTCCCCCTTCCAGGTGACGTCAACCTCACGAACAACCACCTGCACTGAGGGCCTGTCCTGGTGCATGAAAGGGAAGATCGAATGGGCATCCACACGGACTTCAGATCCGTCGAGCCGGACGAGTCCGTCCTCCATCAGCGCCAACTCCGTGTCGTGCTCCAGGCCCTTTTGCAGTCGCTCCTTCACGACCGCTCGATTCCCAGACGGGACAAAATCCAGCACAGGCCGACCGATGATCTCGCCAGCATTTGATGCTCCCAGCAAAGAGGCCCCCGCTCTATTGACAAAGACGATGTTGCCCTTGCTGTGGACAAAAATCGCGTCAGTTGACGATTCCACCAGTCGCCGATAATGGGCTTCGCTTTTGCGTAACGCGTCCTCAGCCCACTTGCGCTCGGTGATATCTACGCCGACGCCCACGATGTGCTCAACCGGCCCATCACCGTCCAGGAGCGGAGCAGTTGACCACTGGATCACTCTCACACTGCCGTCTTCGGTCAGCAGATGGCTTTCGTACCCCCGCGTGAAACGGCCCGTCCGCAGGTTGTCCAGCACACCCTTGACAGCATCAGCATCCTCTGGAAGCGCCAGCACTTCCCACACATGCTTGCCCCATACATCCTCGAACGACAGGCCGGTTGTCTCTTGAATGACCCGGTTGCACCAAACAACTCGGCCTTGGCGGTCGATGATCATCACCAACGCGCCGACCTTGTCAAAGAGCGCGGACCTGGAGATGAAGCGACGCCTCTCGTCAGGCCCGCCCTCGGCCAGTCCAGGTTCCGTTGCTGATGTCCGCGCTTCAGCACGTCGTTCGTCCGTGCCGGGCCGTCCATCCTCGAGTTGCACTTCTCGCTGTCCTTCGATCTCCATCCCTCGTTGCTCTCGGTCCACAATACTCCCGGCTGCCCAGGATGTCTGTCTACCACGTGGCACCGCCAAGCCCCGGGAACAACACGCGTACCCGTAGTATTGACTTTCCTGGTCTAGTCTGGCAAGGGGTCTCGGTCAGACATAGGGCGGGTCTGATGGCACGCAAGAGGTGACCGAAACGATGGCAGCGAGCGCCGGAATCAGACAGCTACCGCCAGCCACCGCCCGGTGTGGTGGTATGGTCGCATTGGCACAACCCTGCGACGAAGGCCTAACGCTGTTCCATTATACCACATAGTCGGCCAAAAGTCAAGTACTTTTCCACCTCGTTCGGCAACCACTCTTGCACAGGATGGACCGCGCCTCCTAGCCCTCTGCATCCTGCCGCCGCCAGGCCTCCAACCGCTCTCTGATCTTCTTTTCGTACCCCTCGTCTGACGGCTCATAGTAGCGTCGTCCCTGTATGCGATCCGGAAGGTACTGTTGTCTCACAAAGTGGTGGGGGTGATCGTGGGGATACAGGTATCCCTCCCCGTGGCCCAACGCCTTGCGGTCACGGGAGGAATCCTTGAGATGATCAGGGACTTCGACAAGTCCCTCCTCTTCCACATCCGCCAGCGCCTTGAAGTAGGCTCCCGTGGAGTTGCTTTTGGGGGCAGTGGCCAGATAGATGGCCGCCTGGGCGAGGTTGTACTGCGCCTCAGGGAGGCCGACCCACTCCAGGGCCTGGGCGGCAGACGTGGCCAGCGTCAAGGCCTGGGGATCGGCGTTACCTATGTCCTCAGAGGCGACGATGATCATCCGCCGGGCGATGAACCTGGGGTCCTCCCCCGCATAGATCATCTTGGCCAGCCAGTAGAGGGCCGCATCGGGGTCAGAACCGCGCAGACTCTTGATGAAGGCCGAGATGGTATCGTAGTGGGCATCCCCATCCTTGTCATACAGCAGAGCTCGTCGCTGGATCGAGTCCTCCGCTATCTCCAGCGTGATCCGGAGCACCCCGTCGTCGTCTGGGTCGGTTGTCTCCACGGCGAGCTCCAAAGCGTTGAGAGCGATCCGTGCATCTCCTCCAGCAACCCGGACTACGTGAGCCAGCGCCTCTTGGTCGAGTTCAGCACCGCTGTCTGCCAGACCCCTCTCCGCGTCGGACAAGGCTCGCTCGAGAATGAGAGCGGTCTCCTCGTCACTCAACGGCTCCAGGCGAAAGACCCGTGAACGAGAGACCAACGCCCCGATGACCTCGAAGTAGGGGTTCTCCGTGGTGATGCCAATCAGCGTAATGAGGCCCTCTTCTACGTGAGGCAGCAGCGCATCTTGCTGAGTCTTGGTGAAGTGGTGAATTTCGTCCACCAGGAGGATCGTGCGCAGGCCCCTCATTACCCGCCGGTTTCTGGCCGCTGCGATAACCTGGCGCAGCTCCTTCACCCCGGCGGTGACAGCGCTCATCGCCTCAAAGGCGCTCTCGGTGGTGTTGGCGATCACCGAGGCCAGAGAGGTCTTTCCCGTACCTGGAGGACCCCACAGGATGATGGATCCCAGCCGGTCGGCCTCGATCGCCCGCCGAAGCAGCCTCCCCGGTCCCACGATGTGCTCCTGCCCCACCAATTCGTCCAGGGTACGAGGCCGCATCCGCGCCGCTAGAGGTGCGTCCTTCCTCAGTTGATCGCTCAGGGAGTACTCAAAGAGGTCCATGTCCCTCCTGCTTTCATTGTACATCGCCGAGGGCCTGTTGGCAAGGGGATGGCCAAGCCAAGATAATGGCTAGAAGGGAGCAGAACGGTTGCACGCCGAGGAGGTTGAAAAGGAGTTGCAGGAACCAGTACAATGCATAGGGCAGAGTCCTAGGACAGCGAGGCAACCACGTTGAAAGGAGAAGGAAGGTGCCGAAGCAAGAGATCGACAGTGTAGAGCTGTACTACGAACAGTGGGGAGCCGAGGACGCACCACCGATTGTCCTACTTCATGGTTGGACCGGCGCCAGCCTGCTCTTCAAGGACTTCGGACCGGCTCTGGCTGAGAACTATCGCGTCGTCGCCCCGGATTTGCGCGGCCACGGCCAGTCGGCAAAGCCCAAAGGGGAGTACACGATACAATCCTTTTCGGACGACACCCGAGCTTTGCTTCAGGCGCTGGGGATACGACAAAAGGTAGTTCTCTTTGGTCAATCCATGGGCGGACTCATCGCTCTGGACTACGCGATACGGTATGCCGAAACACTGGACAAGCTGATCATCGCCATTAGCTCGGCTAGACTGCTGTTTTCCTGGCGGAGTTGGCTCGAGTGGCAGATGATCATGCTTTTCTATCGGATCAGCCCAGAAAAGATGTTCGCCAAACAGTCTGAGGCTTTCTTCCACCAACCACCGGGCGATCCCAACCTGTTGAACGAGCTGGTGGCTATGTCCCTGCAAACGCCCAAGGATGTGGCCCTCAACGCCATCAAGCACTCCTCTCGCGCCGATCTGACGCAGGACCTCGGCAGCATGAAGACATCTACTCTCGTTATCACCTCAGAGTTCGACATGCCCAGCCTGGCGGAGGGGACGAGACGCGTGCATCAATTGCTCCCTAACTCCCAATTGGTGGTGGTTCCCAACTGCGGGCACATGCCCTTCATTGAGCAGATGGACTTCGTGGTGGCGAAGATCAAGGAGTTTGTGGGTTGAACGACAAGGCTACTCCGTGGAGAAAGGGGAACTGAATGGGGGTTCTGAGTTCTATCGGCATCGCAGAGTTGCTCATCTCCGGCGCGTGCTGCGTGCTGGCGCTCATCGTGGTCATGGTCATCCTGGCCCTAATCCTGGTCCTTGTCAGGAGCTAGGGGCGGGTTTCAAACCCGCCCCTAGCCTATCTGCCGCCGGAGACTCATGGCTGCACGACCGCCTTCACCACCCGAAGCTCCTCCACGGCAGCCAGTGCCTCGTCTATCTCGTCCAGCCCGAATTTGCGCGTGATCAACCCCTCGTAGGGGAACCTCTCGCCATGTTTGGCCAACACCTTGAGGCCGCGATAGAAGTGACTGAAATCGCTGCCCCAGCAACCCCGTATCTCCAGATGCTTGCGGTTGATGTCCCAATGAGGATTGATCTCCACCTCGCCCGCATCGGTGTACTGGCCCACGACCACGTATCGCCCGTTGTCGCGGGTCATGCGCATTCCCTCAGAAATGGCCGAGGGGTTGCCTGTGGCCTCAATGGTGACGTCAGCGCCCCGCCCTCCGGTCAGCTCCTGCACGCGCGCCACACGTTCCTCAGGTCCGTATGCTTCAATGTCTATTACGTGATCCGCACCCACCGCGGAAGCCATTTGGAGCCGCGTCTCTGGCGCCCCGAGAACGATGATCTGTGTAGCGCCCGACAGTTGAGCGAGGATGGCCGCGTTCAAGCCTATCGGTCCGCAACCCTGCACAGCTACACTGTCCCCCAACTGGACCTCCGCCCGCTCCAGCGCATGAGTAGCGGTGGGAAGGCCGCAGCCCGCGGCGATGTATCTCTCCGGCGTCACCTCCTCAGGCAGCCTGATCACCTTCACGCCCGGTTTGAGGTAGATGGCCTCACTCCAGCCACCCAGCAGCCCCTCTTCGGCGGAATACGTGATGCCATAGACCCGACGGCTGGGACAGCGGGTGGCCGCCTTGGCCACGAGGCAGAACCAGCACCGCCCACAGGTCTCATGCACATCCAGAAAAGTGACCACGTCTCCCTCGCGCAGAGCCTGGCCCTCCACATCCTTTACCTCCCCTGCGATCTGGGCTATGTGCCCCACGCTGACGTGGCCCGGAATGATGGGATAGGGCACCCCTGCCAGGCGTCCGTGATGCAGATGGACGTCCGTACCACATACCTCACTGTAGATCGTCTCCAGCAAGATGGCCCCTGGCTCCATGGCCGGTGCTGGGTAATCGCGTATCTCCAACGGCTGCTGCGGCGCCACCATCACGGCTGCTTTGTACACTCCAACCTCCTATCTTACCAGGCGTTTGCCCATCAGATTCAACTTGAACTTCCTGATCGTCTCCGGAGGAATGACCTCGCCCTTGGGACTGCGAAAGTGCAGGGCGTCGAAGGGGCACTGAACGATGCACGCCCCGCACTGCACGCACCTCTCCGCTCTGGGCATCGTTGCCGTGTGCCGATCCCTGTCCACGTGGTAGCAATCTCGGGGACAAACGTCCTCACAGTAGCCCACGCCTCTGCACTTGTCTTGATCCAGAACCACCCGTAGCAAGCGATCTTCATGCAAACCGCTCTTGTAGACAGGCGTGCTGCCCATCAAATCCAGGCTTAGCATCAGAACGACGCCGAGCGAGGCAACTCCCCAGCGTGCGACGAATCCCCAGCTAAGATCACCCACCAACGCGGCATGAGCGACCAGACCGAACATTATGGCACCCCACACGATCACCTGGAATCCGCCCCTCCCAAAGTCGAAGAGGGTGAAGCCGATTCTTCTCCCCTCCGACGCAAGCCACCGGCTATAGAGCGGAAAGGCCAGGAAGATCAATAGGGACAATCCCCACACCAGGAGTACGAGAGGTAGGATAGCTTCGCGCCACAAGGGTATCATCACCAGAGCCGAGACGAGGGAGATGGGAAAGGCCCAGGCGATGGCCGTCTCCAGACGCTGGGTCCAGGGAAACCTGACCACCCGCATCCCCCTGGTTTTCTCGAGCTTTCCCTCCAGGAAAGCGGTGATATCGTCAGCATAGACCGGCCCCCAGATCAACTTCCATCCTGTCTTCCTCTCCACCACCTTGGCCTCGACACCTGTGGCTGCTAACTGGGGCACTATCACCTGCCGGTGGTCCACTCGCTCCTCAATCCCGCTGGTCTTCAGAACGGAGATGACATCGTGATTGGTGAAGAGTCCACCTGTTGCAGCGCACCACACGTTGATGCCCCTGCTGTTGGCAACGAGAAGATATGCATTCAGGCCCTGCAGAGCCTTCTGCACCCTGGCCACGGTTAGACGATAGTTGCACGTGACAAGCACGGGTGAATCCCTGTCAGGCTGCCCTATGTCGTACAAACCCGTCTTGCAGGGCCAGGGAAAGAACCTCAGAATCGTAGCCACAATGCTCACCACGACGTAGTTGAGCAGACTCATACTCCTTCCGCTCGTGGCTTGCTAGCCACCAACTCCATCAAAGTCGCCGTGTTGCTCAGCCTCACCGACTCCACCCGCAAACCGGCGTTCTCCACCCTTTGCGGTAGATCAGTCACGGGACGCGTGGTAGTCTGTGTGATCACGTAGGCCAGGAGGACGAGAGGGAGCCTCACCAAAGCAGCCAGCACCCTCTTCCAGACGCTGCCAGGTCTCACTTCATCGGCCACGAGCAGGATGCCCCTTGGCTTCAGTATCCTTCTGACTTCCTTCAAAGCGCAACCCAGTTCGTCCTCGCTCAATTCAGAGAAGCAGAGACCGCTCATCACCACGTCGTAGCTTTCCGCCGCTTCGTTCTCGATCTCGGCAACGCCCATTTCACACAGCTCTACCCTTTCAGCGAGTTTCGCTTCCTCAGACCGCGCTCCTGCGATCTCGAGCATCTGGGCGTTGACATCAATGCCCTTCACTCTTGCACCTCGGTGTGCAGCCCTCAGCGTCAAGGCGCCAGTTCCACAGCCCAGATCAAGGACCCTCTGCCCCTGCTCCACATGGGACGCCAACCGATCATAGACCTGGTCCAGCCTGCCCAGCGTGAGAATGCGCAGGCCCTGGTCATACCTGCTGGGGGCGGACTCGAGTATCCTCATCAAGACGTATGTGCTCACTGGAATGCCCTGTGATACTCTCGCTCCGACGTGCCAACCTTCGGCCCCATTTCAAGGACGCACTCTAGGGTGTTCACGCCGTACCTCGGTGGGTCGCATTCCTCACACTGCGGCGTTCAGGCCACAGTGTGGCAAGAGGTAACTACCAGGATGGGTTCTGAAGGTTCATCAAATCAAAAGGCGGGAAGGGCAAAGCCCTCCCCGCCTGACCAAGTCTCAGCCTGCGCCTGAGTTCTCGCGCAATCTCAGGTCCTGCCGTTCGGCTGGACTACACCCTTCGACACGCTGCTTCACCGCATGCCCCAGCCGCTCAGGATGAGACCCACGTGAGCTGAGGGCACGCTGATGGCTACTTCAAATCCTGGGCGCAACTATGCAAAGATGTCAAACGACTGCGGTTCCAGCCTCTTGGCTATCTCTCTAGCCACCCCGACCATCATCGTGGGGGCTTTCACAGCCTTCTCCCGCGTGAAGCGATACGTGGGCCCCAACACACCGACGGCCGCAATCACCGTCCCGTCGGGCTTCTTGATCGGTACCGCCACAGCATTGATGCCTTCCCGACTCTCTTCCCAGTTCGCGGCGAAGCCCTTCTCACGTACTCGTTCCAGCTCGGCCCGCAGTTCGGAGACATCCGTGATGGTGTTGTCGGTGCTAGGCACCAACCCCTTCTCCAGGTATGACTCCAGTTCGTTCTCCGGCACGTGTGCAAGGAAGACCTTCCCAGCGGAGGTCGAGTGGAGGGAGCCTCCCGCCAGCCAACTCACCGACTGCACCAGGTGAGGAGCGGGTACTTGCAGGATATTGAGTACCCTATCCCCTTTTTGCACCGCCAGATAGGTGATCTCCTCCAACGCATCAGCCAAGTAGTGCAAATAGGGGAGCGCAACTTGCGGTAGTCCACGACTATTCAGCACTGCGTAACCCAGTTCGACCAAGCGAATACCCAACCGATACTTCCGGCTTCGCGGGTCCCGTTCCACCAATCCTCCCTGCTTCAACGACACCAGGAGACGATGGACGGTGCTTTTGTGGAGATCAAGCTGGTTGCTCAACTGGGTCACACCGAGATAGCCCTCGGCTGTTGTGAGGGCATCCAGTATGGCCACCGCTCTATCAACCGACTGCACAGGCATGGTCAACAAACACCTCCTCTAGATTTCCAATTGTCTCATTATATGACACCAGAGTCTTGAATGTCAAGTTGACTTCCGCCATCGATCTCGGCGTTGACATCATTGCCCTTCTACACTATACTACCGCTGCGCTGACTGGAGTCATCCCTGCCCCGAGTACCTGACAGAGGACCTGTGAAGATGCATGGTCCCTTGACCAGGAGCGAGAGGAGAACCAGTATGGTACGCAAGACCTTTGACCGGGAACTACACGATCTCAAGGATGAGGTCCTGGCTCTCGGAAGAATGGTCGAGAATGCTATTGCTCACTCGGTGGCAACCCTCAAACACACAGATCACGAGGCCGCCCGCCGTCTGATCGACGCCGACGGCGAAATCAACGCCAACCGCTTCGCCATCGAAGCCGATGCCCTCACCCTCATCGCCACGCAGCAGCCCTTGGCCAGTGACCTACGCAAGATCTTCACCGCGGTGTTAATCGCCACGGAGTTGGAGCGGATAGCCGACTACGCCAAGGGCATCGCTAAGGTCACGCTGATGATGGGCGCTCAACCCTTGCTCGATCCTTTTACCCACATCCCGCGTATGGCGGACTTGGCGAACGACATGCTCCACCGGGCGCTGGAGGCCTACGCGCTGGAAGACGCTTCCCTGGCCCATGCCATTCCCGACGAGGACGAAGAGATGGATGGCCTCCACAACCGTGTCTACAGGGAACTACTCACAGTCATCGCAGCCGACCCCAGCACTACTGACCGTGCCACTTATCTGTTGTGGGTGGCCCACAACCTGGAACGAGCCGCCGATAGGGTGGTCAACATCTGCGAGCGGGTGGTCTTCACTGTCACGGGGGAGATCGCCGAGATGGATGTAGAAGAGGGCGAGGACTTGGGTCTTGAGGCCCTCTCGTAGCGTGGACACCATCCTCACCGAAATCGCCCCCCACATCTTCCTCGTGGAGGGAGAGAAGCGCGGACAGTTCCCATTCTCCCACTCTATCCTCATCCTCGACGAGGTAACCGCCCTCATTGATACGGGGTGCGGCATCGAGCGCCTTCAGCGGCTCAAACAGCGGTACCCGCCCGATTTGGTCATCAACTCCCATGCCCATCCCGACCACATCCCCGGGAACTGGCTCTTCGACGGCCTCCCTTTGCTGGCTCCACGCCAGAGCTTCCACTACACGGGGAGGATAGACCTGGTCTCAGAGCGTTTCACGGAGTCCAAGGCCCTGGCCCGTGTATGGCGAGAGTACGTCAGGGAGGCCACAGGCTTCAGAGATGCCCTCCCCACCGGCCACTACGACGAGGGGCATCGGTTCGACTTCGGCTCTGTGGAACTGATTGCTCTCCACTGCCCTGGTCACACCAGCGACTCCTACTGCTTCCTGGAACCCAATCTGGATCTTGTGTTCTCCTTTGACATGGACCTTTCCCCCTTCGGGCCCTGGTACGGCCATCCCGATTCGGATATCGATCAATTCGAGGCCTCCATCACTCGGGTGAGGGATCTCAGACCCCAAACGGTCGTATCCTCCCACGAGGGCGTCATCACACACGACATCGAAGAGCGGTTCGAGGCCTACCAAGGCGTCATCGCTCAGCGGGACGCT
This sequence comes from Chloroflexota bacterium, assembly GCA_030613785.1. Taxonomy (GTDB): domain Bacteria; phylum Chloroflexota; class Anaerolineae; order UBA7937; family B3-Chlor; genus JAUWLF01. The sequence goes on along the minus strand of JAUWLF010000031.1, from coordinate 19,519 downwards.
CGCATACTCGATTTCCTCTCCCAGGAGCGACGGCTGGAGGACATGGTCGAGGCCCCACTGATCTACGCGGAGTATCCCTTCGCCCCGGAGTTGCTGCGCCACTGGGACGGGAAGATGCTTGAGAAGCACCTTGATCGGCTCGAGCGGCGAGGACTTGTCGAGAAGACGGAGAAGGGCTGTATCCGGACTGGTCTCGCCTGACAAGGGAGCCGTTGCGTCGAGAGGGGGTGGCAACGACCTGCACCTGGCGGCTCCCGGCCTAACGGATTCTCATCCGGTGTCTAGCCTGTGGTCCTTACTGCTGGGTGACTTTCTCAACCACGCCGATCCCGCGTCGACGAAGCTCATCCACGAAAAGCCCCGCTGGGACCCGGGTCTCCACGCCCCCAGCTCCACGAGGGGTCTCGCCTCGAACCATCATCTCCGCAACGATGGCTGCGCTCCAGCCAGTGCAGCGCTCCATGGCCGTGAAACCGGTCCCCTGGTCGAAGTAGTCGATGACCTCGACTACACCCTCTGCCTCTCGGCCGTCCTTCTTTCCAACAGCCTTGACCCGCACGATGACCATGTCTTCGTCCTCTGGGAAGGTGACTTTCGGCTCAAACAGGGTTTGGAAGACGTCACGGGGCACCACCTCTGCGCCACCTGCCCGAACGGGCTGCAGGTCCCACAGCCCTAGGTCATAGAAGGCCCGTAGTTGGGCGAAGTGCCCTGGATGGCGGAGTGTCTTGTTCTGCAAAGTCCGCACCCCACCCTCGAAGGTCCACGGCATCGTGTCGGTGCCCCCGCCGGCGACAAACGCCTCAAGCGTGCCGATGGGCTCCGGAAACTCCACCGTCTCCAGCTCTGTCATGGTGTCCACCTCCGTTACCTTCCAGTCACGGAGAAAGATCGCCGGCTCAGCATATTCGTTGGTTAGCCCAGCGATGTGGAAGGTAAGCAGATAGTTGAACGGCGGCCTCGGCTTCTGGGGAATCCCTCCGTCCCACATGTAGCCGTCCACGGCCTCGTCCAACAACTCCATCGCATAGACCATCAGCGCAGTTCCCATACCCGGCACCTGGCCGCAGTTGGGGATGATGCTGATGCCCGCGGCGCGCGCTTCGTCATCGAGGTCATGCTGTTGACGAGCGATGCCCGTGTGCCCACCGAGGTCACACATATGGGCCTTGGCCCGAATCGCAACCTCAGTGAGGGGCAGGTTGTAGAAGTAAGGCACGGCACTGAGAAAGGCATCCACACCAGCCAGCAGCCCCTCAACTGCGTCCAGGTTCGTGACGTCCACCTGAATAGCCTCAGCGACGGTCTCGCCCATCAGGCTGTTCACCCGCTCCGCGGACCTTCGGGCGATGTCGAGCTCACGGTCCGCTAAGAGGACGCGACGCGCGTCGCCCCACCGGACCATGTCGTAGGCAGCAGCCGTGCCTTGACGGCCAGCCCCCAGAACTGCGTAGATGTGTGACATCGTTTCTCCTTCCGTGTGGTCAAACTGGTACATGAGAGCCACATCTAGAAATGCGACTTCAGTTCGCCTCTCCGCCTTATGTCCACCGAGGCGCAGTGAATGCCGCCTGCTATGGTCTCAAAATCGTAGAAGTTGCAGGGGACAGGCTTGAAACCCCAGTCTTTCAAGGCTCTGATCAGCGTGTCCTCCCCCTTGGAGACGATCACTCGCTCCTCATCCAGCATCAAGACATTCATGCTGATCCAGCGGCTGCAGCTGTACATCGGATGGCTCTCAGGCATGAGCGGCTCTGGGCATTCCAGGATGTCCCAACCGCTCTTCCTGAACATCTCTGGTACCTGTCGGACTCGCTCCGGATTGATCAGAAGTTTGCCAGGGGCCAGAGGATAGAACGTGGCATCAATATGCATGGGATGGGTATCGTGGACCTCTACCTCGTGGACCGTGTAGTTGTCGCCCAGATGTCGTTGGAGCCACTCGATGCCGAAGTGGTTACAGCAACTGCTTTGCGCCACGAAGATATCCCTTCCACATTTGATCACGTCGGCTGCATCGACGAGGGGTTCGAACTCAGTGAGAATAGTCCTCATCGCCTCCCCCTCCTCCGGCGCAACGAAACCCTCTACGTAGGTCTGATCGCTGAGCTGCGGCCGTGGAGCCGACACCCACCTGGCGCCCTTCTTGAAATACTCCTTACACAGATCCTTGTAGGCATGATTCTCATGATACCTGGATCGCCATCCCATTGACGCCTCTATGATCTGATCCCCAATCACGAGGATCACGTCTCGCGGCATCATCGCGTAACAGCCGCTCTTGATTTCGAAGTCGGGTGTGGAATAGGACTTGGAGAAATCGTAGGGTGTAGGTCGACGCACAGTCACCCCTTCAGCCTCTAGGATATGTACGAATTCGTCCAGATCCTTCCTTGCGCCGTCGATCAGTTCCTTTGGCCAAGGCGTTCCGCCAAACTCACGGTAGAACTCCCATAATTCCTTGCTGTGGAGAGTGGCTTCCATGATCAGATCCCATGGGGGAATCATGGCCCCGTCCACAACACCGACGATGATCTCCTCTAATGGATCCCATTCGTTATGCGTGTTCACGACTGGATAGGAGTCGTTTCCTTCACCGCCCATCATCCTGCCCCTCCCTTCGATCGATCTCCGTTCGCGGACAAACGCCGTCGTGGCTCTGATTGCTGCTCAGGCCTCACTGGCCAGCCCCCCTGCTATCTCCCCACCGTCAATAACGAAGTACTGGCCGGTGATATAGCTCGCCTCATCTGAGCCCAGGAAAGCGAAGAGGGCAGCCACTTCCTCAGGCTTTCCGAGCCTGCCCAGCGGCACCTTGCTCTCGAAGGCCCGCCGCATCTCGGACGCGTACTCAGCCTCTTGCATCGGTGTTAGAATGAAACCTGGACAGACGGCGTTAACGCGTACCCTGGGAGCCAGTTCCAGGGCCATGGATCGTGTCAATTCGACGACCCCCGCTTTGGAGGCGTTGTAGTCTGCGTAGAAGGGATAGCCCATCAAGGCGTTGGTCGAGCTCATGTTCAGAATCACGCCCCCTTCCCCCTCTAGCATCCGTCGCGCCGCCTCCTGCGCGACGAAAAACACACCGTCTAGATTGACGGCCATCACCTCGTGCCACTCCTGAGGGGTGATGTCCATGAAGCGGTGGCGGATGCTGATGCCGGCATTGTTGATCAGGATGTCAAGCCCCCCGAGCACCTCATCCAGCTCTGCGAAGGCCCGGGCGACCTCCTTGGCCTTGGAGACATCTGCGTTGATGCAGCAGCTCAGCTCTGGTAGGTCGCTCCTGACGCGAACAAGTCCCTCCTCGTCGCGATCGAGCACGGCGACGCGAGATCCCTCTTCCAGAAAACGAGCCGCTGTAGCCATGCCAATACCGCCTGCACCGCCCGTGACGAGAACCCGCCTGCGTTCAAGCCCGCGCATTTTTCCTCCTCACCCTGCCAAGCCGCCGCCGTCCACCACCAGAGCTGCACCGGTAACAAAAGAGGACACGTCGCTCGCCAGATACAGTGCTGCTTGCGCTACGTCCTCGGGCGCGCCGATACGCTTCAGCGGTCGCTCGGCTGCTTGCACCAGAAACCGATCCACAGGTTCACCCAGCTGCCGCGCCTCATCCCGCAGCAGGGGCGTATCGATATCACCGGGACAGATGCAGTTGACACGGATGTTCTGTCCTCCGTGATCGATGGCCATCGCCTTGGTCAGCAGGACCACCGCCCCCTTGGAAGCGCAATAGGCAGCCGCCTTGGGCCCGCCCACCAGCCCCCAACCTGAGGCCACATTGATGATCACCCCGCCACCTGCCTCGGCCATGATGGGAATCGCATACTTGCTCATCAAGAAGAGCGATTTCACATTGACCGTCATCACCCGATCCCATTCTGTTTCAGTCGTCTCCAGCACAGTGGCGCGTCGCACGATTCCCGCGCTGTTGAACAGGATGTCAAGACCACCCAGTTCGCCCATGGTCCGCTGCACGGCTTGCTCGCACTCGGCCCCCTGCGTCACGTCGCAGGGGACAACGACGGCCGGCACGCCTTCGTCCCCAATCAGCTGAGCCACGGCCTGTCCGCCAGCTTCGTCCAAATCCACAATGGAGATCGCCGCGCCTTCGCGGGCGAAGAGCAGGGCCGTCGCCCGCCCGATGCCCGACGCTGCGCCAGTGATGAGGGCTCGCTTCCCTGCCAAAGTATCCATACACCCCTCCATGATTCTCTGCCACCAAGCTAGACCACCTAGTGCTTGGAAATGGTCACGGTGGTTGAATTGAATCTGGGCCCCCTACCGATCTCTTGCGGGTTGCTACTCATTAGACAGTTCTGAGGCTTTCCTGCCAAGCCCTCGGATTGCCTTGGTGACCATACTATCCCCTCAGGGACTGTGTTGGAGATGGTAGCTTTCACTTTCACTTCTCCACGATCATTGGAGAGTTCTACGATATCGCCGTTCTCAATACTCAGTCGCTCGGCATCTTCCGAGTTCACGAGCACAACGGCGGGGATTGCGCCATAGACCTCTTGAAACTGAGTACTGGTATACTTTGGCGTTGCACTGGTCAGTAGAATCAAGTTGCCTTTCGGGATACCTAGCGGGGTCTGTGTTGGCAAAGGGTTCGACCCCATTTCTACTGCTCGAGACGAACGGAATTCTATCTTGCCAGATGGCGTCGGATAGCCGTTCCTTGGCTTTCTCTTGAGTTTGAGCATTGCTCCTGATCTCAGTGATTCCAAACTGCCTTCCTCAAAGGCATCCTGAAGTGCCAAGCCGACGGCTTCCCACGGATCTTCATAGAGCCAATCTTCTGTCAAACGCAGCCGCTTTGCGATCTCTTGCATGACCCAGATCTCGCTGCGGCTGTCGGTGATTGGGCGAACGGCTCCGTTTGAGTATTGGACGTAGTTATGGCTCCAAGGAACGACCAAGTCGTCTTTTTCGAGATAGGTCGGTGCAGGGAGGACAGCATCTGCATACTGTGCTGTCTTCGTCCAATGGGTTTCGTGAACCACTACAAAGACCTCTCTGCTTGATATTCCCTCTCTGAAATCATTCTGATTGGGGAGTGTCATGGCAGGATTCATGCCACTGACGTAGATGAGTTTGAACTCACGATGCTTAGCGAGATCGGCAAGAGCAACTTGTTGCACAATTCTCGGAGCCCTGTCGGCGAGCGCTCGGCCAGAAATGAGCCGTTGATTGATCGAAAAAGAATCTCCGTTGCTGTAGAAAAAGCCTCTGTGCAGGCCGAGCAGCGCCGGAATGAATGACACAGCTCGCACCTGATCGGCGCCTTGGTCGCATTTCTGAAGGCCGATACCAATCATCGTTGCGCTGGGTTCCAAGTTGCCATAGGCTTCTCCCAGCTCTTGTATGTGTTTCCATGCAACTCCCGTGATAAGCTCTGTTCTTTCCGGAGTCCACTTGCTGGCCTCCACCTTCAACTCTTCAAAGCCGTGGGTCCATTCTTTGATGAAGTCCAGGTCCACCTGGCTGTTTTGAACCAAGTAGTTGATTATTCCATAGGCCAAGGCAACATCGGTTCCCGGTCTTGGTTGAATCCAAAGGTCGGCATCTGTTGCCGTTCGGCTTTCTCTGGGGTCAATGACCACGATTCGAGTCCCCCGTGACTTGCGCGCTTGTCTGGCAAGTGCCCACATGTGAGGCGAGCTCACGGCGGCGTTGAAGCCCCAGAACACGACAAGATTCACCGAAAGAAGCTCGAGAGGCGTTGTGCCATAGCTACAACCATAGTGCAAACTCAGTGCTTCGTGACCGGAGGCGCTGCACAAAGCCCAGTCCGTCTGCGTGGCACCAATAGCATTCCACAGTCTTTGGGGAAATGCTCCTGTCAACAACCCGGTGTTCCCAGCGTAGTCCAGATACAACACAGCCTGGGGGCCATGCTCGTTGAGAATCTCACCAAGTTTCCGCGATACTAGGCTCAGTGCGGTATTCCAGTCGGTTTGCTCGAAGCGGTCTCCTTGGCGAAGGAAAGGTGCTTCAACTCGGTTGTTGTAGAGTCTCTCGTGATCCCTAGCACCCCGGGGACAGGTGAAGCCCCGTGTGACGGGGTTCTTCTTGTCGCCCTTGATTGACAAGATTTGTTCTGCTTCGTCGAGTGTGATAATCAGTGCACAGGTATCATAACAGTCCCGAGCACATACGGTAGCGACTTCCTTCATGGTTCTCACCTATGGGAATTCCATCTGATATCACTGGCCGGCACCCTTGGCCGACATGGTGCTTCCCGGCCCTTCCCCAATCAGCGGGGCAGTCAACCTGATACTCTATAGACAATCTGCTCGTCGTAGCCGGTCACCACTCTAATGTAGCCACTGAGCATCTTGTCCACCGCCCGCTCACCGGTGTCAACCAGGAGGGGCTTTCCCCCCAGTGAGTCGATCTTCCCAGCAGTGCTCACTACGATGACGTTGTCCCTGCCCACTCTCCTGATCACTTCAGGGCTTATCTGCTGATTCCCTCTGCCAAAGATGTGGCCCTGCCCGCCTATGGGCGTGACAATAACCTTCGCTTTGACCCCTTGGAGCAGCTCGAGGAGTTGCGACTCTCGGACATCGGTGGCAACCATCTCTCCTCCCTTGACCACATCCACATGCAACAGCGTCTTACTCAGCCCTAGCTGCGACGCGATGGCTTTGGTAGTCGTTCCGGGCCCGATGATGTACAGACAGTCAGCCTGCATCCGGTCCGTGATGTCGGCCGCTATCGCCCGCTGAGAAGCCTGTTCTCCGGGCCCACTTGCCGCTTTCTGGCCCTGGACCAGCTCACTCCGATAGGGAACCTTCAGATATCCATACAGTCTGGCCGAAACCCGACCCTCTCGGAAAGCCTCCTCGTCGATGTCCATCACCTCCGCCTCCCGCAGGCTGGACGCTCTCCCTCGCAGATACAACGCGGCCAGAGCTCCCGTACTTCTGGGGCTAGTGCCAAAAACCGCCGAGTGGATCTTCACTCCTGCCGGTATGCCAAGCACTGGTATGCGCTGACCAACAGCGCTGTAGATGTCCCTGGCGGTCCCATCCCCACCTGCAAAGAGTAATAGATCGACGTTCAGACCCATCAGTGCCAGAGCCGCATTTCGTGTGTCCTCTGCCGTCGTTTCTCCGCGTTCGATTCTGCCAACCACCTTTGGTTCGAAGCCGCACTCTCTGGCCGCATCTTCTCCCATTTCATGGGGATAGGTGATGACCTCGAGCCTGTCCCCGATAGACTGGACCATCTGAAGAGCTTGAACAGCCCGGCTCTCCGATTCCCGCACGGCGCCCAGTTGTAGAGCCCTTCTCTGGATCTCAACTCCGTCACTTCCCTTGAGGCCGACCCTCCCGCCTATCCCTGCAATCGGATTGACGATCAAGCCCAGGCGCTTTTCTCCCATTCTGCTAGTCTGCATTGTATGGAGTGAGAGCAGAGTGGCGAAGCGCATCGAAGGGCAAGGCCTGGAGGAATGCTCTGCTGCCAACCCGCGCCCCTGGATTCGGCCTACCAAGGATGCTCATGGCTCTCCCCAAGTGATGTCCTATCCGCGTCGCCATCTTCTAATCTGCCTCGTGTCCCATCTTTCTCCGATAGGCTCTCCAGGTCACCGCCCAATGTGCAGGATCATCCAGGGGTCCATGGTCAATAGTGTGAATAGTGCTATTGTGAGGAGCCGTCTTGACCAGCTCACGGTCCGTGCGCGCCTCATGCGCCACATGAGCGAGGATGCCCGCGTATTCGTCGAGTTCATCCTTGGAATACGACTCCGTAGGTTCAAGGGTACAAGGCTCCGGAATAACCCAGGGATGGTGGCTGGTCCAGTAGTGGACCCCGAAGTCCACGGCTCGAAGCCCGATTTCCTCCGAATGGACGCCCGTATCCTTGACTAACTCCTCCCAACTGTAGCGCACCTGTTCGATGCGGCTCTTGCCTCTGGCATAGGGTGCGCTCACACCGCGGATCTCCAGCATCTTCTGCATCAGATAGTTATTGTTGAGAACTGCGATCTCCGCGACCTCCCTTAACCCCTCTGCCCCCAGACTCATAACCCACGCATACGCTCTCACGACGACAGGGGCCACCCCATAGAACGGTCCTATCTTGCCAATGCTGTCCGGTAGATCGTAGTTCAGACGATACTTCTCACCATCGTACTCGATGAGGGGAACGGGCAGGAACCGGGCCAAGTTCTCTGTCACGCCGATGGCTCCCGCGCCAGGCCCACCGCACCCGTGAGGCGAGGAGAAGGTCTTGTGCAAATTGAAGTGGCAAAGGTCGAAGCCAGCTTCCGCCGCCCTGGTTATGCCCAGGATTCCATTGGCGTTTGCCTGGTCGTATGAGCAGAGTCCTCCTGCATCGTGGACCAACTCCACGAACTCCTCAATCCTGGGATTGAAGATCCCCGTGTCCTCTGGGTTCGTGATGAGCAACCCCGCGGTCTTTTCCGAAACCGCCGCTTTCAAGGCTTCCAGGTCGGGATAACCATCCTCATCGGGATAGAGGGTCAGGACTTTGTAGCCGGCTGTCTTGGCGCACGCTGCGTTCGAAGGATGAGAGAAAATCGTGGTGATGAACTCATTTCGCCGGAGCCCGTCACCAGTAGCCCGGTGGTAGGCTCGTATGATGGAGACGTTGGTGTAGATGGCAGCGCCGCCAGCACCAGGTTGCAGGGAAAAGCGGTCCATCCCCGAGATCTCCTTGAGGATGCCCTCGAACCTGTACATCACCTCCAGGATGCCTTGAACAGTTTCTTCATCCTGCAAAGGGTGAAGATCCGCCACTTTCGGCATCCGGGCCAGTTGATCGTTGATCTTCGGACTGTACTTCATGGTGCAAGTTCCCTGCCCCACATCGACGTTCAGGTCCGTCCCCAGGTTCTCTTGGGACAGCCGCACATAGTGACGGAGAACCTCCGGTTGAGAGAGCTCCGGCAAGCTGGGAGGCCGCTTCCTGCGCATGAACTCCGGCAGAGTCGCCACCACATCGCCCACCCGGTCTTTGATCTCGTCTTCCACCTCAGGCACGAGAATGCCCCTCTGTCCTTCGCGGCTCAACTCGAAGATGATCGGTTCATCCCACCTGGCCTGGTGGAATCGTCGCAGCTTTGGTTTGCTGTTCGTGTACCTGTGCCTGGTGATGTCTTGACTCATGCTATTCGACCACCTCTCGCAGAGCGCTCACCAACGTGTCTATATCATCCTTGGTGTGGACTTCAGTCACACAGTACAGAGAGCTATTGCCCAGTTCTGGGAATTCCTGGGTCAGGTCCTTCCCGCCAAAGATCCCCCGTGCCAACAAAGCCCTGTTGATCTCGGCGACCGCCTTGCCTGTACCATCGAAGTTGACGACGAACTCCTTGAAATGGGGCGACTGGAAGGCCGGAGCCTTCACACCTCTCACCTCAGCCGTCTCCATCATCGCATAACGGGACCTCAACATGATGCCTTCTCCAATCTCCGCCATCCCCTGAGGCCCCATCAACGCCAGATACACTCCCGCCGTGATGCCCCACAGGGCCGCCGCCGTGCCCACCCACTCCTTGCCCTCCTCCCTGACTGCAAAGGAGGTCCTCTCGTAGGCCACATCGCCGAAGCCGTACTCCCCCTCCACACGCGTCGGCGCGATTCCAAACAACCGGGACGGATACTCCATGACATATCGCTCTTCATCCCTGCTAGCGATGAACCCCGCCTGTCCGCCACCGAACTGCATGTGCATCCCAAGGGGCTGTATGTCACCGCAGACGATGTCCGCCCCGTAGTCGGACGGCGGGGTAAGAACGCCCAACGATATCGGATCCACACCCACGACGCAGGTGGCGCCGTGATCATGAACTATCTCGGATATCCGGTCACCTCGAGTCTCGATGAAGCCGAGGTAGGAAGGATTGTCAAAGTAGACAGCGGCCGTCTTGCCGGAGATCTCTGCCTTGAGGGCATCCAGGTCTAGTTCCCCCGTCTCTGAGTCGTACTGGCTCAGCTTGATCTCCATTTCGGGCTTGCAGTAGTCTCGGATCTTGGACAGTTTGTCACGGCTGATGCTGCTGGACACCAGCACTTCGCGCCGGCCCGTGATCCGGGACGCCATGCGAATGGATGTGGCGGCAGCTTGGAACCCGTCATAGGTTGGGACATTGACCACGTCCATGTTGAGCAGCTCCCCCATCATACTCGCATATTCAAAGAGCGCTTGAAACCGGCCGTGATCGTCGTAAGGCTCCCCCGCGTAGGCGGTCAGGAACTCGCCTCGCTGGTTCACCTCATCACACACAGCGGGAACGTGGTGCTCATAGCACCCAGCCCCCAGAAAGTTGAGGTACTCCCCGCAAGTCTTGTTTCTCGCAAGAACCCCTTCCACGTGCCGTTTCAATGCATATTCGGACAGGAAGGGTTGGGGCAGATCCATAGGCTCCTTGAGCCTAAGCCTCTCGGGGACATCCTCGAAGAAATCGTCCGCGCTCTCTGCTCCCACTTCTTTGAGCATTTGTGCCTTGATCGTGGGCACAGAATTGGGGATGTAGGGATAGATGATCGGTCTGTCCTCGGTCATACGCCAATCCTCCACCAATCTTTCAGCGCCTCGTCCTTTGCCGCTTCGTATGCTCAGACGACGCGTGCCCACCGCCGCCGGCCAACAGCCCGTGGGCCTCTGACCATTGTAGCCTATCGCTGCGGTCATCTCAAGTGGGACAAGACTGATCGAGGAACAAGAGCCACACAGTCGCGGAAAACCGGCGGATGCAAAGAGCGAGGACTCAGCCCTCATAGGCGTGATGACTGAGGATGGGTGTCAAGTGTGAGTCGATCGCCCTGCCGTCGGGGTCGAGACACACGGTTGAGATTCTCACCACCCCTTTGTGAACTGCACGCTGTCCAACATGGCCTGGAGATCAGAGCCGAACTCCGACCATTCGTCCAGCACTGAGAATCCTACGAAGAGATAACCCCGTTTGCAGTGTTCGACGGCGGCCAGGAACCCTCTCACTGTGACGTCTTCGGCTGGAGTTCCTTCAAAGTAGATGATGATCCCATCCTGCCCACCAACGGTTGTTGGTTTTCGATCGCCGGTCACGATTTCCTCGGACGAGAGTTCGGATAGAATCATCTCCATCATTCCTTCAAACGCCAGACCATCCTCTAACTCGTTGCCGATCACCAGCATCGCTGAGCCGGTGTCGAATTCCGCGCCTGTGATGATCTCCTCCGAAGTGCCAAAGATCACCTGCTCTCCCTGCTCCTCGAAGATCCAGCCCTCAGGATACTTGATGGAGAGGCCCAAAGTTGGGCTGGTGTAAACAGGCTCAATACACTGGAAGTCAACGCTACCCAGCATCCGTTCCAGAATCGGTCCGTACTCAGCCCATTCATCACGTATCGACGCTGCCATGAAGAGGTAACCCCAACCGTTGTGTTCGGCGGCAGCGACGAAGCCCCTCATCGAGACGTCGCTACCCTCAGGACTGCCCTCCAGAGTGACCAAGATACCGTCGTGCCCACCAATGGTCCGAGGCTTGAGGTCACTGACCTCGACCTTGTCGAAGTACAGTTCAGAAACCGTCGTCTGAACCAGCTCATCCAACGTTGGCGGGCCTTCTAGGTCGCTGCGGGTCACCATCATGGCTGCCCCGCTTTCCAGTTCCGTTCCCCTGATGATCTCAGGCGAACTGGCAAAAATGACCTCCTCCACGAACTCCTCGTAGGCCCAGGCATCAGGGTACCACATGGAGAGGCCGGTGGTGGAGTTGGTGTGTTTGGACCAGATGACCTCTGCCGTGGGCGTGGGTGGCAGAGGGGCAGGTGTCAAGGGCACGGGAGCGGGTGTCGACAACGACGGCGTGAAGGTCGGCCCCAGAGCCGGCAGGTTGCAGGCCGTGAGCGGTACCGCCAGCAAGGCAGTGATCGTTAGTGCAGCAAAGGACGCCTTGTTCATCTCACCGCCCCCTCTGTCCGTTCCCCTTGTTGTCGCGAGCCGACTGTGCCCTACTATACCTTAGACGAACTGAAGGCTAGTGAGGTTCCACCTTACTCAAGCTTTCCTTGCCTGCGCCATTTGCTCAATGCATGGTCCGCCGACGATGCCGAACTCATTGCAGGAGCGAGAGACCTTCAGATGCCCTTCTCACTGCGTACGCCAGGCAGGCTCAGGTCCCCCTGTACCGTCCGTGGAAGATGGGTCGGATACGCCCGCGCGAGACCAGCCCTCAGCCGAAGTGGCCAACTAGAAAAGCTCACCCCGATGCGCAGGGCGAGCCTTGTCGAAGCAGTATAGTGCGGGACATCCATCTCCTGCGGCCTCACCGTCACGCTGCCCGATGGGCTGGACACAGCAGATCTTCTGCTCCGCCCTTCAGTGCCCCCTTCCCAGTTCCAGAGCCAGCGCAGTGTATCCCATCAGCCCTTCCACCAACATCTCCACCGGCACATTCTCCCCCACGGTGTGCAGCAGGTGGGCTTCCGCCGGCCCAAACCCTATGGTGGGAACACCAGCCGCCATCAGGTGACCTCCGTCAGTGGCAAACCGCCAGATGACCACGTCCACCGGACGAGACAGAGCGCTGGCCAGGATGCGCTGTCCATTCCGTACCAGAGGGTGATCGGCCTCCAGGCCAAAGGAGGGAAAGACAGCGGGCAACGACTCGCTCTGGCCGGTGTAGGTGCAAAGGTCGTGGGTGTGTAACACCAACTCACCCGCGCTGCCCTCCACTTCAGCGACACATTCGTCCAGCAACGGCCGGAGTTGGGACAGCACCTCTTCCGGCGTCTCGCCGGGGATGTTGCGCCAGTCCAGATGCAGTCTGGCTTCGCCTGGCAGGACGTTGCTGCTTTGCTGGTCGGTCAGGTACAACGTTGGTGCCACAGTAGAGGCACCGAAGGTCACATCTTGAGCCAGGTCCAGCGTCTCCAATCGCTGCACGAACCGCGCCAGCACAGCGTGGGGGTTCACACCCTCGTGGGGCACACTCGCGTGCACCGATCTTCCCCTCACGCGCGCCACCAGCTCTATCCTTCCACGGTGTCCCCGGGCCAACTGGTTGCTGCTGGCCTCGCCGACCACGGCCAGGTCGGCGCGAACCGTCTGAAGCAGCTTCTGCGTCCCTAGCCCGCCGACCTCCTCCTGCACCACCGCGGCGACGTACAAATCACCCGGGGGCCGCCTCCCCTCCCGCGCCAAGATACCGCCAGCATGGATCATGGCTGCGAGCGGACCTTTCATGTCGGCTGCGCCCCGACCCCACAGCCGCCCATCGTGGATCTCGCCGCCATAGGGAGGATAAGGCCACTCCCTGGCGTTCCCCGGATCCACGTGGTCCATGTGGCCATTGAACATCACCGAGCGGCCCGTTCCCTGCCCCCGCAGCAGGCCGACCACGTTCCCCCAGCTATCGCTCCGCACCTCGTCGTAGCCAAGCCCTTCCATCTCGAGGGCCACTAACCGGGCCACGTCGCCCTCCTGGCCTGGCAGACTGGGCGTCTGGACGAGCCTCTGGCAGAACGAGATCATCTCGGCGCCATAGCGATCACCGACGTTAGCTAGATTGGCTTCAAGACTTTCATTCAAGGCTACGGCCTCCTGGACACTTGTGACTGGTGATCAAGGAAAGTGGACTGTCGCTCTGACACGTATCTCCCGCAAGGGCTGCCGTTCATGTCCCTCTGCGCAGCCTACAGCCCTGTGAGCACTTTCTCGATTCTCTCGAGCCCCCAGTCCAGTTCCTCGCGCGTGATCACCAACGGCGGCGCGAACCGAAGGACGTTCTCGTGGGTCTCTTTGCAGAGCAGGCCCTCGTCCTTCAGGGCCTCAGCGAAGCGCCGCGCACCACGCGCTTCCGCCTTCAGTTCCACGCCGGTGAGCAACCCCCGCCCCCTCACCTCGGCGATGTAGTCGCTCTCGATACGGGCCAGACGACCTAGCAGGTAGTCACCCTGTATCCTGGCATTCTCGATCAGGCCCTCGTCCACCAGCACCTTCACCGCCTCCCGAGCGATGGCCGCCGCCAGGGGATTACCGCCGAAGGTCGAGCCGTGGTCACCAGGCTTGAATAGCCCCAGTGTGTCACGATCGCCCAAGACGGCCGACACCGGGTAGAAGCCTCCCGAGAGCGCCTTGCCGATGGTCACCAGATCGGGCCGCACGCTTTCCCAGTCGCAGCCAAAGAGCTTCCCCGTGCGACCCAGTCCCGTCTGGATCTCATCGGCGATCAGCAGGATTTCGTACTCATCGCACAAGTCCCGCGCCCGCCTCAGGTATCCCTCGGGCGGCACAACGACGCCGCCCTCACCCTGAATGGGTTCCACCATGAAGGCTACGGTGTGGGGAGTGATGGCCCCCTCGAAGGCATCGGCGTCTCCGTACGGGACAGTAATGAACCCAGGCGTGAAGGGGCCAAAGCCATCTCTGTATTGCTCTTCTGTGGAGAAGCCAACGATGGTGATGGTGCGCCCGTGAAAGTTGCCCGCGCAGGTGATGACCTCTGCGCGACCGTCGGGCACACCCTTGACCATGTAGCCCCATTTCCGAGCGGCTTTGAGCGCTGTCTCCACCGCTTCGGCTCCGGTGTTCATGGGCAGCATCATTTCGTAGCCCGTTAGTTCGCACAACTCCTTGGCCAGGAGCGGCAACTGGTCGTTGCGGAAAGCCCGGCCGGTCAGGGTTAGCCTGGCTGCCTGCTCGACCATCGCTTGGCGAATGCGCGGGTGCGCATGTCCCTGGTTGATGGCGGAATAGGAGCTCAGACAGTCCAGGTAGCGGTTACCCTCCACGTCCCAAACCCAGACGCCCTCGCCTCGCTCCAGCACAACATCCAGCGGCTGGTAGTTGTGTGCATTGTATCTATCCTCCAGGGCGACGTACTCCTCCGTCTTCATGTATCCTCCACTCGCTAATGCCAGGTGTTTCTCAGTTCCATCTGCGACACCAGTGGCTGCCTCCTGTCGATGGGCTCAGGAGATCGCCCCTCAAGCGTATGAGCGTGAATACGTGCCATAACCTAGCACGCCTCAAAAGGTGCACCGCGGCAAAGTGGCCTGCCGACTCAGCAACCCTTGTCACCATGCACAGTGCACCTCTGGTCGGAGTGACAGATCCTCAGTCACCTCACCGCGATGGCGTCTATCTGAAGCAGAGCCCCTTTGGCCAACGGCCCCACCTCAACTGTTGAGCGGGCAGGTGGATTCGAGGCGAAGAACTCCTCATAGACCGCATTCATCGCCGCGAAGTTGCCCATGTCTGCCAGGAACACCGTTGTTTTCACCACCTGATACAGTGAGCTTCCCGCCGCCTCGAGGATACTCTCTAGATTGCTGATCGCCTGTCCGGTCTGTTCGGTGATGTCCTCTCCCACGACCTGCCCGCTCTCAGGGTCGACGGGAAGGACACCAGCCGTGAAGACCAGATCTCCGGCGATCACAGCCTGGGAATAGGGACCTATGGCCGGCGGTGCCTTCTGGGTTGATACGATGATGCGATCCATGGATATCCTCCTTGCTATTCGGAATCTCTGTCACCTCGGGTTATCGAGTGCATGTCCTTGTAGAGACCTATCTCTCCTGCGTAGTGATACATCTCCACCACCGCCGCGGGGTTCATCCCCGCGAAGATGCTGTTGCAGGTGGCAAACATGTAGCCCCCGCCCGCCGCTCCCTGCTCCATGCATCGCCTCACTTCGGCACGGACGGCCTCCAGGTCATCGCCGCACAGGACAACCGTATCCACGTTACCGATGAAGACCAACTCGTCGCCGAAGTCTCGTTTGAGCTTCGCAAGGTCCATCCCAGCACCCGGCTCCAACGAGTGCACTCCAACGAAGCCCGCTTCGATGGCCATCGGCAGCAAAGAGATGATATCCCCATCGCTGTGCCATATCACGGGGACCCGCGCTGCCTCGACGATGCGGCGATGATAGGGTAGCACGAACTCTCGCCACATCTGGGGAGAGATCATTGGCCCTCCCTTGTGGCCAGCATCATCGCCAAGAACCAGGATTTCCGCCCCCAGGCTGGCTGCCCTGTCGAACATGGCGATGCACCATTCAGTACGAGCCTCCATCACCTTGCGCGCGAAGGCCGGCCGCTTGAACAAGCTGGGGAAGAAGCGCTCCATGCCCATCGCCATATACGCGGCCGTGAAAGGGCCGATGTGGGACCCGTAGATGAAACAGTGATCTGGGTATCGCTGCATCGCGTCTTCCGTACGAACGGGGTCGAAGTACTCGTCCACGTAGTCGAGGGACGGAGTGAATCTCTTGAGGTCCTCCTCCGTCTCCACCACACCATCGGCATACCAACCATTCTTCCAGATGCACCCCCACTCGTCCAGCCCGTCTCCCCAGGCGTTGCTCCCTGGAGGGTTCTGGTTGGGGATGATGATGCAATCCAACCCCAGGTTGACGTGCGCCCTCTGCAGGTCTCCATCACCAACGTGAGCCACCAGTTCATCGTCGTCGATCCAGATCTCGAACCTCGGCACTCGATCCGCTTCTTGGTGCTGTAGCGCTGCGAAAACGCGTTCCCTGGGTTTCATGTTTGGACAACCTCGCAAGCTGTCAGGTCTGAGGCCAGTCAGTGGAGTAGCCCCGCGTCGTGTCGGTGGAACTACTCAACCAGTCCACAATGGCTTCCACGTTCCAAGCACAGCACTTGCCTCCCAGCGCCCTCCGGACAGGCAGGAACTTCGCTCCCTCGCGGTCATCCCTCGTCCGCACTGCGACCCTCGGTCATCCTAAGGAGCGAAGATACGTCCACATTGCCTCCGCTGACGACGACCGCGACGTTGCGACCCAGCTCGATCACTTTCTCATGAACAAGCGCCGCTATCCCCACCGCTCCTCCGCCCTCCACCACCAGATGGAGCT
Source organism: Chloroflexota bacterium (assembly GCA_030613785.1). Lineage (GTDB taxonomy): Bacteria > Chloroflexota > Anaerolineae > UBA7937 > B3-Chlor > JAUWLF01. The sequence continues at coordinate 2,673 of JAUWLF010000031.1, read as the reverse complement.
TCTCCAGGGCAAAGGCCATGGCTTGGACGATCTCGTCCTCCGAGACCAGAACGAAGTCGTCCGTGAGCCTCTGAGCCAGGCGGAAGGTGTACTGGTTGTCCACTCCGATGCCACCCACCAGGGCGTCGGCGATGGTCTCCTCCTCGGCCATCCGCACCGGCTTCCCCGCCTTGAGGCTGTGGTACATCACGGGCGCGCGATCCATGGAAACACCTATCAGCCGGATTTGGTCATTCGCCGACTTCAGAGCTAGCCCGATGCCAGACATCAGCCCTCCTCCCCCCACGGGCACCAACACGGTGTCAACTTCGGGTAGATCCGCCAGTATCTCCAGACCGATGGTGCCCTGCCCAGCGATGACCAAGGGATCGTCGTAGGGGTTGAGCATGGTCAAGCCGCGCTCCGCCGCCAACTGGAAGGCGTGCTCCTCCGCCTCGTCGTAGGTCTCGCCAGAGACGACTATCTCGGCACCCAGGCTTTGTATAGCATCGACTTTGTTCCTGGGGACCCCCTCTGGCATGCAGATCAAGGCTTTGATGTGCAATCGTCTGGCCACGTGAGCTACCGCCCGGCCGTGGTTGCCCGTGGACACCGTGATCATCCCACGTTCGCGCTCGTTTGCCTTCAGGGTGCGCACCTTGTTGGCGGCCCCGCGCACCTTGAACGATCCGGTCTGCTGGAGGCTCTCCAGCTTCAGGTGGACCGAGGCTCCAACCCGCTCAGATAGCAGGTCTGAGCGGATCAAGGGCGTCCTTATGGCCAAGGACGCGATCCTCTGCTTGGCCAGTCGGATGTCCCGCTCCGTCACATCAGGCGTGGGCACCGTCTCACCACCATTTGAGAATCGACCCTCTGACCCCACACCTCTCTCCCTCGATGGATGTTTGGACCGGGGCAGGGTGATCTCCTCGCACATACGTCACCTTTGTACCTCGACGATCAACTCGTGGAGGCGGTCCATTACCAGCCGGCCCAGCCTTCTGCCTCGCGTGGCGTTGAAGACCACACGCTACCCGACTCCAAGCGCGCTCAAAGCACGTTCCACAACCGGCTTCAGCCGGTTTCCTTGCTCCTAACGAGGGAATTCATCCCGGCCCGATCAGCGTCCCACTCACTTCACCTCTGCAACTCCACGATCAACTCGTGGATGCGGTCCAGCCCCGCCTCGAGATAATCGTGAGGCAAACCAAAGCTGATCCGAAGGTAGCGATCCATGCCAAAGTGGTCCCCCGGCACGATGTACACGCTCTTCTCATCAATCAAGCGCTCCACAAGCTCTGTTGAGTTCACATCAAAGTGATACCGAACGTAGGCGATGGCCGCCGCCTGTGGGGGGACCAGGCTGAAAGTGCCCTCGTGACTCTCCAGCCAGGCATCGAGGATAGGGTAACCCCGACGGATGTAGTCACGTCCCCGCTGAATCAATCTAGGTCGCACCTGGGCCGACAGGGCCACGGCCGCCAGCTTGTTCGACAACATAGTGGCGCTGATGGTGACGTATTCGTGGCGCGCCCAGATGTCGTCCACTGTGTCCACCGGCCCCACGACCCAGCCAATCCGCAGTCCCGGCAACCCGTAGGCCTTGCTGAGGCTGTTCATGGTCAACACCCTGTCGTACCGCCCCCAGAAGGATGGCGCCTGAACATCGGTCAGGCGTTCCGCCCCGCTGTAGACCTCGTCAGACAGCAACCAGGCGCCCACGCGCTCGGCTGCCGCCACGATGGCCTCCATCTCCTCCTGAGTCAAGATATACCCGGTGGGGTTGTTCGGGTTGCACACAGCGATCAGCCTGGTCTTCTGCGAGACCACATCCTCCAGCTCATCCAGGTCGGGAGCCCAGCCCAGGTCTTGTCGGAGATGGAAGCTTTTGACCTCGATGCCCAGATTCTGAGCCGCGCCCCAGATCTGCATATAGTTGGGCAGCATGACCACGATCTCTTCCCCTGGCGACACTAGCGTCTGAAGGGTGATGAAGTTGGCCTCGACACAGCCAACGGTCACCAGCACGTTGTCTGGGGTCGCCCCGGGGTAGAGGGCCGCGATGTGCTCTCTCAGTTCGAGGATGCCGTTGACCTCGGGGTAGTGCAGAGTAGTGGTCAGCAGTTGCTCCATGACCGCCGGGTCGTCCACGAGTTCTCGTACGCTGAGGGGGTGAACGCCGCTCTCCGAGAGGTTGTACTCGACAACGTTCCCCCACTTGGACATCATTCGTTCCATCTCAAACGGTTGAAAGGTAACCATGTGTCTCCTCGCTCTCGACTAATCTGTGCAGTCTACGTGACTCCCCTCCCTCGATGGGAGGGGCTTGGGGGAGGGTGACTCAATGGCTTCTCACCTCGCACATCCCCAGCCCGTCACTGCCCCCTCAAGGCGCAGAGCACTGCAGTACCGGCTCTTTCATTCCCCTCCCTCAAGGGGAGGGGTTAGGGGAGGGTGACTCAATGGCTTCTCAGCTCGCACATCCCCAGCCCGTCACTGCCCCCTCAAGGCGCAGGGCACTCCAGAACCGGCTCTTTCATTCCCCTCCCTCGATGGGAGGGGTTAGGGGAGGCTGACTCAATGGCTTCTCACCTCGCACATCCCCAGCCCTCCAATCCCCCGCAAAGCCCCCGGCCCACCAAGGCACGCGCGTCGAGTACCCAAACAGGATACGACGGGGTGGGGGCCGGTGCA
>JAUWLF010000017.1 GCA_030613785.1 Chloroflexota bacterium | reverse complement strand
GTCGCTACGGCGAAGGACCTGTCTCGTTGAGCGACGTGGCACAGGTGCAGGGAATTTCCTTTCCCTATTTGGAGCAGATAGTGCCTCTACTGAGAGAAGCGGATCTGATAGAGAGCACTCGAGGTGCCCACGGTGGGTACGCTCTTCGCCTGGCACCTCGCAAGATCACAGTCGGTGACATCATCCGCGCTCTGGAGGATGGCCAGATCATGCCCTTGAAGTGCATCCCTGGCAGCGAGGCGGGAGATATGTGCAGCCGGCAGGAGGTGTGTACAGCTCGTGACCTATGGAGAAAGATGCACGACGGCATTGTCCAGATCCTTGACTCCACAACGTTGGCCGATTTGATGGACACAGAGTCAGCGAACTGACAGATCTGTCTTGTGGAGAGTGGACCGGTGCCCAGACAGACGGGAAGATTGGAGGGTAGATGAGCGAAAGGGGTGCGATCTATCTCGACCACGCGGCGACGACCGCTGTAGATCCTAGAGTCGTGGAGGCCATGCTGCCTTACTTCGGTGAGCGGTATGGCAACGCCTCCAGTATTCACTCTTTGGGGCGGGAGGCGCGCCATGCTCTGGATGAAGCCCGCGCCGATGTGGCCGGGATCTTGAACTGTAGTCCTGATGAGATCATCTTCACCAGTTGTGGCACTGAGAGCGACAACCTGGCGATTCGAGGTGTTGCCCGGCTGAACCGACAACGAGGCGATCACATCATCACCTCACCCGTCGAGCACCACGCGGTGAGCTACACCTGCGAGCAACTAGAGAAGGAGTTCGGCTTTGAGGTGACCTATGTGCCGGTGGATGAATACGGCCGCGTGGACCCGGGGGATGTGGAACGGGCCATCACGGAGAGGACGGTGCTCATCAGTATCATGTATGCCAACAACGAGGTGGGCACCATCGAACCGATCTCCGAGATAGGGGAGATCGCGCGAAGGCACAACATACCATTTCACAGCGATGCTGTGCAGGGCGCTGGTTCGCTCAGCCTCGACGTGAGGGAACTGAACGTCGATCTTCTCACCCTCTCGGGCCACAAGTTCTATGGACCGAAAGGGGTAGGTGTGCTATACGTGAGAGAGGGCGTGGGGCTATTGCCTATCCAGACAGGAGGGGCCCACGAGCAGAGCCGACGCGCCGGGACTGAGAACGTGCCCTACATCGTGGGTCTGGCGACGGCTTTGAAACTGGTCGAGGGGCGGCGTGAGCAGGAGAGCCGCAGGCTCATAGCATTGCGCGATCGTCTCATAGATGGCGTGCTCTCTTCTGTCCCGCACTGTCGCCTGATGGGTCATCCCAGGGAGCGGCTGGCCAATAACGCCAACTTCGTCTTTGAGTATGTGGAGGGAGAGGCCATGCTTATGGGCCTGGACATGCACGGCATCGCCGCCTCCAGCGGTTCGGCCTGTGCCACCGGATCTGCAGAACCCTCTCACGTGCTGCTGGCCATGGGTGTGCCGCATGACGTAGCCCATGGCTCGGTGCGCATGACTTTGGGCCGAGAGAACACGGAACAGGGCGTGGACCGCGTAGTAGAGGTGTTGCCTGGCGTAGTAGAACGTTTGCGAGCCATGTCGCCACTCTATGCGAGCTGAGCGGTCCACTGGGAGCAAGGAGGTAAGGACACGTATGTACTCTGAACTAGTGATGGAGCATTTCACCAACCCCAGGAATGTGGGGGTTATCGAGGATGCGGATGGGGTGGGCAAGATCGGCAATCCCATGTGCGGTGATGTGATGGAGATGTTCATCAAGGTGAAGGACGATCACATCGAGGACGTCAAGTTCCGCACTTTCGGTTGTGGCGCGGCCATCGCCACGAGTAGCATCGCCACGGAGATGATCAAGGGCAAGTCTCTAGACGAGGCCGTTAACCTTTCCAACAAGGCTGTTGCGGACGCCTTGGGCGGACTGCCGGCCCAGAAGATGCATTGCTCAAACCTCGCCGCCGACGCGGTCCGCGCTGCCGTCGACGACTACTGGAGCAAGCAGAAGAACGAGAAGTAGAGAAACACGGAGAGGTCTTCTCTAGCGCGGAGTCGAGTCTGCCCCGGGGCCCTGGGTCTGCGTGCGGGGTTTGCAGGATTCTGTGCCTGGGTACCGCGAAGTCGAGTAGCATCAAGTCCCAGGCCATCGCTCTGCCTCAGTGCACGAGGTTCGGAGTTGCTGCTGCTCAGTCCAGGGCCTGGTCTAGTAGGTCCCACAGGTCCAACACATCCACGAAGACGCCGACTTCGTTAGCCAGCCGGCTCGCCCCCTTCAGCAGTGTCGGCACACACGTGGGACATACGGTGACTACGTTCTCCACTCCCGCCTTTAGGGCATCTCGAATCCGGTTCTTGGCGATCTCCAGCGAGAGCTCTGGACTAGTGTCCGCCAGTCCGCCCCCTCCGCCACAGCAGGTGGAGAAGACGCGGTTCTGGTCCATTTCCAGCAACTCCACACCCAGTGCCTCCAGGATAGTCCTCGGTTCCTCGAAGATGCCCAGCATGCGACCCAGGTGGCATGGATCGTGGTAGGTGGCCTTGAGATCTAGTTGGCGGGGGCTCAACGTTTCTATCCTGTCGGCAACGGCCACTATCGCGTGCTTGACGTTCAGGCCGTATTGCTCCTTGAGAGTGATCGTGCACGTGGGGCACAGGGTCAGGATCTCTTTGTCTGCATAGGGGTCGTATGTCTCCGCGAAGCGCTCCTGGATTGTTTCGAACTCCTGGCGAAAGCCCGTGGCCTCCACGATGTAGCCGCAGCAGACCTCGTCAGCTACAAGGGGGTCTATGCCGCACCGTTTTAGCACAGAGATGATGGTCTTGACCTCGACGGATCTGCTCTGATATAGACATCCCAGGTACAGGGGAACCGTGCCTTCTCTTCTTACGGGAGAGGGACGCTGAAAGAGGTGTCCCTCCTCCAGAATCTTGACGGTCTTCTCCCTGTGCTCTGGGGCGCACAAGTCCTCCTCTACCATTCTCTGACGCAGAAGCGTGAAGATGTCCAAGTTGTTGAGAGCACATCGTGCCTGGCAATACCCGCAAAGGAGGCAGTCCTCAACAAGCTCCTCCACCTCCTCTGAGGGTTCGATGAGCCCTTCCAACAACCCCCTGGCGATCATCATCTTGCCTCGGCTGGCATATCCTTCCAGGCCCTTGACGCGGTAGACGGGGCAGTCGGCTACGCAGAATCCGCAACGGGTACGGTTGCAGGTGTAGATCTCTGCGGCGTATTGCTCTAGGCTTGGCTTATCCATCGCGATTCGAATTTCTTGCCTGGATTGAAAATGCCGCCCGGGTCGAAGAGCTCCTTGATACGCTGCATGTAGGTGTAGCTATCCCCATGCTCCAACCGATTGAAACCTCCCAAACGATCGCCGTCTCCGATGTAGGAACTCATCGTCCCTTCCATCTCGACCGCCATAGTGCTCATCTCCTTCACGTAGTTGTAGAAGTTGGTCACGCTCTCGTCGTTGGAATCGTCCACGAAAACGGCGAAGCTTATGCTGGCTGTGGGCTTGTTCGGTGCCTCGTTGTAGACGGTCATGCCCAGGATTTCCTGCCCCCACCTGCCTGCGATCTCAAGGAAGCGTTGATAGGCTTCCTCCACTCGTCCAATTGGCAGTCCCAGGTCCGCCGCTCCGAACTTCTTCTCACGCTGACTGTCAGGCCATTTCTGGTGGAAGGGGATGAACTCCAGGCTGTGTTTGGAAGCCCACCATCCATCAACAATCTCCTGCTCCTTTGCTTTCTCAGCCCGGAACTCCTCCCGCAGGATGCGGGTGGCCTTCTCCAAGCTGAAGTTGACCACGTCCTCGTCGCCTGCAAAGGAGAGAAACAGGATCGCCTCCGCCCAATCTGGGATGTCAGGATCACGGTGGTACTGCTGCCGGTAGGCATGAGTGTAGAAGTGTAGCCGCTGCCGGCAGTTCAGGTGTGCACTCTCCACACACAAACCGCTAGCCAGCATCCGTTCCAGGGCTCGTATCCCGTCATTGAGCTTTCGACACACGTACCCTCGCACCAGGCGTGTCTCTGGCAGGGGGAAGACGCGCAACGTGGCCTCAGTCACCACTCCCAATGTGCCTTCCGACGCCACTACCAGGTCCAGCAGCTTGTAACCAGTGGAGGAGAAAGAAGCCTTGCGTCGCCCGATGCGAAGTGCCTCTCCTGTTCCCGTCACCATCACCACGTTGCTCAGACAGTCGAGGATCTTGCCATACCGCAGACCAAAGGTGGAATCGCTGTCACAGGCGATGGAGGCGCCCACAGTGCAGACCCGCTTGCTCTCTGGCTGGTGGGGGAACCACAGACCGTACCGGGCCAGCTCTTCATTGAGTGCCCAGACAGTGATGCCGGCCTGCGCAGTGACCATCATATTGGCCTCGTCCACCTCGAGTATCTGATCGAGGCTCTTGGTCTCGATCGCAATCCCGCCCTTCCAAGCCGCTACTCCGCCTCCCATGCCCGTCCCTCCCGCGAAGGGCACCACTGGGATGCGATGGCGGTAGGCTATTCTGACGATTTCCACTACTTCGTCAGTGGTCTTGGGGACGGCCACGATGTCTGGCAGGTCGGTGTGGGAACGATGGCGAGGGCTCCAATCACGGCTGTAGCAGATGCGGTGCATCTTGGCGCGAGTGACCCGCTCGCCCAGCACGCTCTTGAGGTCCTGAAAGGCTTGGTCCAGAGACGCTTGGTTCATCGTACTGGCCTTTCTGTATGGTACCGCAGTTCAGCGGGACTTGAATTGTATCACTGCTCTTGGTCGAGGACAAAGGCGCGGCGCGCCAGGAGGGTGTCCACAGGACCTGCGGGATTCTCGAAGCGTGTGGGGGACTGTCGCGGCACCAGCGAGAGAGAGCGGCCTTCTCGTCCGGCCCAATGAACGGCTGTGGTGTGCGCCGAAGGCGGATATTGCCGTAGCTGCACGGCACGCCGTGCGGCTACGGACTTCGGTTGGCTTTAGGGGACGGATGCCACACCCTCAGGTCAGTTGCGTAGCCAACGATCCTTCGATGTGCTAGAATCGCTGAGAGGATCAGGGAGAAGTGGAAGAGATACTGGCAGAACTCAATCCAGCGCAGAGGGAAGTGGTCGAGGCCTCTGAGGGCCCCATCCTGGTTGTAGCTGGACCAGGCAGCGGCAAGACTCGGGTGCTGACCCATCGAGTCGCGTATTTGATCAGGAAGTATGGCGTCTCCCCTTATCGCATCGTGGCGGTCACGTTCACCAATAAGGCAGCCCGGGAGATGAAAGAGCGACTCTATGGACTCCTGGGCCCTCAACTGTTACGTCAGATCACCATCGGCACCTTCCATGCCTTCTGTGTGCGCGTTTTGCGCCGAGAGGCAGAGCATCTGCCCTACGATCGGGACTTCGTCATCTACGATAATGGCGACCAATTGACACTGGTGAGGCAGTGTCTGCGGGAACTGGATCTGGCCGAGAGCGATTTCGGTCCGCGCGCTATCCAGAATGCGATCTCGAGAGCCAAGAGCCAGCTCATCGGTCCGCAGGAGTACGTGCCCTCGAGCTACAAGCACGAGGCGACCTCGCGTGTCTATCAACGCTATCAACGACTGCTGTTGAAGAACAATGCCTTGGATTTCGACGACCTGCTGATGGTGACTGTGCGATTGTTGCGCCAGAATCAAGAGGTGCTGGAGAAGTATCAGACGCTCTATCGTCACATTCTGGTGGATGAGTTCCAGGACACCAACGTCGCTCAGTACACCATTCTGAAGCTATTGGCAGGGAAGCATGGCAACCTCTTCGTGGTGGGGGATGAGGATCAGAGCATATACGCCTGGCGGGGCGCGGACTTCCGAAATGTGCAGAGGTTTCAGGAAGACTATCCACGTGTCCAGGTTGTTCTCTTGGAGCAGAACTACCGATCTACGCAGACTATCCTTGATACGGCGCACAGCGTCATCACCCACAATGTGCAGAGAGTGCCCAAGAAGCTATGGACCGAAAACCAGCCTGGCGTGCCCGTGACGGTCTACGAGGCCTACGATGAGGGAGAAGAGGCCCAGTATGTCCTGCACGAGATGGAGCGATTGGTGGCCGAGGATGGCTATGAACCTGGGGATCTTGCCGTGATGTATCGCACCAACGCTCAATCCAGGGCCCTGGAAGAGGTTTTCGTCCGCGCAGGGGTTCCCTACAAGCTGGTGGGAGCAACTCGCTTCTACGAGCGTCGCGAGATCAAAGATGTCTTGGCCTACCTGCGCGCCATTCACAACCCTCGAGATACTATCAGCCTGGACCGCATCATCAACGTACCTCGTCGCGCCATAGGGCGAACGACATTGGAGCGACTGGAGGCGTGGGCTGACAGCAGAGGTGTGTCCCTGTTCGAAGCCCTGAGGCATCTGCGCGATGAAGAAGACGCCCCTGTGGGCGCCCGAGGGCGTCGCAGCCTGCTGGGCTTCTTGGAGATAATGGAGGAACTGATCGCCGCCAGTGGGGAACTGAACGTGCTGGAGTTGCTAGATATGACTCTCGACAGGAGCGGCTACGCCTCCTACGTTCGCGACGGCACCGACCGTGGCGAAGAGCGTTGGGATAACATCAAAGAGCTACGCACGGTGGCGCAGGAATACGCCTCCTTGCCGGTGGAAGACAGTCTGGCGACTTTTCTGGAGCAGGTGGCTCTGGTCTCAGACGTGGATAATCTGGAACAGCAGGCCAAGGCTCCCTGCTTCCTCACTTTGCACATGGCCAAGGGACTGGAGTTCCCGGTGGTGCTCATCGTGGGCCTGGAGGAGGGGATACTGCCTCACAACCGGTCCATGGAGAGCGAGGCAGAGCTAGAGGAAGAGCGACGTCTCTTCTACGTTGGTGTCACCAGGGCCGAGAGACGCCTTTTCTTGCTCCACACGTTCCGCCGCATCCTATTTGGGAGAGATGAACTGAGCGAGCCTTCCCGTTTCCTGCGAGATATCCCGGGGGAACTGCTTGGCGGGGCGAAGGGCACACAGCGTACTGAATCGCCAAGCGGCGCAGTCGAGACGGTCGGTCGTTTCCGAGTCGGGGACCGCGTGAGTCATCCCCAGTTCGGGGAGGGGATGGTGCTCAGCAGCAAAATGCTTGGTGACGACGAGGAGGTGACGGTGATCTTCGAGGCTGTAGGGGCCAAGCGGTGTCTGGTCAGCTTCGCGGAGATGCGGAAGATCTGACCTGGCTTCGACAGCCGGGCTGCACTAAGGAGTCTTGATCACTTCGAGGTCTTCCTCATAGCGAGAGGGAGAACATGCGAGGCAGAAAGCCGAGCCTGCTGCCGCCAGCGCCCTCGGAGTCAGTTGGCGGGTCGTCTACTTCGTCGGCGTAGAAGGCGAGGCCGATGACTCCTGGTCCGGTGTGGGCTCCCATGACTGGCGTGAATTCGGTGATGTAGAACTCCACACAGTTGAAACGGGATTGGATCTGTTCCGCTGTGCGCTCCGCCTCAGCTAGGGCATCGCCATGAAAGACGGAGGCATGAAGGGGACGTTCTCCCACCTTGTCCCACATCATCTCGATCATCTTCTGCACAGCGTTGCGCCTGGTTCTGACTACGCTCAACACCCTGACTTGTGCGTGGGCCAGACTCAGGACAGGGTTGATCTTGAGCTTCGAGCCTAGCAGAGTGGCTGCCTCGCCGATGCGTCCGCCCCGATGAAGATGCTTGAGGTCGTCCAAAGTGGCGATGAGGTCCAGCCTAGGTATCAGCGCCTCGGCGGCGGCGGCGACTTGATCCACAGTCCCTCCTGCGTCAGCGGCTCGGGCCGCCTCCAGAACGATGAAGCCTTGGGCCATGGTGGCCATGCGGGAGTCGACGACACGTATGGGAACCGACGCTGCTTCTCGGGCCGCCACGCGTGCCACGTTTATGGCTCCGGTGAGATCTTCGGCAATGTGGATAGAAACGATGCCTTCCGCTTCCTTGCTCATGCGGGCATATGTCCTTACGAAGTCCGCCAGGGAGGGTTGTGACGTGGTAGGGAAGGCCTTGTCTTGGCGAAAGAGGCCATAGAACTCCGCCGGCGACAGATCCTCGCCATCCCTGTAGTCGTGGCCAGCCCAGACTACATGGAAGGGCACCACATGGATGTCGTACTTCTCCACCAGCTCCCGTGGCACGCACGCAACACTGTCGGTGACGACGGCGACCTTACCCATCGCTGCTCCCTTTGCTCATGATCTGGCTCCAAAGGCGTCTGAGTGAGGTTCCGTCTTCTGGTCAGGGCTGTGACGGTTTCGAGTCAGATTCCCTTGCAGACGCCTGGCTGCGGTCTTCAAACGCGCTTTCAAATCTCGCCCAAGTGACCGCAGTCTCTCGGTTCTTGCAGCCGCTTGAGATGCGTGGAGATACGCTTCCGTCTGGCGCCTGCCTTCTTCGATCATCTCCGCAGCCTGGCTCAAGTCCCAGAGAGGGAGGCCATACAAACCGGTAAGGGGGATGTAGTGCAGCCATACGCCATCTGTGCCCGCCGATTCCTGCAGCTCGGCCTCAAGCTGGCGTGACAATACGTGGTTGATGCTCTGCTCTACGATTCTGAGCAATCCGTGTATCTGCTTGCCCTGTGGAGGGGCATCCACCACCGTCTGCATCGTAGGTTCCAATTCCAAGCTGGCACTCAACTGTTGAAACAGGTCGTTGAGAGCGGACAGACGTCCCGACAAGGCCCGCTCCCTCTCAGTTTCCCGATGTTCACGACGTAACTGCTCCACCAGCAAAGCACACAGTAAGGCCACCAGCAATAGCAGCACTACCTTGCCGGCCAGGATGAAAGCGGCGTTTGCAGTCCAAATCCCCGCCGGGTTCAAAAAGCAGGCACCCACATAGATCAATCCGAGGATGAAAGCGACGATTGTGGTAGAAAGCTGCTCTGATGATGATGAAGAAGTACAGGATGAAGAAGCCGCTGTGATACCCCCCAGTCAGATACACGGCTGCGGTAGTGAAGAGTGTGTCCAAGACGAGAACATTCAGAGTCTGGCGCAGCCATCTCACGTGCCGGGCCAACAACACCAGAATGACATTGTAGGCAATGGCGATCAGGGCCATGTGCATAATGGGGATCATCACGCCAAGTTGCGAGCGGTCGAAGAAGGAAAGTAGCAAGGCCAGGGTCAAGGCCAAGAAGCGCAGGCTCAAGATCAGGCGAGAGGCCCATTCTCGAGGCTCCAGGTACTGACTCGCTTCGCTACGTGCGTTTTCGTAGGCGCTCTTGAACGTACTGGCCTCCACCTTCGCCTCGCAGTCGCGTCAGATTGTCACAAGCTTCGGCACCAATCACTTCAGTGGGAAGTTAGTTTCAAGCCCGGTATCACATCCAAGTCCCAGTCCGCTCTATCGCCGTCCTGGAGTCTGAACCAGCCCACCGCAGCGACGCACGCGGCGTTGTCCGTGCAGAGCTCGGCGGAGGGGCAGAGCACGGGGACCCCGATCCGGTCTTTCATCTGCTGGCGCAGAACGCGGTTGGACGCCACACCTCCCGCCAAGAGGACCTGTCTCACGTCGAATTCCTGAGCGGCCGCTCTGGTCTTCTCAACCAGGACGTCCACCACCGCCGCCTGGAAGCTGGCAGCCAAGTCCGTCACCGGCAGCCCCCCGTTGTCGCTGGCGCGCCTGGCACCAGGCCCTGGATCCGCTCCGTACCCACGTACCAGGTACAATACGGCCGTTTTCAGGCCACTGAAGCTGAAGTTGTAGCTGTTCTTCAGCCAGGCCCGCGGAAAGTCGAAGGCGGATGGATCTCCTTTCTCCGCGACGCGTTCGATCTCTGGCCCTCCGGGATAGCCCAGATCCAGCAGTCGCGCCACTTTGTCAAAGGCCTCGCCAGCGGCGTCGTCGAGGGTCTGGCCTAGGGACTGATACCGGCCGTGCGCGGTCATCAGCACCAGGTTAGTGTGGCCTCCGGACGCGATGAGACAGAGTAGAGGGAACATGATCTCATCTTCTTGCTGCAACCAGTTGGCGTAGATATGTGCTTCCAGGTGATTGACACCGATCAGCGGTAGATGATTGGCCAAGGCGAGACCTTTGGCCACATTGACTCCCACGAGCAGCGAGCCCGCTAGGCCGGGTCCGTAGGTCACGGCCACGCCTCCCATGGCTTCGAGTTCCAGGTCCGCTTGCGACAGAGCGCGCTCCAGTACAGGTACGATGTGGAGGATGTGCTGCCGGGAAGCGATCTCGGGAAACACTCCACCATACTGCTCGTGGATCTTGGCTTGAGAGGAGACGATGTTTGACAGGATCTCGCAGCCGTCCTTGACCACCGCGGCGGCTGTCTCGTCACACGAGGTTTCGACACCCAGGACGTAGGTCACAACAGCATTGTACCATACGGAAGGAAAGGGGGGCAAACCTGCTGAGCCGCGCTCGGTCAGGTCCGGGCGTTGCCTTCGTCTCCAAGCTCAGAGGTGCTCGCAACTGATACAGGGGATGGCTGGACTGCTCAGCCCGTCACTTTCTGTCGCATTTGCCTGCCCCTAGGAGGTTTGCTCCCAGCAAAGGTCACTGCTCTACGTGAGGGAGCTCCGGAATAGAGGACAGTAACAGCGCATTGGAGTTCAAGATGAGCACTTGGCCCGTGGCCTCATTGACGACAACGTCTCGCAGGCTTCGGAACAGCTCGCCCTCTTGCCTACGGGGGCGGAACTGGCGTACGAAAGCACCTTCTTTGTCCAGTTGCACTATGCGCTGGTTGCCGGCGTCAACTACGTAAATGTACTCCGCTTCAGGGTAGGTAAAAATGGCGGTGGGATTCTGCAGATCCTGATCACTCAATCCGCTTATGGAAAAGGGTTCCTGCTGCCCACCGACGAATCTCAGGATGGTGCCGTCTCTGAGGAGGACGTAAATGTATCCATCTATGGCCAGGTCGACCGACTGGCTCAGGTCCACATTAGTGTCGTGCTGGAGGTAGTCGGAGGGGGACGAATCGTAGCTACTTCCCGTGGGCGGATATTTCAGGATGCGGTCCTGCTCCGCGTCGAGGACATACAGATAGCCTGAGTATGCCCCTATTGCGCGAGGGTCGCCCCATAGGTCGCTGTCAGCTACGGATACGGACGTGAACTCTCGGAGACCATCGAGCTGTACTAGTGAACGCCCATTGATTAGGAGCAGGACGTTGCTGTTCTCACGACCGCTGCCAGATTCCATCCAGACGAGATCGTTCAGTTCCTGCACGGCCACGTCGCCAGGACTACTCTCGGGACCCAACAGTACAGCACCTCCCGCCGGCTGCTGGAAGCCCTCCAGGCTGTCGAGCACATAGCTATAGAGTTGCTGAGTCCCCTCGTCCAGAACATAGACATCCTTGTCGTGCAGCACCATGCGGGAGGGCTGATCGTCTGGGCCGACAAAAGGCACCTGTGCCGAGAACTCCAGACGTACCACCCGATCCATCTCATCCAGGCCCAAGTGGATCTCCTCCCGCAACGTCACCGCCTCGGCATCAGACGGTCTCATCTGGAGAGCTTGGTCCACCAGTTCTTGGGCTTTGCCGAAGTGTTCCCTGGCGACCGAAGGGGCGTAACTAGCGCGAGCCAAATCGATCTCGCCCTGGGCCTCCCCCATTAGTTGGGAGAAGTGAACGGCACGCGAATGGCTTTGAATCACCAAGCCAGTGGCGATCAGGGCCACCACGCCGACGACGCTCAGCGCTCCAAGAAGCGGCAGAAACGCCTTGCTTCTCCCGGCGCCCACTTTTCTGACAGAGCGGACATACGTGGTTTCCATAGGCTGATGAGCAACCCCAGGCTCGGGCAGCATCCGCTTGCTCAGCGTGCCCAAGCCCTGCAGGAGAGCGGCGCAGGCAGCGCTCACCATGCGCCCGATGGTCGCGAGAACTCCGCTGGAGATCAGCCAAGTGAAGAAGCTTCGTGTGCCCCTTGCCAACCCTGCGCACGAACCTAGGATCAGAGCCCAAAGGGCGGCGATCGGCCTACCCAGTCCTGAGACTACGGTCCTGGCCGGGATCCCTTTGACGGCTTTGCCTACCCGGGGTACGGGAAGCCGCCTGATACCAGAGGCGATGCCTCTTCCGGCAGCAACTCGGCCTTCCCCGTGCCTCATCTGATCCGTCTGCGCGGTTGTGGTGTGGATGAGTAGGGTGGAGAGGTCCGAGTGCGAGGCCAGGGAGATCAGCGTGCGGCTTAGGCCTTCCGGTCCAGACTCAGCAGCTTCCACTATCTGTTGCCGGGTTGCCAACTGCATGAGTGCACTGGAGGCCACGAGAATGAGGTCATCCGCTTCTATGTAGCAGTGACATACGCCGACCTGGGGTAGGTAGGTCTCCGCCCCGAGCGAAGGGAGTACTGGCGGCTCGTCCACTGTTGCTAAGATGCGGTGCTGGCTGGAAGGAGGAGGGAAGATGCGGAGTCTTCCTCTGTGAAGTACGCAAACGACGGCGGCCCCGGCCGAGGCTGTGTAGAGATCATTGCCTCGCAGAACAGCGCAGCTCACCTCGCCAAGCCTGTGCCACAAGGGTAACGATTCTGTGTTCCTTTCGTAGAGATAGGCGTTGGCTGCTCTGATCGCCTGCCGCAGGCCGTTGACAATGCCTCCGGGGACACGGAAGTACTCTTCACTAAGGATCTGGATCAGCTCTCTGTGGATCTCCTCCTCGCCACTGCGATCCCCTGTCACGTCGACCAACAGGTAGAGGTTTCCCTTGCCAGCTCCGGCAGAGACGCGGGAGGATGTCTCCACGAGCCCTGTGTTGGTTGCACTCTCCTTTTGGGTTCCAGCGACGATGCTGAGTTGAGTGACCTGCGTGCTCAATTTGGCACTCACGGCTCACCTCCTGCCTACCTAAGCACCGATCCCAAGCCGCAGCGCACGCCATCGTGATGGAGGGCCGAGTCTCGCGAGTGGACGACGACCACTACATCTTGTGGCTCTACTTCGTGCTGTACACCGTATGTGGCGTGCTGCAATTATAGCACAACCAATGGAAGATGCAAACTTCGATTGCTCTTGTCTGGCGCGCACGACTGGCCAGTCTACGTTTTCTCCTCGAGTGTCCCACCTAACCCGAGATGCCTGGATGATGCTTGGCGGAGGCATGCGATGATCACCAAGATAGATCGCGTGCAGGACGGAGGATGGGATTCGGGACCTCTTCTAGTCGGTATCGGTGAGCTTCAGTTCGCCTCTCAGGTATCTGGCGACAAGCTCACGGACGATCCCGCTCATGGTGGTTCGCTCTTCGGCCGCTTTCTTCTTGAAAGCCGTATGCGTCTCTCTGGATACCCGGATCATGATGTTCTTGTCTTTTCTCATCGGGGCCTCCGTGTATATCTTGCTATACATGATCCTATGCCCTTGCCTCGACTTTGTCAAGTGTCTCGCCGGACGAGGAATCCGGATCCCCGTGGCTCACTTCTCCCACGGAATCTATGCGTCTTCCTCCATGACCAGACGAGCCGGGACGCGGCTGGCCCGCAGCCTGGTGCCTGCTGTGGCGGTGCGTGAGCGTGTCCAGATCGAGGTGGAGGCGGCAAGAGACAAGGTGGAAGAGAGGCGCCACGCCGACGCAGCCGCGACCGTGGAGGCTGATATCAGACGCGCGAGGTTGCGCTTTGTCCCTGTTCCGCTCGCGCAAAACTCCCTTGCCTGCTCAGAAGGGGTGTAGTATAGTCCTTTCTAGCTCGTCTGGCGACGTGGAAAGACGACCATGGCGGCAGAGACAGGTGGTCGCGCATGTCTGATCCCGTGAGCGCTTACCTTGAGTTGAAGGGTGACTTGCAGAGGGTGTTGAGCCTGCCACTGGAGGGCAGGAAGGACCTGTTCCGCGAATTCCTGGTGGGCTATCTGATGGTCGAGCGCAGCTATTCCCAGGGGAGGGCTCAGAGCCTGGTGGCCGGCAACGAGGAGGCCATCTTGGTCATGCTCACTGAGGAGCATGATTCCGGGATGTGGTGATTGGGCTCGCGAGAGGAAAACCGAGCTGGCGGGCAGTCGCCACTGCTATCACACGACGGACTACAACTTCATGCTCCTGGGGATGCCGGCGGACAGGCAACTGAGGCTGTTGGAGGGGGGTCCTATCGCTTTGGTGCGACCGATCGAGAACCGCTACCGAGATCTGGGTGGTCAGATCATCTACAGGAGTACAGTGGAGGAGATCCTCGTGGATGACGGCAAGGCCGTCGGCGTTCGCCTATCTGATGGGAGCGAGGACCGCTCGGATGCCCGTGATATCTGCCGCTGATGGGCGTAGCACGATCTACGGGACGTTGGGAGGCCGCTATGTGGACGGCAAGATCGAGAACATGTACAAGAATTGGGAAACCATTCGTCCGATGGTCATGATCAGCTTTGGGGTGGCCCGCGAATTCCCCGGTGCTGGCGTCCCCCCCGTGTCTGTACACTGGCCGTCGTGCGGTTCAGATTCTCTGCTACCGGGCGGCAAAACCCTTCAGGACAACTCTCCCATGAGCCGTCCGGTTGCTTGCGGTTTGCCCCCGCAGCCCCAAGGCGTCATCCTGAGGGTAGCAGGAATGGTCCTACCACAGCTGTCAGATCGGGATCCAGTACGGCGATCATCAGTTGCACGACTCTGTTGCAGTGCACGAGCACAGTGCTGCTCTTGTGACTCCTGACTTCCTCTCTGGGTGGATTGTGGAGAGCTCTGAGGTTGGAGACCGATAGTTCCCGTCGGAGCGCTCCAAGTCGATCGATCTCCCTGTCCAGCACCACACGTTTTCCCCGATGAGCCTTGGCAAGAAGCGTGTGCAAGAATAGATGTTGGATGGTGGCTGTGAAGGCAGAGCATGGGCGGGGCGCCTGCCAGCCTGCGCACCCTATGTGCTCCGATGCGGTCCTCGCCTAAATGGCCGCTGCCGGAACGGCGAGGGTCGCCGCGCATCTGCCACCCGCGCTTGCCCAGACGGGCGTTCGTGAAGTATACTGAGACAACCTTGAGCATGATATGAGGTATAGGAGAACGTCGGACTGATAGAGCGGAGTCGCAGGGCCAACAGGCCATGGGCGCTCTAGAAAGGGGATGACAGGCTTGCACCGAAACCGGCAAGGACAGAGGAGTTGGTGGCTACAGCCGTGGGCCATCCTTGCCATCGTCGGGGCTATGCTGATCGTGGCCGGTCTGGGAGTGACCTTTGTGGGTCGCTCTCAGTCAGCAGCCTTGGAGGCGCGTCTGGCTGGGCTGGAGCAGGAGGCGGACCAGGCGTCGTCACGGCTGGCGATGGCCCGGTCGGAGTACGAGGTCAACCATGCCCTCTACGCTGACCACTGGTCGGTTGGTCTGGCAGATGGGCTGAGAGAGGCGGAGAGCAACCTGGGCGAAGCAGGCGAAGTCTTCGCTCTCCTCGACAAAGCATGGCAAACCCAGACTGGCGACCGTCGGCAAGCAAATGAACTAGCGGATAGCGCGGAATCGCTACTGTTAGCCGCAACCTCCACGGTGGACGCAATCCTAGGGCCTGTCGGGACGCAGGGGCAGGGACTCTACGAGATCCTGACCCGGAAAGGAAGCGAGGCAGAGGACCTCGTGGCGGAGACCGGTTCGGAGATCGCGCAGACGCGAGTCACTCTTGACACGAAAGTGCAGGAAGCTTGGAATCGCTCCCACGGGCTCTCCTTCGGATCGGCCTACGCGAAGCTGGCAGAAGCCGAAGGTCAACTGGTCACTGCTCAGGGAACGCTTGCCACGGAAATCGAGCGAGGTCTGGTGGATCTGCCCTTGGCCTACAATCAGGCCCAGGAGGCGCGTGCATTGGCTCGGGGTGCTGTCGACGTAGCCGAGTCCGAAGAGGCCGACGCGAGGGCGGCCTGGGCCAGCATCGAAGATGCCCGGACGAGGATCGAATCAGCCAACGGGTACATCGTGGACAGCGACTATCGGAGGCCCGAAGCTCTTGCAGCGCTAATCATCGCACAGGCCACGTTGTCACAGGCTGAGCAGGCCTTCGGGGTTCGGGACTTCGAGACAGTTGCCCGGTATGTGGACCAAGTGCTGAGGGAGGCGGAAGAGGCGTGGCTCATGGCCGCCACGCCTGCCCCGGAACCCACGGCGACTGCGACTTGGTCGGCGGGCAGTGGTTCGGATAGCGACAGTTGGGACATGGACGACTCAGACTCGGACTCCTGGGACGTGGACGATTCAGACTCCTGGGATGATTGGGGCTCAGACTCGGATTCCTGGGACGACGGAGGTTCGGACTCGGACTCTTGGTAGGAAGAGTCCAGGGGAGGAGCGCGATGTGGTTGATCGTGATTGGTGTTCTGCTTCTGGCGGCTGCGGCTGTTATCTACCTGTACCAGCACCCAGAGGCCCTTGGGAGGGCGTTGGCGGGACGGAGTAAGAGGCAGCGCGTTGGTTCATCGACGAACGAGAGCGATCTGGAGGCGGAAACCGAACTGCCAATGGGGGAGCGACTGGAAAGGTTGCATGTAGGGCAGTTTGTTCTGCATCTAGGATCTTCCCTACAGGTGGTTGCGGCCGTAACGCTCACCGAGCTACAGAAGTTTGGCGGTCGCAAGGGGTCGTGGAGGCCCACTGGGCGAGAGTTCAAGCTGATCGAACTGGCTGGCGACAAGCTGACCGCTCACATGCCTGCGGGCGAGGGTGAGAAGTCAGGTTGGTTCATGATGCAGCGTGGTGCCTCACGCGGCCTGACCCAGTTCATGGCTGGGACGAAGGAGAAGCCTGGACCAGCACGACGTTTTGCCGCCAGCGACCAGTTGGCCGACGTGCGGTTCAACTGGGACGATGACGACTGGAAGATGACGGACATTGGCACTTTTGATTTTGTTGTCAGTGGCGATGGATTCTTGTCTGGGTCGGGCCGCTGTCGCCATACCATGGCCAGAGAGGCGGATGGTGATCGTTGGTTCCTCTTCTTTGACCTGATGAAGGGTTCTGGATCAGACACCCTTTGGATTGGACAATCGATTGACCCGAAGGTTGATATAGACGACGTACTGTGATGGCAGTCACCGAGGCCTTCGGTACTCTTCCAGCCGCCGGACCGTGAGCCGGCCGGAGCAAGGAGCTGGGAGGGGATAACAATACAAGGAGGGCGTGAAATGGCTCTGAAGATTGGTGTTCGTGAGGCGCTGGCTTACTTCGTGGAAAAGACCAAAGAGTGGGGTATGTCTCCCATTCCCGATGCGGAGCGTCTACAGATCGTGCTGGGCAGGATGCGCAAGGACGTGGCGGAGAAACGTCTCGCCTATCAAGAGGCCCTGGCCGGTGTGGTCTCCATCGAGGATCCTGAGGATGCGAAGCGAGGTCAACTGCCTGCGCTTCGCGCGCGTCTAGAGAAGTACCAGGCCAAGGGCGAGGAGTGGGGTGCTGAGTACAAGGAGGAAGCCTCCAGCAGGAAGCGCGGCGATCTCATGGCTAGGATGCAGGAGGCCAGCGCGAACATCCAGAGTGTGCAGGCCGAGATTGCCTCGCTGGACCAGGTCTTGTCCACCCGCAAGGAGACACTGGCGCTTCGCAAGAAGGCCTATGAGGAAGCCAAGGCCAACTACCAGAAACTTCGCTTCCATGGACCAAGCCTGGTGGCGCAGACCAAAGCCCTCCAGGAGGCCCAGGCGGAGCGCGCACGAGCTATCGAGCAGTCCGCTGGGGAGGCTGGGACCGACTCCGCCGCGATCCTGGCCGAATTGGAGTCTGCTATGGAGGAGGCACGGTCTGACGAGCGCGCGGCCGAGCTAATCGAGGGCGACGCCGAGGAGATGTCGCTGGATGAGATCATCGACGCCGAGGAGAAGGCGGCCTCGTCCGACACCACCATCACTGCCTGGATCGAGTAGGAGAGGGTGGAGATGAGCCTGCGCGGAATGATTGTCAAAGGGGATGGAGCGACACCCGTGGAGATGGTGCCGGGGGTCCTGCGCCGGACGCTGGGCCGTGGTGAGGAGATGCTGCTCGTCGAGTTCACCCTTGAGGCGGGGTCCGAGGTTCCTACCCATCGCCATCCCCATGCGCAGGTGGGGTATGTGGTCCGTGGTCGGATGCGTCTGACTGTAGGCGACGAGACCCACGACCTCAAGGCTGGCGACAGCTACTACATCCCGGGCGATGTGGCTCACGCGGGGACCGTCTCGGAGGATTCACTAGTGGTGGATGTGTTCTGTCCCCCACGAGAGGATTACCTGGAAGGCTAGAAGGCGGGATGCGTGACGGAGAAAAGAGTGTCCTTCGCATCACAGACAAGGTCAGCATCTCCTTGGCCGAGTTGAGCTTCCGCTTCTCACGTAGCAGCGGGCCTGGTGGTCAGCACGCCAACCGAACAGAGACACGAGTGGAGTTGGTGTTTGATCTGGCACACACGCCCCGCTTGAGCGAGGATCAGCGGGGGCGAGCTCTTCGAGCCTTGACGCCGTATCTGGACCAGAACGGCGTCATGCATCTGGTGTCGCAGTCCACTCGCAGCCAGGTGCGCAATCGGCAGGAGGTGCTGGACCGGTTTCAAGGCGTGCTGCGAGATGCGTTGAGGATCCCGAAGAAGCGGATCTCGACCACTCCCAGAAGGGCGGCCCGAGAGAAGCGCCTGGAGGAGAAAAGGCGTCGCAGCGACGTCAAGAAGCGGCGTGGGCGGGTATTGCCGGACAGCGAATAGCTTGGGGCCTGGCGTGGTGACCGTTCTCCGTGCTGATTCAGCCCTGGGAGTCAAGGAGGTGAGCACGTGGTGACACCGGCACCCTCCCCTCCAGGTGGGCGAGTCTGTGCCTTGCCCGTGGTTGGATCGTCGGCGGCCGTGAGCCTCCTTCTGGCCATCGCCTGGGGGTGGGAGGCGCCGTCTCCAGGCTGCTGCGTAGGCCAGTAGCCTTGGAGTGACGGAGAGGCAACATCGGACTGCGCCGCGTGGGGCAGGGACATGGAGTTCCTTTTCCGGACTCGACACCAGTGCGCGTATGGCAGGAGAGGTAGGTGGTGGAGATGGAGATGGTGGGGCTCAACAGGTACATGATGGAGGTGCGCGAGATGGCCGACGCCAAGGGGTTTTCGGCCAAGGACGACCGCATCTGGGAGATGTTGGCTCTGATTCACACCGAGGTCTCAGAGGCCACCGATGCCTACAAGAAAGGGGAAACCTTGGAGAAGGTGGGAGAGGAATTGATAGACGGTATCATTCGCATTCTTCATCTCTTATCGGCGCTAGGGGTGGATGCTGAGGAGCTGTATCGACGGAAGATGGTGAGGAACTGGGCACGCCCCCACAAATTCAACACAGTGCGGGGGGGATAATGGGCTCGGCGAGCAGGGCACGGCTCTACCGTACCGAGGCGATCATTCTGCGTAGACGGGATTTCGGCGAGGCGGACAGGATTCTGACTCTATATGCCCCTGGGTCAGGCAAGACGCGAGTCTTGGCCAAGGGGGTTCGCAAGCCCAAGAGCCGCAAGAGCGGGCACGTGGAGTTGCTCACCCACAGCAATCTACTCATTGCCAAAGGGAGAAATCTGGACATCGTCACTCAGGCGGAGATGATACACTCCTTCCTACCCATCAGGCGGGATCTGCTGCGAACTAGCTACGCCTACTATGCCGCCGAACTGCTGGACAGATTCACTGAGGAGGGGGAGGAGAACCGTCCGCTCTTCGACCTGTTCCTGAGCGCTCTGTTCTGGTTGAGTGACGCTGACGATTTGGATCTGGCTCTTCGGTGCTTCGAGTTGCGCCTGCTTGGCTACGTGGGCTATCGCCCTCAGCTCTTCAGCTGTCTAGGTTGCGAACGGCCTGTGGAAGGTGAGTCCAGTCTCTTCAGTCCGAGGTACGGGGGGCTACTCTGTAGCCGCTGCGGTGAGAATGAGCGCGGATGCGGGGAGGTCTCCCGGCGGGCGCTGGCTACGTTGCGCTACTTGCAGACCAGGGAATATGTGGCGTGTCGGCGCCTGACCGTTGATCGTCCGACGCATGAGGAGTTGGAGGTCCTGATGCGTCGCTACATCACCTACTTGCTGGAGAGAAGGTTGAAGTCTGTTGATTTCATGGATGCTCTCCGAAGGGAAGAGGCGGCATCCGCCGTCTCAGCCCTGAAGGCGACTTGAGTTGAGGGTTTGTCGGCACGGACGTGCGTAGCTGTGCTGGTCGGCGTCGCAATCAAGAGAGGAGGAAACGAGGGAACAACGGTATGAGCGAGGAAAAGACCACGGTGGACATGGACGCCATCGTCTCATTGTGCAAGCGACGGGGGTTCATCTTTCAGAGCAGCGAGATATACGGCGGCGTGGGCGGATCTTGGGACTATGGCCCCTTTGGCGTGGAGCTCAAGCGCAACATCAAGGATGTCTGGTGGCGAGACGTGGTTCAGTGCAGAGACGACATGGTGGGTCTCGATGCTGGCATTCTGATGCATCCTCGCGTATGGGAGGCCAGTGGTCACGTCGATGGCTTCACGGATCCCCTGGTCGACTGCAAGAACTGCAAGAAGCGCTTTCGGGCTGATCACGTGGAGGATGGCAAGTGTCCCGAGTGTGGAGGGGAACTGACTGAACCTCGGATGTTCAATCTGATGTTGAAGACTTTCCTTGGACCCGTCGAGGATGAGGCATCGGTGACCTATCTGCGCCCTGAGACGGCGCAGGGCATGTTCGTCAACTTCGCCAATGTTCTGGATGTTTCCCGCAAGAAGCTGCCTTTTGGCATCGCCCAGATAGGCAAGGCCTTCCGGAACGAAATCACCCCTCGCAACTTCACGTTTCGTACTCGCGAGTTCGAGCAGATGGAGATAGAGTACTTTGTGAAGCCGGGAACAGATGAGGAGTGGCACGAGCGCTGGGTCGAAGAGCGCTTCGAATGGTACGTGCAATACGGCATACGGCGGGAGTACTTGCGATTGCGCCAGCACGAGGGGGAGGAGCTTGCGCACTATGCCAAGGCCACCTTTGACATAGAGTACCTCTTCCCCTTCGGCTGGGCGGAACTGGAAGGTATTTCCAACCGAACTGACTTCGACCTCCGCCAACACACCCTCTTCACTGGCAGAGAGATGAGCTACTTCGATGAGGAAACGGGGAACCACATCGTGCCCTACATCATCGAACCTTCGGGCGGCGTGGATAGGGCAGCGCTGGCTTTCCTCGTCGATGCCTACCATGAGGAGAGGGTGAGGAAGAGAAAGCGCGTGGTCTTGCGCTTTCATCCTGATCTCGCTCCCATCAAAGTGGCTGTCTTCCCGTTACTGCGCAATAGACCTGAGCTTGTTGCTCTGGCGAAGGACGTCGCCTCCGGGTTAAGGCCACACATGATGACGGTGTACGATGACACGGCCAGCATCGGGCGGCTGTACAGACGGCAGGACGAGATAGGCACGCTCTATTGCGTCACCGTAGATGTGGATACCCTGGAGGACAACGCGGTCACCATCCGCGATCGGGACAGTATGGAACAGATACGCGTTCCCGTGCCAGAGGTGAGAGATACCCTGCTACAGAAGTTGGGCAGGGCTTGACATGGGCAACGTTGATCTTCATGTTCATACCACTGCTTCCGATGGCGCCTTCTCACCCCTTGAGGTGACGAGCGAGGCGGTGGCCAAAGGCTTGGAGGCCATTGCCATTACCGACCACGACACAACTGCGGGCATTGACGCGGCCCTGCGCGCCGCACGAGGCACTGCTCTAGAGGTCATACCTGGAATAGAGCTCAGTGCGGAGCAGGGTTCGGAGGAGATTCATGTCCTGGGGTACTACCTGGCTTACGACGATGAGGTCTTGAATGAGAAGCTACTTGAGTTGTGCCAGGCTCGTCGTAGACGGGCCCGAAAGATGGTGGAACTGCTGGCAGGATTGGGCATGTATCTTGACTGGGAGCGGGTGGTCGAGATAGCGGGCGATAGCTCAGCCTTCGGTCGTCCCCACATAGCCTACGCTTTGCGGGAGCGGGGATACGTCACATCTTTCAATGAGGCGTTCAACAGATACATAGGCCGTCAAGGCCCTGCCCATGTGGCTCTCCTCAAACTCACCCCAGAGGAGGCCATCGAGATGATCGTCGCCGCCGATGGCTTGCCTGCACTGGCGCACCCCTGGGGACAGGAGCGCTTCCTCCCGGAACTCGTGGAGGTCGGTCTGGTGGGCTTGGAAGCGTACTATCCGAGCTACACGATTGAACAGCGCGAGTTCCTGGCGCAGCTAGCGCGGAAATACGACCTGATTCCCACAGGGGGAAGCGACTTTCATGGGCACGGGGGAAGCATGGACGGGATGTTGGGGAGGGTAGCAGTGCCTATGGAATCGTTTCAACGATTGTCAGCCCTGGCCACAAAGCTAACCAGTAGCACCGGTCCCTAGCTGTGAATCGGTTACTTGGAACGCTGGCCCTTTCTCCTCTTTCCAGTGACCTCCAGTATCTCTTCTGCCGAGACCTCGACTATCACCTCGTTCTTCAACTCGACGCTCACCGTCTGTTTCAGCGCGTTGACGGCTTTCACCTCCCCTGGCCCATAGGAGGTTCTCACGGTCTCTCGCACCTTTGGTAGTTGCTCTTTGACCCGTTGATAGTAGGCGTCCTCATAGGCCAGGCAGCAGAGCAGGCGGCCGCAAAGGCCCGAGATCTCCGAAGGGTTCAGGGAGATGTTCTGTCGTTTGGCCATCTTGATAGATACGGGGGTGAATTCCTGCAAGAAAGTGGCGCAGCAGAGGAGCCTTCCGCATCGTCCGACTCCGCCCATCAGCTTGGCCTCATCTCGCACGCCTACCTGACGCAACTCCACCTTCGTCTTGAGCGTCTTCCGAAGCTCCTGAACAAGTGTGCGGAAATCGACTCGCTTCTCCGCGACGAAGTAGACCAGGAGGTGGCTTCCATCGTAGTTGTACTCGGCCCGTAGGAGCTTTATCGGCAGCCTGTGTTTGCGTACTTTCTCGTCACAGATAGTCAAGGCTTCTGACTCCCTGAGACGCTGACGCTCCATCTGCACCAAGTCCAGTGGCTCAGCTCGCCTCCCAATTGGCTTCAGCGTCTCCTTCGACATCTCCTTCGGGAGTCCTGGAGGTTTGCTGACCACACGCCCGACCTCTTCGCCTCGAGTCGTCTCGACAATGACGTAGTCATCGACCTTGAGATCTTGGAATCGCGTGGCGTCGAAATGGTAGATCTTGCCGGCTTCTCTGAATCGAATGCCTACAATCATTGTCATATCCATCCTCAGTCGGTTCCCACCGGCAGGTCCAGCATCAGCACTTCCAGAGCCAGGCGAGGGTTGGCGTTGAGCTCAAGCTGCATCATCGTGCGGCGGATGGCTTTCATGAAACCCGACAAGTCTCTCGGGCTGTGCTTGCTGGCCTGTTTCTCCAGTGGGGCGAAAAGATCCACATTGGTGATCATCTCTTCGCAGCCGCTCCTCACTAGGAGCAGATCTCGCCACCAACTCAGCCACAGCTCCAGGACCTCGCCTATGAGATGAGGGTGACGGCTGAGTTGCGCAGCGTAGTCCAGACGATCGATGCGTCCCACGTTAGGCAGTGCAAGAAGCTGTTGCAACCTCTCCTCTCGTTGCGTCAAGGTGATGCCGTCCTGAGCGGCGGTTATGGCCCAACCCATTCTGCCCTCGCTCAGTCTAGCTATAAGACAGGCTTGAGCTTCACTCACTCCGCACCGACGCTGCAACTCCTTCGCGATGACGTCGGTGGGAAGGAGCCGCAGGCCAAACACCTGACAACGCGAGACGATGGTGGGCAACAGCAACCGCGCGTCCGAGGCTGTCAGTAGCAGGACAGCATGTGGCGGCGGCTCTTCTAGGGTCTTCAGCAGACAGTTGGCAGCCTGGGGGTTCATGATCTCGGCCTCGGGTATGATGAAGACCTTCCTTTGTCCCTCGAACGGCCTCAGGCTGATGTCGGCTTCTACGGCCCTGACAGTATCTATGCGCAATTCATTCTGCTGCGCCAGGGTCTCCCCGCGAAGAAGTGCCTGATGGTGGAGATCTATGATCCGCACATCGGGATGAATGCCCTCGTCGATCTTGTGGCAGGAGGTGCAATGCCCGCAAGGCCTCTCTTCCTCCTTGCAGTTCAAGGCTTGAGCCAGATTCAGGGACAGGGAGCGTTTGCCGATGTGGGGAGCACCCGTGAAGAGGTAGGCATGCGATACCCTGTCCTCGGCGATGCGATTCCTCAATAGCGCGACGACCCAATCGTGCCCGACTATCTGCCACATTCTGCGAACGTTGCCTCAAATACATTATACCTGTCGGACGCTGCTGGTGCAATCCCGTCACAGCTCACTGATTGGTGGCGTCAACCCGCGCTGGTCCGACGGGCTATGTGCGTTCATGTGCTCAATGGGAGAGAGCAGGTGGGGGAAAGTTGTCTGTCAGGTATCCAGCTCTACGGAGTGGGCGATGTCACGAAGTCTGTCGGATTGGCAAGCCCGGTGTTCACCAGACGCAGGTTGCGAAACTGAAGACTCTCGAAATGGGCATGACCGTCTTGGTAGACTGGCAGGCGCGGGCTGGCAGCTATCTTGATGACGTTGTGTCCCTGGCGCAAGGCTAGGGGTGGAACATCCAGGACAGCCATGCTCCAATTGGAGGCAAAGTCCAGCTTTCCCCGCAGAGGTATGGCCATGGGCTGCAAAGCATGCCCATTGATGACCACGATGTTCCCTTGCTCTTCCACCTGCATGATCTCCATTGTCAACTGCCAGCGGTCCCTGCCTGGCTGATTCAGGTAGAAGTCACCCCTCCAGCGACGACAAGGGGCCCGCCCGCCGTAGATGCGAGCCCAGTGAGGGTGGAAAGTGTCCACATCACCCAGGCGAACTACCACATCTGGCGCCAGGATCTGCACTGTGCCGCCGGCAGGCTGAGCCGAGACACCGATTGCCGAGATGTGCCGCTTCGGCATCTCTGCCAGAGCGGCATACGCCGGATGAGGTCCGTAGACATCATCTACGATGCTGTAGCCCCTTTTCTCGTCGTCGTCGGGCAATCCGGCGCTGAGGTTCCATACAGCGATCAACTTCAGCCAGGGCCAGTCGTTGCGGGCCTTCTCGAAGGCTCGTACCAGATAGGAGGCCTGCTGCTCCTCGCTGACTTCAAGCCACCCGCTGGACTCATCCACAACCTCCGCGGTCCAGCCTACCTCGGTGGCCCAGACTGGCTTGTGGACATCCCCGTTACGGGTCATGATCTCTCGTAGGTCCAACAGGCGCGAGAAATTGAGTCCCTGGTGGGCGTGGCGAGCATCGTCCGGCGGATATGCGAAGCCATAGGGATGAGTTCCCAGGATGTCAAAGCTTCCCGCGGCGCTGGCATCGTACATTCTCTGCAGATAGGTGCGGTCGTCCATCGCGGTATCGTCGACTCGGTTGGTGGGTGCCAGGCCTGCACTGACTACCAGAGCTTGGGGATCACTTGCCTTGACAGCGGCATATGCTCTTCGCAACAACTCCGCGTAGCCCGCCGGATCGGGCGAGTGGCCTCCCCATTCCTGAGCTAGGTTGGGCTCGTTCCAGATGATATAGGCCTGCACGCGCCCCTGGTACCGCTGAGCCACGCGGGACACGAAAGAAGCGTAGGCCTCCAGGTCAAAGGGGAGCTGGTCCCCATTGGGCGACAGCGCCCAGTCAGGGGGCTGGTCAAGCCGGACGGCAAGGTTCAGTCCATAGTACTCGCAAGCCCGCACGACAGCGTCGGGATACTCCCAGAAGTATTCCCCCGCTAGTGGCTCGATCTCAGACCAGGCGAAGAGCTGCACTACCCAGGAGCAGCCAGCTTCCTGGATCATTGACAGAGCCTTGTCACCAGCACGCACCGTGTGTATGCCACACATGGGTCCGCGTGAGACCCCTGTGCTGAGAAGGGTCACTGCCAGTAGAGCCATCATTAGTGCCGATGTGCTCCAGACCGATCTGTACCGTGGCTTCGAGATCATGACGGTCTCTCTTCCGCTCCGAGCCGAAGTATTATAGCACACCAAGTCGGTGTGGATAAAGGCGCAACTCCTCTTGACATCCCATCGCAGCCCGGATCTTTAAGGTAACGGGATGGGTGTTTTAAGGTAGCATAGGGCCTCGGATGTGGCATGATGAATCTGGCTTGGGGTATAATCTTATCGCGCGTCAATCAAGGGTAGCGGACGGGCATCGGCGTTTGTCACCGGCATCCACTGGTGTGTTTGTGGAGAGATCTGTGGTCATTGAAGACAATGCACTGGCTGAAGAGTTCGTTTTCTTTTGCCTGGAGCGGCGAGGCTGTAAATGGCCGGAGCTCTACGACGAGATGTGCCGGGTAGCCAGCCATCGGCTGTTCAAGGGCATGGGCTACACGGAGCTGAAAGATCATGGAGTTTCCTTGAGCCTGGTCAACATGGGCCAGTTGGCGGCTCTCGCTGAGGCTCTGGCCTCCTCCCACACCCCTCATCAAGCCCCCTAGTTCCTTGTGGTTCCCTTCTCACGGCGAAGGCGTTGAGTAGCGCTCTCCTGGGACCAGCAGGAGATGATGGCCATCTTCCCTCTTGCAATGAACGGCTGAGGCGTGCGCCGAACAGTGACATTAGCGTAGCCGCACGGCATGCCGTACGGCTACGGAGTTCGCTCGGCCTCGCAGGGCAGGTGACAGAGTCTGCTGGCTAGCAAGCAGACCAGATGTGGTGTTGAAAAAAGGCCAATACCCTTATGCTGTGGCGGGATCCCAGGTTCACACGCGCCTTCGAGATGCGCTCTTGCACTCTCCTCGCAAAGAAAACGTTGCTAGACGGCCTTGCCAATGATATAATGTCGTCATTCTATCAGTGACACAGGGAGGATAGACCGTTGGAGGCTTTTGAGCACCAAGTAGTACTGTTTCTGCAAAACCTGATCCAGACTATTGGCTGGGCGGGCATAGTTCTGGCGATGGCGCTCGAGAGCGCTTGCGTTCTCTTGCCCAGCGAGGTAACGATGCCCTTGGCAGGCTGGATGTTGATCCAGGCCAAGGGCCTGTCCGTCTGGCACACCTTCTGGGCGGGCTGGTGGGGGGCTGTGGGTTGCACGATTGGTTCAGTGTTTACCTATTGGGTTGGCGCCAAGGGAGGGCGACCCCTGCTGGAGAAGTACGGCAAGTATGTCCTTATCCGTCCGCACGACATCGAGCTAGCGGACAGGTGGTTCAGTAAGTATGGCGAGCACACGGCTTTCTTTTCGCGCCTGATGCCGGTCGTTCGCACCTTCATCTCGGTGCCGGCCGGTGTCGCACGTATGAACTTCGTCAAGTTCACTCTATGGAGCTTTGTCGGTTCTTTCATATGGTGTTGGGCCCTCGGTTTGGCCGGGTACGTTTTCGGCGAGCACTGGGAGAGGGTCCGGGACTTGATGCGTCCCTTGGACATACCGATTGTGATCATCCTAGGGGTGTTGGTCGGCATCTTCATCTATCGTCACGTCAAGACCAGAAAAGACGAATCGATGCCGGACGTCGAGGAGGGAGTGGAGTAACAGGAGCTGTCAGGTTGATCAAGGTGTCATCAGGCACCGTTGGTGTCTTGGGTTTGGCAGATGTCCGGCTTGACGTTGCCCCTACCACCGCATATCTGATGGTAGGGGGGCGTTGTCGTCGCGACTGTGCCTTCTGCGCTCAAGCCAGACATAGTGAAGCTTCGGCCATGGCTCTCTCCCGGGTCAACTGGCCTTCGTGGAATGAGGAACAGGTGTTGACCGCTGTGAAACGAGCTTACTCGAGAGGGGAGATAGAGCGCTGCTGCTTGCAGGTCACGGTGAGTGAAGGGTACCTGGAACGGGTCAGGGAGATCGCTGGTCGGATGGGCCACCAATTCCCACAGGGCGCTTCTGTGGTGGCTGATGCCGATGAAGCCGGAGAGCTGCTGGAGGCGGGGCTGGAGAGAGTAGGTCTGAGTTTGGATGCGGTCACAGAGGAATCATATCGGCGCGTCAAGAAGGGCAACCTGGCCGAGGCACTGTGTGTCGTCGAGGAAGCGGCGCGTCGTTATCCCGGCCGGATCGCCACCCACGTGATGGCTGGGCTGGGCGAGACGGAGGGGGAGTTGGTGAGTATGATGGGACGTCTCCAGGAGTGGGGCGTTACCGTTGCGCTCTTCGCTTTCACACCCATCCCCGGAACGGAGATGGCGGACGAACCACCCCCATCGATGGATAGCTATCGACGCATCCAGGTGGCTCAATACCTGATTTCCTGCAACCTGAGGAGCACCAAGGATTTCACCTTCTCGCCAGAGGGGAGGATCGTCTCCTTCGGAATGCCGGAGGACGAGCTACGAGAAGTCTTGGCCAATGGCAAAGCCTTCGAGACCTCGGGCTGTCCTGGATGCAACCGCCCCTACTACAACGAACCTCCAAGCGGCCCTCTGTACAACTACCCTCGGCCCTTGACTCCCCGCGAGGCACAGCAGGCCATAGAAGAGACGTTGTCCTATGGGGCCGATGTGGGAGGCTGGTCTTGACTGGAAGGCAAGAAGGCAGTATTATTAGAGCAGGTGGGGGTGGTTGAGTCCTGGTGGGCTCCGCGGTCTTCAAAACCGTTGATGGGTGGCGAGCAGCTAGCCATGGTGGGTTCGACTCCCATCCACTCCCGTTATCCCGGTATCCCCTTGGCTGAGTTGCGCGTCGCGCATTCTTCCCGGCTTTCGTGACATCGGCCAAATGGTCACCCTGTGTTCGACCCCCGGCTGGGACGAGGTTCGTTGAATGTGAGAGACGACCACTGAAGTGCTGGGCCTCTATCATACCAGATTCGGGGCGCCAGCATGGTCAACTACTGGTCGAAGACCACTGAGTTCCATAGGATTTGCGAGTGGTGCTGTGCTCTTCGCAGTCCTCGGCTCCACCAGGAGGTGCGACTCGTTATCCCTTTGCGTGAGGGCGGCCTTGGTGTTGCACTTTGAAACAAGATGGTGTATAATACGGTCGAAAGTTGAATAAGGGTCGTTTCTCCGACCCAGCGGACCTGACGGTGCTAGCCAGAAACCTATGGACGCTGGGCGATAGGGCGTAGCTGGAAACGGCTACACCTCCCGTGCTTGGAAAGGAGAAGGACGATAGGCAGGCATTGACCAGGCGTCCACCGCTTTCCAGGTGGACGCCTTTCTTGTTAGGTGCTTTCTCATACTCAACCGAGAGGTTTAGGTGAGTCTCCGACCCAGAGGCCCTAAGGGCTCAAGCCTACGGGTCATGGGCGATAGGGTGCGGCTGGAAACGGCCGTGCCTCCCGTGCTTGGAAAGGAGATCTAGGCTGATGTCGGTGTTTCTCGACCTTGCTCCCATGTGCTCCTTTCCGCAGGAGAAGATTGCAGAGGAGGTGATGGGATGCACAACTGGCGCGGAATGCAGTAGACGCGAGGTTGGACGTACGATATGTCAAGGGAGGGACACCGATGATTAAGAAGAGAAAGGTGAGGAAACGAGAACTCTGGATGGCCGTGGCCGCAATGATGCTAGTGGCGTTGCTGCTGTCCGCTTGCGGCGCTGCTGCGACTCCGCAGCCTGAAGAGTCACCCGCGGCAACAGAACTGGAGGGCAAGATAGTCATATTCCACGCTGGCAGCCTGACTGTGCCCATGAAGGCTCTAGCCGAGGCCTTTCAGGCACTGCATCCCAACGTAACCTTCGAGACTGAGGCCTCGGGCAGCAACTCAGCCGCGAGGAAGATCAGCGAACTGGACCGGGAGGCCGACGTGATGATGTCGGCAGACTACACTATCATTGACAAGCTCCTCATCCCGGATTGGGCCGACTGGAATATCCGGTTTGCCCGCAACACCATGGTCATCGCCTACACGGGCCAGTCACAGCACGCGGATGAGATCAGTGCAGAGAACTGGTATGAGGTGCTGACCCGTGACGGTGTGATCTACGGCCACGCCGACCCCGACGCTGACCCCTGCGGGTACCGAACGCTGCTGGTCTGGCAACTGGCCGAGAAGCACTACGGGGTACCCGGACTCTACACCACTTTGGACGAGCATTGCCCACCGCGAAACGTGCGCCCTAAATCGGTGGAGTTGATCGCGCTCCTGGAGACGGGTGACATGGACTACGCCTGGGAGTATCGTTCGGTGGCAGTGCAGCACGGCCTGGACTTCGTGGAGCTCCCTGACGAGATAAACCTGAGCCAGGTGGAGCACGCCGAGTTCTATGCCGAAGCATCGGTGGACATCGCCGGCAAGGAGCCGAACATCACGATGACAATTGAGGGCAAGCCGATTGTCTACGGTGTGACAATTCCCGACGTCGCGCTCAGTCCGGACCTGGCCCTGGAGTTCGTGAAGTTCTTGCTTGGGCCAGAGGGGCAGGCGATCATGGAGCAGCAGGGGCAACCACCCATCGTACCACCTGTGGCCGATGACAAGGATGCTCTTCCTGCCGAATTAGAAGCGCTGGTCCTGTAGGCAGACAGAAGATAACCCTCTCGCAGGATCCGCCAAACCTGCGGGAGGGATCGGGGGCAAGTGACATGAGAGGCCTGTTCGCCAACAGAATGCGGGTGGCGTTTTTCGTGCTGGGGTTGGTTCTGGTGCTGTTCATCGCTTGGCCGCTCCTGCGCACGCTGACTGCGTCGAATCCTGCTGTTCTCTGGGAGACGGTCATGGATGAGGAGGTGCGTGCGTCGATACTCCTCACCTTTGGGGCCTCCCTGGTCGCCACCGTCATAGCTTTCATCACTGGCGTGCCCCTGGCGTATCTCCTGGCCCGCGTGGACTTCCCAGGCAAGCCGCTAGTCGAGGGGATCATAGACATCCCGATTGTCGTGCCGCATTCCGCGGCGGGAATCGCGCTGCTGATGGCCTTTGGGAGACGTACGCTCCTAGGCCAGGCGTTCGGTCTTTTCGGTATCACATTCGTGTCCGCGATCCCGGGCATCATCATCGCCATGCTTTTCGTGAGCCTATCGTTTCTCGTGAACGGGGCGAGGGAGGGTTTCGAGGCCGTCGAGCCGCGACTCGAGCGCGTGGCACGCACGCTGGGTGCCTCGCCGTGGCGCGCGTTCTGGCGCGTCTCGTTCCCGCTGGCGTGGCGTGGCATCCTGTCCGGGATGATCCTCATGTGGGCGCGCGGACTGAGCGAGTTCGGAGCGATCATCATCATCGCGTACCATCCCATGGTTGCTCCCGTCCTCCTGTACGAGCGCTTCGAGTCCTTTGGACTGACGTACTCCCGGCCGGTGGCGGCATTGGTGATCCTGATCTGCCTAGTCACGTTTGTGGTGTTGAGGACCACCGTGGGCGGGAGGGGCAGTAGAAAGAGGCAGCGGGCGTGAAGAACTCAGGAAATGTGCGCGTAGAAGATCTATGGGTTGATCTCGAGGAGTTCCAACTGCGTCGGATCAATCTCCGTATCAAGGCGGGGGAGTACTTCGTCATCCTGGGCCCCACGGGCGCTGGCAAGACGGTACTGCTGGAGACCATCGCAGGACTGTTTGAGCACTCCCAAGGGCGCATCCTGCTGGATGGAGAGGATGTGAGCCTGGCGCCTCCGGAGCGACGCGGGGTGGGGTTCGTCTATCAAGACTACGCTCTGTTCCCTCACCTCAGTGTTGCCGACAACGTCGCTTTTGGGCTCAAACTGAGAGGTGTGGATGGTGCCGGTGTGGGGGAGCGGGTGAACGCCATGAGTGAGATGCTGGACATCAAACACCTTCTTCATCGCCGACCGAGCACGCTGAGCGGCGGTGAGCAGCAGCGAACAGCTCTGGCGCGGGCCCTTGTGGTGGAGCCCCGCCTCCTGCTCCTCGACGAGCCGCTGAGCGCCCTCGATCCAGAGACGCGGGAGGGTTTGCGACGCGAACTGGGGCGGGTACAGCGGCAGTTGGGCACGACGACGATCCACGTCACACACGATTTCGAGGAGGCGGTAGCGCTAGGAGATCGCATCGCTGTCATGAACGAGGGCTTGATCGTGCAGGTGGGCTCCCCGGAGGAGATCTTCAGGAAACCTGCATCGAAGTTCGTAGCTCGCTTCGTGGGGGTGAGAAACATCTTCACGGGGATAGCCCGTCAGGGGGAGGATGGCCACGGGATGCTGTCCTTGGACGGCGTGGAGTTCCTTGTGGTGACCGATCTGGAGGGCCCTGTGCATGGTTCGGTGAGGCCGGAGGATATTCTCATCTCGGAGGGGCCTCTGGTCTCCAGCGCCCAGAATAGTTTCGCCGGACGAGTCACGAGCATCGCCGACAGAGGGGCGATCGTCTGGGTGACCGTGCACGTGCCCCCGGAGTTCACCTGCATGATCACCAGGAGGTCGCTGGAGGAGATGGAACTGAAGGAAGGGACTGAAGTCTACATCTCGTTCAAGACCTCTGCGGTACACGTGTTCTGATGACGCAGTCTTTCAAGAGGAGTCAACCCTGACATGACGCATCTCGACGCTTACAATCGCCCCATTAGCTATCTGCGTATCTCTGTGACCGATCGCTGTAACCTGCGGTGCGCATACTGTATGCCGCCGGAGGGGATACCGTGGGTTCCGCACGAGGACATCTTGACCTATGAGGAGATCGAGACCGTCGTGCGGGCCGCTGCCGAGTTGGATATCAGCAAGGTGCGGCTGACTGGTGGGGAGCCACTGGTCCGGCTGGACATAGTGAAGCTGGTACGCATGCTGGCCCGCGTCCCTGGAGTGGACGACCTGGCAATGACGACAAACGGCATTCTCTTGTCGCGTTACGCATCCAGCCTGGCTGAAGCGGGCCTTGAGCGAGTCAATATCAGCCTGGACTCCCTCCAGCCGGTGCGTTTCAGGAGCATCACGCGTGGAGGCCGGCTGGAGGACGTCCTTGAGGGGATGGAGGCTGCACGCCAAGTGGGGCTGGAGCCCATCAAGATCAACACTGTGGTCATTCGTGGGATGAACGACGATGAGGTGGTGGATCTGGCCAGTAGGACCATGGAGACGGGCTGGAACCTGCGTTTCATCGAGTTGATGCCGGTGGGGCACGGTGGGTGGCTGGGCGATGAGTGGACGGAGAAGGTGGTTACGGCGGAGGAGATTCGGCAGCGAATCGAGTCCACGCTGGGTACGCTGGAGCCAGCGAAGGTGAGCGCAGGAAGCGGCCCAGCGCGCTACTACCGGCTGCCTGGGGCACAGGGTACGTTAGGCTTCATCACCGCCATCAGCGAGCACTTCTGCTACCGCTGCAACAGGATGCGCCTCACAGCCGATGGACAGCTACGGCCTTGCTTGCTCTCCGATGAGGAGATAGATCTGCGCGGACCGCTGCGTCGAGGTGCGGGTGTTGCCGAGATCAAGGAGTTGTTGCTCAAGGGCGTCGAGAGCAAGCCGCGGCAGCATGACTTGGCACAGTCCCATCGGCCAAAGAAGAGATCTATGTCACAGATCGGCGGATAGTGGGTTGGACTGCCGGCGAGTGCCCACCGGCGGATGGGTGGGCAGTTTGGAGGTCGGTCGCCAGACACTTGACAGGAGGTATCGTGGGACTGAGTCAC
The DNA here is from genome assembly GCA_030613785.1 of Chloroflexota bacterium. Taxonomy (GTDB): domain Bacteria; phylum Chloroflexota; class Anaerolineae; order UBA7937; family B3-Chlor; genus JAUWLF01. Next base: position 21,823 of record JAUWLF010000017.1, on the reverse strand, counting down.
GTGGACGATCAAGGTCGCGTCCGGATGGTGGACGTGGGTGAGAAGCTGGACACGGATCGCGTGGCCGTCGCCAAGGGTCACGTGACTATGCGCCCGGAGACCCTTCGTCTTATCGTAGAGAAGGGTGTGGCCAAGGGTGACGTCTTGTCGGTGGCACAAGTGGCGGGGATCATGGCTGCGAAGCGTGTGCCCGACCTCATCCCTCTCTGCCACCCTCTGCTTCTGACCAAGATAGACGTGGAGTTTGACATTAACGAGGAGGCATCGCGCATCGAGATCACTGCCACGGTGCGCAGCCGAGGGAAAACCGGCGTGGAGATGGAAGCGCTCACCGCGGTCAGCGTCGCCGCCTTGACGATCTACGACATGGCAAAGGCGGTGGAGCGAACGATGCACATCGAAGATATCCGCCTGGTCCGAAAGAGTGGGGGGAAGAGCGGTGAGATCGTGCTGGAGGACGCCCCGTGAAGGTGAGGGTGAGGTTCTTCGGTGGCCCGCGGGAAGCGCTGGGGAGGAACGAGATCGAACAGCAGTTGCCGGCAGGATCGACGGCGGGAGACCTGGTGAACCTGTTAGGAGAGGAGTATCCGGTGTTGGGGCCTTACTGTCACGTGATCAAGGTGGCGGTGAACCGCAAGTACGCGTCCCTGGAGAGCCAGTTGCATGAGGGTGATGAGGTGGCTTTGATACCTCCTGTGGGGGGAGGGTAGGCATCGGATGGTTGAGGGATCCTTGAAACTGTTCGAGATCACGACTGAGGGTTTGTCGGCAGACGAGGTAGTGGCACGACTTGCGGATCCCGACGTCGGGGCCGTGATTGCTTTCGTCGGTGTGGTGCGTGGCAGCACCTATGGTAGAGAGGTGCGGTACCTGGAGTATGAGGCCTACCCGGAGATGGCTGAAGAAGTGCTGCAACAGATCGCCGGTGAAATCCGTGAACGGTGGAAGACGATCAGAGAGGTCGCCATTGTGCACAGGGTGGGGCGGCTGGAGATAGGAGACACCAGTGTGGTGATTGCGCTCTCCGCAGCTCATCGGGAGGAGGTCTTCGATGCCGTTCGCTACGCTGTTAACAGACTGAAAGAGGTTGCGCCCATCTGGAAGAAAGAGGTCTGGACAGATGGGGCGGAATGGTGGAGCGAGCAATAAGTGGCGGGTAGTCCCTCGGGGTCGGTGGACACGCCCCACGCGGGCGGCATGGGATGCTTGAGAAGCTAGGTCGAGCGGGCAGCGAAGTTGACGTCACCGGTATTCCAGGCACCCCGCTGAGATGTGTGGCTACTTTGCAGCCCTTCGCGTTGCGAGGAGGATTATGGGGCAGGGAAGAAGGCTCCCCGTAGGCAAGTTGCCCACGGAGCTACTGGGTCGCTTGCTGGAGCGATATCGTCTGGAGGACGATCGCGTCGTGTTGGGTGCCAGGATCGGAGAGGATGCAGCGGTGCTGGACATGGGAGAGACGTACCTGGTAGCCAAGACGGATCCCATTACCTTTGCCACCGATCAGATAGGTTGGTACGCCGTGCACGTCAATGCCAATGACCTGGTCACGACTGGGGCGACCCCCCGCTGGTTCCTCGCCACCATCCTCTTGCCCGAAACGGCGAATGATGAGGCGATGGTAGAGGAGATATTCCGGCAGATGTATCAGGCGTGTGCTGATCTGGGCATCTCTCTGGTGGGTGGGCATACCGAGATAACCTACGCCTTGGACAGGCCCATCGTGGTCGGACAGATGCTGGGGGAAGTGGAGAAGGAGAAGCTTGTGACCACGAGTGGCGCTGAGGTGGGGGACGCGATTGTGCTGACCAAGGGCGTGGCCATCGAGGGCACGGCTGTTATCGCCCGGGAGAGGGAAGCCCAGTTGCGGGAGCGTGGCTACGCCCCCGACTTCATCGCCCGGGCGCAGAGATACCTCTTTGACCCGGGCATAAGCGTGTTTCGTGAGGCGAGGTTGGCTAGCCAGGCCTTCAATGTTCATGCCATGCACGACCCGACGGAGGGCGGGCTGGCCATGGCGCTGTATGAATTGGCCGAAGCGGCCGGGGTTGGGCTACTGATAGAAGAGGGGAAGATAGAAGTTTTGCCGGAATGTCGTCAGTTGTGTGCTGAGTTCGGACTGGTTCCGTTGGGCACCATCGCCTCGGGGGCGCTGCTCATCACCTTGCCCTCCGCGCAGGCTGAGGAGCTAGAAGCGGTCTTGAGTGCGGAGCATATCCCGGCCTCCGTCATCGGCCACGTGCAGAGTGCGGAGAGTGGTGTAAAGCTGCGGCGAGGTATCTCTACCATAGATATGCCTAGGTTCCCTCAGGATGAGATAGCGAAGCTGTTCAGCTAGCTCGCACTGAGCGGTATTGGACATGGGACAGGTAAGGGGCTTCGATGAGCTCGACGAGCGGGAGCTGAACGAGCTAGGGAACGCCTACAGTGCCCGCGGCATGTGGGAAGAGGCTATCGACAGGTACCTCCGCAGTATGGCACTGCGCAAGGCTCTAGGCGACGTTCGTGGTCAGGGTATTGTTCTCAACAATCTGGGTACCGTGAATCACAATCAGGGCCGTCCCCATGAGGCCCTGGAGTGCTACGAATGTACTCGGCAGATTGCTCAGGAGCTTGGCGAGGATCTCAGCGAGTCGGTGGCCTTGATGAATCTAGCCTTCCTGCATTTCACGCACGAGGAGCTAGGGAAGTTCTACGAGCGTGCCGACGAGGCAGGCAGGCTGGCGCTCACACTAGAGAGGTGGGAGCCACTGTCGAAGCTGAGTTGGCTGAGAGGACGGCTGGCCTTGTCTAGTGCCGAGACTCATGAGCAAGGCCTCGGCCACTACGCCGAGGCCTTGCGGTATGCGGCACTTGAGGGGGAGACGTACTTGCAGGAGACGATGACCGGTGTGGGCGAGCAAGCGGAACGGCTGCTAGCCCAGGGTTCGCGTGGCTTGGCCTTTGTGCCATACCATTATCTTCAGGCCTTCATGCGGGAGGAGGGCTTCAGCGAAGAGCTGCTCACGTACCTCGGCGGCAAGAGGGAAGAGAGCCTGTACAGACCCTCACTGACCTAGTTTCGCTAGCTCTTCCTCGATGATTCTTTGGAACTCCTCGAAAGGCTGCGCTCCGACCACTAGAACGCCGTTGATCAGGAAAGATGGTGTGCCAGTGACGCCATCCTGTATGGCCAAGTTGTAGTCTTCTTGTATCCTTTCGAAAGTCGTGCCCAGTTCGAGACAGTTGAGAAACTCGTCCTGGTCGATGCCTAGCTCCTCAGCGTATCCTTGAAACGTTGCCAGGACGTCTTCGCTTTCTGACCACTCCTCAGCCCGCTCGAAAAGCATAACGTGCATCTCCCAGAACTTGCCTTGATCAGCAGCACATTCAGCCACCATGGCTATCGAGACGGCCGGTTGCCCATGGACAGGGAAGTCTCGAAAGACGAGCTTGACCTTTCCTGTGTCAATGTACTCTTCCTCGATTAGGGGCATGGTCTCCAAGACGAAGCGGCGGCAGTAAGGACACAGATACTCAGAATACTCGATCATGGTCACCGGCGCGTCGGGTGAACCCAGCACCGGGTCGTCATCTAGCGGAATCAAGGGTTCCGTAGTTGCCTGAGGTGTCTCCTGTGTGGTGGGGGTCGGCGTTTGGGCCTGAACCGTGGGAGTGTTGGTTGGCGGCGGCTCGGGAGTATTACAGCCCGTCAATCCGGCTAGCAAGGCGGTGCCAATGAGCGCCGCCAGAAGGGTTGCGGCCAGCCAGCGTCGAGTCGTTCTGAATCGTATGTGCTCTCTTGCGAAGACTGTCACTCTTCTTTCCTCCAGTCTATGAATCTGAGAGACAGATCTGCTACCGCTGATGGGTCTCAGACCAGGTCCCAGAATTATCATCGAAGTCGTCTTGCCAGATCACGCTGCCATCGTGATCCCGGACGACCAGATTGTCGAAGGAGCAGTGCAGGCCTGGCTCCTTGAATGGACCGCAACCAAATCCAATAAAGCCGTCGCGGAATCGATCGTCGAAGTCTTCAAACGCCAGTTGTTCGTTGATGTAGAAGGAGAGCCTTCCTTCGTCCTCCTCCAGGCGAAGATGATTCAGGGCATTGCCTGGATTGACGGACTCCTCGGGTCTGAACCTGACGATGGTGTGCCAGGCGCCTGCCGCCTTGGCGAAGAACCCGGCATACCCATCGCCAGAGATGCCCACTTCATAGTAGTTCTCTTGGTCCTGATAGCCGTACACCAGCCCGTATTCGTTGTCGTCATCCCCGCTTACTTGAGCCGCATCAACCTCCACAGTGAAGTTGTCCAGGAAGAGACGTTCGCTAATGCCGACGATGAAGACGTTGACCTCATGAGCCACGATGTGATAGGCGCCCTCAGCAATGTAGATCCTCGACTCACTGGTAGCGGGCTGGGTTTGACGAAGTGAGATGTCATACGCCATTCCGAGTCCGGCCCTGTTGTCCTTGTAATCGCGAACCATGATGTAGAACGTAGCGGTCTGCTCTGCGGTCCAGGCGATTTGGGAAGCTCGTGGGTCTTCGCCGCCATCGTCGTCCTCAGCCACTTCTGTACCGCTTTGGTCATGCAGAAAGACGATGGTGTCCATCTCCAGTCCCAGATTGGAAGTCTCGATGAGGTAGGTGGTCCCCTCCGCGGCCTCAAAGGACAGCCAATCGTGGTCGCCGACGGCATGAATACTGTGGGTCTGGATGTCACCCAACTCGATTTCCCTGGCCTCGGCCATGGTATTGTCTGGCTCATACTCATCGGCGATGAGCAGAGCGCTCCCTTCCTCACGGACGGAGATTCCGTATTCGGTCCCCGGTCCCGCCTCATCGTCTCCCAGGTCTTGAATCATGACGTAGAGGATACCATCCTCGGTTGCAGTCCAAGCAAGGCGTGAGGCCAGAGATTGATCTCCTCCATCATCGTCACTGGCCAGTTCTCGACCGTTCGCGTCGTAGAGAGAGATGAGGGTGTCAATCCTGTCCCCCAGATTGAACGTCCCGATCACGTAGTTGGTTCCCGCCATGGCTTGGAACGAGGTCCAGTCGCCATCTCCGGTAACATGCAGATTGTGGCTCTGGAACGATCCAACTTCGATTTCACTGGCTTGGTCTCTGCTATCGTCGGGCTCGTGGGAGTCTGGTCTGAAGGCCAACCCCTCAGACACTGAGATGCTGTAGTGCATGTTTGGGCTGGCTCCGTCATTCGAGTAGCTCTGGATCATCACGTAGAGGATGCCCGTGGAATCGACACTCCAAGTGATGCGGGAAGCCAAGCTCTCCTCGCCGCCATCATCGTTCTGGGCCAACTCTTCGCCATCCTCGCTATAGAGATAGATCACGGTGTCCATCTCAGCCCCGAGATCAGAGGTCTCAATGACGTAGGTGATCTCTTCCTCAGCCTGGAAGTACACCCAATCGTGGTCTCCCTGCACATGAATGGTGTGAGTCTGGCGTACGTCGAGCATAATCTCCTTGGCTTGCGCCATGGTATCGTCAGGTTCGTATTCATCTTCCTCGAAGGCCACAGGCTCACTCTCCGTGATCCAGACGTCGTAGCTTGCGTCTTCTCCCTCCGGCACCTCGCTGAAATGGCCAACCTCAACGAAGAGAGTACTCTCCTCTTCGGCGACCCATGTGAGGTGGGAGGCTAGAGCTTCCTCGGCCCCATCGTCGTCACTGGCCAGTTCTGTCCCCTCTTGATCGTACAGCGTGAGCACTGTGTCGCAGAGGTCCCCCAGGTTACCTGTCTCTATGGTGTACTGCATCCCCTCTGTGGCCCAGAAGTAGACGTAGTCTCGATCCCCAGCAGGGTTCAAGGTGTGCGTTTGACGATCCCCCCCGGTACCGATCTCTTTGGCTTGGGGTATGGTGTCGTCGGGTTCGAAGCTGTCACCATTCAACCTTACTGTGGGAGTGCTGGTGGGCGCGGCAATGGGAGTGACAGTAGGGGTAGACGTGGGAGAAGGCGTCCAGGTGGACGTGGGGGTAGGGGTGCCTACCACGAGACTCCGTAGAGGGTGCGTGGGCATCAGCTCGTCCAAGAGGGCGACTCCGATGATGCCGAGGCAGCACAGGAGCAATGCCCCTATCAAGATGACGGCCACCCAAGGGCGAGCGCTTCCAGCCGCGGTATGCGGGGTGTCAAGTTTCACTGAGCTGGCAGAAACCTCCAAGGGCTGCCCGCAACCGCGGCAGAACCTGTCCCTCTCTAGATTGGTGGTCCCACATGCACTACATACTTGCGCCATTTTCCTATCCTTCGTTTGGTCCAGAAGGGACCAAGGCGTCTGGCGTCTCCAACAGCTAGGGCCCGGCCAGGGCGAGCTGTAAGGTATAGGGCTCATTGCGGCTGAAACCAGCGAAGGACCTTACAGTGACGTAGTACGTGCCTGGTTCCAGACGCTGTTCGATATGCTCGTGGCCCAGCACCGTTGTAGATGAGGCCAGAGCCTCTCCAGCTTCATCGTACAGGAATAGATCGAGATCTGCCACCTTTGGGATGTTGGTGAGATCTACAGTGACGATGCCGCTGCGATCAACTTCGAGCAGATAAATGTCTATGTCTCCCTCATCCCAGACATAGGACTGATAGGGCAGATCAAAGGCCACAGGGCCTTCGGCCTCGCCAAAGGTGTCGTTGGGCTCATAGCTGTCCGAGCCGCTCGGGGTGGGGGCCGGCGAGAACCTCAGTTGCAGAGCGTAAGGCTCCACCTCGCTGAAGTTGTGGAAGGGCAAAACCAAGATGTAGAAGACCCCCACGCTGCTCGTCGTGTACTCGATCCGTTCCTCTGCTTCCCCTGAGCTGCACGAGCTGGCGAGGGTGTCCTCCTCACCCGTGACCAAGTACAGATCGTAGTCTGTCCCAGCGGGCAGCTCTTGCAGCGTGATCTCTACTGTTTGTGGAGACTCTATCTCGAAGTAGTAGAGATCCAGGTCGTCCTTTGCAGTGATATAGGCTCTGTATTCCTGAGCCGGCATCAGCGGACCATACGCCTGCATGATGGAATCATTCGGTTCATAGGGATCTTCGCGGGACGGCGTGGGTGTCGCTGTTGGCTCCGTTGTGCTCGTGGGGGGCGGAGCGGGCTCCACGCTGGTTGGTGTAGACGCAACCGTCTGCTTGCCCAGCCCGCAGCCTGTAGATAGGAGTAGTACGGTCGCTACTGTCAGGAGGATACCAGGGGGCCGATGTGAGGAAGGACGTGCCGCTGGCACCTGGTCATCTTGCCGTGGAGAGCGCGATTCGTACCTATCTCCGTCAGATCTGGGCCACAGAGGATCTCTGCCTGCCGTATACAGGTCTCGCTTCTCCACCGGACTCATGGGTTGACCTGGATGGCCGTGACGCGGTCCTTGTTCAGGGCCAGGATTATGCCCCCTTTGAGAGTCAAGCCAGGCACAGTAAGGCAATAGACGGAGGGGTAGGTCAAGGCGATGAATTTCTCCCTGATGGCATCCAGAGCTTGAAGTAGGGTTGCCTCGCGGATGATGTGCAAGTCTCCCCGAGCAACAAAAGGCCCGGCATAAGCCAACACCGGCTGGGCAATCTTGTGAACCGAGGTGAACTCGCGTGACTCTACTTTGGTCTCTCGGATGAGCCAGACTAAGGTGATCTCCTCGATGTTCAGGACAATGCTCTCGACAGCCGTGGGTTGAGCTTTTCCCCATCGGGATAAAGGGATGACTGCTGCCTGTTCGATGGTCAAGTAGGGCGTCTGCGTGCCGTTCAACACATCGAGGATGCGGCGAGGGGGCCATACTGTCACCTCTCCTCTGATTTCCAGCAGGTCGGTGTAGACGGCTATCTCATGTATTGCAGGAGGTAGGTCTTCCACGCTATTGGCCTTCTCGGCAACGATGGGACGTGCCAGGATTTGAGTAAGATTCTATCATCGTTGACAAGGAAAGACAATGCTGTCTTGGCCCGCGGACCGGTGGTCAACCTCCTTGGAAGCGAGGGGGATGGGCGGCGAGGGGGGCAGGAACGGCTGCGAGCCCACATCATGGCCCAGCATAGACCCACTTCTGGAGGGCCGCCGTCCAGTCGGGGGGAAAGCCAGCCTGTTCGAGATAGGGCCACAGGATGCCTGCACCTTCTCTGATGGTATAGTAAGTACGCCACGGTAATGGAATTGCATCCACATCCGTGGTCGTTGGGCTGGTGTAGACTACGAGGCCCTCCTTTTCGAAGAAGAGCTTGGCGCGATACATGTGCAGTGGATGGCTGACCACGATGGCGGTTTGCCAACCGTGCTGGCTCATGACCGTTGCCACTTGGTGAGCGTCTTCCTCTGTGTTGGCGGAGCCGTCAGCTAGCACCACCGCTTCCTCAGGGACCCCCAGGGAGATCGCCAGCGATCTGCACACCGATGCTGCCGACGCCGCGTCGTCCCTCACGCCTCCAGCGCAGATGAATCGAGGAGCCAGTCCGGCCTGATAGAGACCCACGGCGTGCTCGGTACGGACGGTGAGGTCGGGACCCGGTTGGCCGCTAGGTAGAACGAGAGCGCCCAGAACAACAACGGCGTCCGCCTGCTGAGCCAGGTCTTGGCGAGCATAGTAGTCAATGTAGAGGCACAGAAGCCCGAAGATGACGAGGACGGCCAGTGCCAATGAGACCAAGGCCAGTGACACATAGCGCACTAAGCGCATAGTGAATCCATTCGTAGGTACGGCACGGGAGAGTGGTCCATCAGGAAGGAAGCTGCTCCGCTTTGTCTCGCCACTCCATGGCCGCGGCCTGCGCGGCTGCATATACTTCCTTGAGGGGCTTCTTGTTCTCCAGGGCCAGCCGGCGGCAATCCTCGTATTCGGGAGAGAGATTGATCATCTTGTCGCCCAGCTTTGCCACCTTGATCCTCACTTGACCGAGAGGTGTCTCGACCTTGACCGTCTCACGACTGAGACACAGTCGCTCCATGGTTTGCTGTCGAATGCCCAAGGTGGTGGTCTCGGAGAAGATGATTGACGATAGATCCTGCACCGACTGCGGATGGCACAGGACTGAAAGAACCACGCCAGGGCGGTTCTTCTTGGCCTGGATCAGTTGCAGATAGACGTCCAGGGCCCCAGCGGCGAATAGCGCTTCCACAATGTGGTCATAGAACTCCGGATTCATGTCATCGAGATTGGTTTCCAGGAGGACTATCGTCTCCCTTGATGCGGCGTCTCGTGCGGTCCTGGTGCCCACCAATACTCTGAGCAGATTGGGGAAGGGAAGTTCCCTCTTGCCAGCGCCGTATCCTATGCTGTCGACGATCATCGCAGGGAGGGGACCGAATTCCTTGACCAGTCCCGTCAGGATCGCTGCGCCTGTGGGAGTGACGAGCTCTTCCTCCACATCGGCCTGGATCACCGGTACGCCTTTCAGCAGTTCCAGGGTAGCAGGCGCCGGGACGGGCAACAGACCGTGGGCACAGCTAACAAAGCCATGTCCCAAGCGCAGCCGCGAGGCATAGACTGCCTCTACGCCCAGCAGATGCAAACCGAGAACCGCACCCACCACGTCCACGATGGCGTCTGTGCCACCCAGTTCGTGGAGGTGAACGTTCTGCGGTTCGGAGCCGTGCACCTTGGCCTCCACGGAGACCAGGCGGCGGATAATTCGCATGCTAGTCTCTTGGATCTCGAGCGGTAGTTCGCTCCTAGTGATCAACGCTTCGATCTCCGGCATCCTGCGTTCGGTTCGCTGGTCGTTGACTACTACCTGAACGTCAGTGGCCTCTATGACTCCCTTGTGCACTCTGCTTACACGAAGCTCGTAGTCCGGCAAATGCAGTCCGTCCAATGCCTCTCGCAGTTCTTGGGCGTCCAGACCTGCGTCGATCAGGGCCGCGAGGATCATGTCGCCGCTGGCTCCGGCGAAGGAGTCGAAGTAGGCGATCTTCATTCTTCGGTCGTCACCCTCATGATGTTGTGGGCGAAGTAGCCTGCACCGAAGCCGTTGTCCACATTCACCACAGCCACGCCTGGCGCACACGAGTTGAGCATAGTCAGCAGCGGTGCAAGGCCGTGGAAACTGGCTCCATAGCCCACGCTGGTGGGGACCGCGACCACCGGGCAAGCTACCAGGCCTCCTATCACACTGGCCAGTGCGCCCTCCATCCCCGCCACAGCAATGATGACCTTGGCTCTGAAGAGCTTCTCTCGCTTGTCCAAGAGGCGATGCAGACCGGCCACCCCCACATCATACAGTCTCTCCACCCTGCTGCCAAGGACTTCTACCGTGACAGCGGCTTCCTCTGCGACCGGGATGTCCGCGGTGCCCGCGCATACTACCAGAACATAGCTCTCATCCTCACCGGACGGAGGAGGTTTCTCCTTCCCGCTATCCACCACCAAGATACGAGCCTGAGCATAGTATCTGGCCCCTGGTAGGACCTCTTCCACCGCTTTGAAGGTGTCCTTGTCAGCACGGGTAGCCATCACTCGATCATTCCGCTTGGAGAGCTCTGAGATGAGTTCCACAACCTGCTGCGGCGACTTCCCTGGACAGAAAACCACCTCGGGAAAGCCCTTCCTCAACCCTCGATGATGATCGAGCATGGCGTAACTCAAGTCCTGATAGGGCAGGTCACGCAAGACGGACATGGCCTCTTCGATGCTCGTCCTACCGTCTCTGAGGTCCTCCAGCAGCTTTCTCAAACGTTCATCCATCATCTTGCTGTGCCAGGGTTTCGTTCATGCTGCCGGTACGGTAGCCTTCCAGGTCGGCGGCCACATAGGCGAACCCTAATTCACGGAGGTGACTGGCTATTTGCGGGCCTCTCTCAATCAGGAGTGGCATGCTCTCCGCATCGACCTCGATGCGGGCGATGTCCCCGTGGTGTCGAACACGCACTTGGGTCATTCCCAAGCCGTGGAGGAATCGTTCCGCCTCCGCGATCTGCTCCAGGCTTTCTTCAGTAATGGGTGTTCCATAGGGGATGCGACTGGCCAGACATGCCGCGGAGGGCTTGTCCCATACCGGTAGGCCCAGCCTGCGGCTCAGAGCACGAATGTCCGACTTGGTCAGCTCTGCCTCCATCAACGGGCTACGGACACCCAGTTCCCGAGCTGCTTGGATGCCAGGCCTATGGTCTCCCAGATCATCGTAGTTGCACCCGTCCACCACGTATGCGAAGCCTCTCTGTCGTGCGATGTGCAAGAGTTCATCGAACAGAATGGATTTGCAATGATAGCACCTGTCCGGTGGGTTTGCCACGTAGTTGGGATCATCTAACTCGTCGCTTTCGACAAGAATGAGTTCTGCCCCCATCTCTTCGGCCATCCGGGTGGCCTGCTCGCGCTCTTCTCGGGGAAAACTGGGAGAGACAGCGGTGACGGCGATGGCCCTGCCGCCTAGTTGGTCGTGAGCCACTTTCAGGAGGAGAGTGCTGTCGACTCCTCCAGAATAGGCGACGACCACGCTCCCGAGCGAGGAGATGATGTCTCTCAGTCGATCCAGCTTCTCCTCTGTCGTCACTTCCTGCGGCGTGGGGGATTCAGCATTCGTACTGGTCAACGTACTCTCCTCTAATCTAGGGCTCCAACCGCCTCAGCTCCGGCAACCCGTCGAAGTCCTTGTCATAGCCGTACAGCGCGCCCAAGGGCTTTTTCCTGAGCAGCGTCGCGTGATAAGCGTCAATGAAACCCACGTTCTTCTCGGCGCACAAGTCCACAGCTACGCGAAGGATCTCCTCCTTCGCGAACTCCCAGAGTGGCGTCTTGAGCTGAGAGCAATTGACTCTCCGGTGAGTTTGCCTGAAAGCTCAATCATCCCTCCCGGGCACCAGAACGACGGAGGGGCCTCCCCCGCCTTCTTGGCCGGGGACGAGCACCGCAGGGCGCTCCTCGATCTTGTCACTCCCTGGCGTGAGGACGGTTGGCCGGGCTTCTGCCTCTTGGTCGTTCTTGTGGGGGACAAAGACTTTGGCCGAAGGCAGCTTGCCCTGCACCTTGAGCATGAAGTGGTTGAAGAGATAGCTTCTCTCTCGCAAGAACTCCTTCCAGGAAGCCTGGTAGTGATCCTCTTGATACTTGGCGTACATGTCCTGGATGTACTCTTTCAGGTCATCCTCAACTTCGGGAGGTACCAGCCAGGCGATCCAGGAGAAACGACGGGCGTCCCCCAGGGCGACCAAGCGTCCCAACAACAACTGGCCTGTCGTGATCCCCTCAAGGGTGGATGTATGGGGTAGCTCGTACTCCACTTCCTGAAAAATGTCCCGCACTCCAATCCTCTTCCACTCTTCGACCTCCGTCACCTCATAGGCGCTGAGCACTGCATCCTTGGCTGCCTCCAAGAGTTCCAACTCCTGCTCAGACAGCGTGGATGCTCTTTCTTGCAGGAAGATATCGGCTATCCGCTGGGAATCGGTGGACGTACGGTAGTCATGGATGTGCCAGTCCAAGAAGCTCATGACCTGCATTGGAGCGAGGGAGTCTATCTCTTCAGCGGTGTAGCTTCGGTTCCAGAAGAGGTCGAAAGCAGATTCGAGGTCCAGGCGGAAGCGCTCCTCCCTGGAGAAGTCAAACAGCTTGTCCATCATGGTGTCCCAGGCCCTCTCGCGGCCAAGGGCCTCGGACTTCGTTGCTGTTTCTTTCCTCAGGCAGCAGTACTTGTACTTCTTCCCGCTTCCACAAGGGCAAGGATCATTCCTTCCCACCTTGGCCACCATTCTACCTCCTACGCTGACCAGTTGACGCTCGACCCGGATTCCTGGAGCCACTAGTATTCTAGCAGAAAACGGCCAGGGACGAAAGAACCAATGTCGATGGTGTTGGAAAACACGCTCTGGGTTTCCCTGGTATCCAGGGGCTCAAGGAAGCCGGAAGAGATGATGGGCCTTTCAGCGGCCTCTTGAAGGACGCAGTCGGGCGGTTACGGGCTTCGCCTGGGCTCGCGGGGAAGATGTGAAACCTCGTTGGTCACTGAACACGCCCTATGGAATCTTGAAAGGGACCAAAGCCCTCCTCCTTCGGCGCGATCTGGGATTCAGGACCAGCTTGGGGAGATTCTTTCCACACCCTCAATGTCCTCACCTCTGGGCACGAGTAGCGGCTAGGCCTGCGAGATCAACACTCGGTTTCCGGCCAGAGCTCTGGCCTTTACTTCCTCGAAGTCCTCGAAGGAGGCGTGTGACCAAGGGAAGGGGTAGAGGGAGTCGTTGTGTAGTAGTGGATCAGCGTGGGCATCGAAACCCCACTGCTTGACCGCCCGCTCCCATTCGAGGGTGCCGGGAATAGGGGAATACGGGGCGATCTGGGTCGAGACTCCGCATTCGTGTGCGAAATCTACGGTCTCCACCACCTCCTCGAGCGGTTGTCCGGGCAAACCCGCCAGAACGTACGCCGTGACCTGCCCAGCCTCAAACCCAGCTACCCTGAGGTTCTGGGCAGCCTGTTTGAATCCTTCGTTTGTCGTCTTGGCCCCAGTGCGCAACTGCTCGAGGATGTTGGAGGTCTCCAGTCCGAGCCTGATGGTCTTGAAACCGGCCTCATACATCTTCATCGCCAGGGCTTCATCAATGTAGCTGGCGTGCAAGCCGTTGGGGGTGTGGAATCGGCAACCCACACGGCGTCTCAAGATCTCATCCAGAAGGACGTGGATGTGTGCGGAGGCATCCACCAGCAGCGCGTCGTCGTAGAAGGCGAAATCGCGCACCCCCAGTTGGTACCGGCAGTATTCTATCTCGTCGGCTACCAGATGTGTATCTCTCCGCCGAAACCCACGGGGGTGCAGCAGGGACGAAGCACAGTACGTGCACCGGAAGGGACAGCCGCGGGAGGTCTCGATGGCTACGTATCCCTGATTCCTGCGCAACTCGTGGAGCGGGGGAGGCAGCGAGTCCAGACCTCCAGCGAAAGAGCTGTAGTCGGACTCGTTCCTGGTCAACGTATCAACCAGTTGCAGGGCCTGGAGTTCCCCTTCTCCCGTGATGACGTAGTCGGCTCCGGACTTGAGCTTGGCGTGTTGGTAGCAAAGGGTGGCGTAGATCCCACCCAGAACGACAGGTACAGAGGGGAACCTCTTTTTCGCTCTCCTGATGGCCTCGAAGGGGCCTGTATACCAATAGGTCATACCTGACGTAACCATGATCACATCGGGGCGAGGCTGCGATTGCATTTCGTCTTCGAAGAGATCGAGGGGCAAGCCGTATCGCCCATAACGACGGCGCACATCACTCAGGATGAGAGGCTTCTCCAGGAAGGTCTTGGGGAACTTGCCACAGCCGTAGGCATCCTGGCGGGGTTTAGTGGGCAGGTCCGGATGGTGGCGGTCCAGGCAATCCACGAGGGTGACCTCGTACTCGTTCTCTCTCAAGACGGCAGCTATGGACAGCAGACCCAGCGGCTCGCTCCACTCGCAGTAGGCGGCGAAGTCGTAGATCCAGGGATTGATGAGCAGGACTCGACCTTTCATGTCGTATCGGCTCAGGATATGGGTGCGGAGACAAGGAGTACAAACTCGTCGCACGCGCTTCCCAGAGGATGACAACCTATTGTAACAGGTTTTCGGAGCCAGAGACAAGGTTCTGGCGGCAAGGCGGATTCGCCACGGTTTGAGGGCTGGGTGCTTGCCATGAACGGAAGGCCAGCTAGGGCAGAGGAGCGCGTCACGGATATTTGACATTCAGTGACACGTTTGGTATATTACCGCAAACCGTGGACGGTCGCGTTCACCAGATACCGTCAAGGCAAGGGAGGTTGCGATGAGTGGGCATACGTTGCGTCGAGTGCTGAGCATTATGATGGCAATGGGGTTCCTGTTCTCCACCGGAATCGTGGGATGCAGCCCCTGCGGGATACTCCCCATCCCTGGCGCTGAACCGGAGATAGAGTTCTGGGCCAGCGAGGAAGTAGTGCCCCCTGGCGGGTGTGCCATGCTGCACTGGGAGGTGCACGCGGCCGAGGAGTACACCGTCTTCCTGAACGGCCGCGAGGTGGGGATGGAAGGCGAGGATGAGGTCTGCCTGCATGAGCCTACGACCTTCGAGCTCGTGGTAGGAGTGCCAGGCGGGTCCATCAAGGAGACCGTGACGATCGAAGTTGAGGGCGAAGTGCCGCCCGAGGAGCCTCCTCCGGGAGAGCCGCCACCGGAGGAGCCCCCACCGCAAGAGCCTCCTCCTGAAGAGCCTCCACCAGAGGGTGGGCCAGAGGTCATCGTCTTCGAGGTACATCCGGACGTGGTCCCTCAGGGTGGATGCGCCATGTTGTTCTGGGAAGTGCATCCCCCTGGAGAGTGGCGGGTGCTCCTTAACGGCCAGGAAGTGCCGCCGCTTGGGGAGCGGGAGGAGTGCCCTCAGACGACTACCACTTACGAACTGCTTGTGGAAGCACCTGACGGTCCACAGACACGGGCAGTCACTCTGTCCGTCGAAGGTGCTCCGGGACCAGAGCCCACACTGCCTCCTCCACCGCCGCCAGGAGCGTCGCCCACCATCCCGCCGCCACCGCCACCACCACCGGCGGCCACACCAACACCATTCGTGGCGCGGTGGGGACAGTGCTCCTGGGTGAAAGTGGAACAGGGCGGGATCAACAGTCACCAGCCGGTGACCTGGTGCGCCAACGGCAGTTTCCTGACCGGCTTGGATCTCGATCGCGAGGGAACATACGACCCGCTTGACTCTCCCGTGATTGGCCAGGCACACTGCTGTCCCTTGGCTGTGGGACAGTTCAGCAACTGGGGGACGTGCTCCTGGGTCGGCGTGGAAAGTGCGGGGGTCAATAGCCACCAAGCAGTGGCCTGGTGTCCGAACGGCAGCTATTTGGCCGGCTTGGATCTAGATCGCGAGGGAACATACGACCCTCTTGACTCTCCTGTGGTCGGACAAGCCAGATGCTGTCCGTTGGCTGCGCCACAGTACGGCAACTGGAGTTCGTGTTCCTGGGTGGGAGTGGAACAAGCAGGGATCAACAGCCACCAACCGGTGACGTGGTGTCCAAACGGCAGTTTCGTGGTCGGTTTCGATCTCGATCGCGAGGGAACATACGACCCGCTCGACTCTCCCGTGATTGGACAGGCGTACTGCTGCCGGCCGTGATGGCCATCTGGTCACACGGCGGGTTCATTGGTGTATGCTGACGACAGGGCTTTGAGTCTCTGAGGTGCGAGGTTCAGCAGCCCCCGCTACAGCGGGGGCTGCTTCGCGTCGCTGTCTTCCGTGGTGATTCTCGCTAGTGCTCCGTGGGAGCATACTGCGAGTCTGTCATTCTGAGGAGTGAAGCGACGAAGAACCTGATCTTTGGCAAACGGGCGTTCTCCTGCGCAATAGATGGGATTCTTCGCCTTCGCTACGCCTCGGCTCAGAATGACAATACGTCAGCCTATGCTTGACGGGGTGCTACGCTGGCAGATTCGTCTCCCCAGCCTTTTTCAAGTTCTGCAGCCTTTCTCCGGTTCGACTATCCAGTTACAGACGACCTGGTGTGGTGCAGTGACGTCAATTGATCGTTTTGCTCGTGTTATCTCAACTAATTCCTTTGATGCTCTCTTTCTACGTCGTGCGAGTCGCATGAGTCCGGCCGCAAAGCTCATTTGAGAGATCAAAGGTCGCAGTTACACCTTCTGGGCGACGGCCGTGCACCATCGCATGATCGCTCCCCAGGGGCCTGAGTCGTGCTCGTAGTGGACCAGGCGCAGACCATGCGCGGTCAGACAGGCGCGCAGGGCAGTTTCTTCCAGTGGGTCAAGCTGTGGCAATAACTGTTGCACCACACGGCCGGCGCCGGGGGCCAGCACGAGATCGGTGAAGACGAACCATCCGCCCGGGCTAAGCACTCGTGCGGTCTCCGCCACCGCCCGTCGCCATCCCCCAGGCAGGTGGTGCAGAACTCCGAAAGAGAACACGCCGTCGAATTGAGTTTCATCGAAGGGCATCTCCCGGGCATCTGCGACGCGGAACTGCACATTCTCTTGTATGTCAGCCAGGCGCTCGCGAGCCAGAGCTAGCTGAGCAGGGTCGAGATCGGTGGCCATCACACGCGCCATGAAGCGCTCGACCAGCAATCGGGTGACTATCCCGTGCCCGCAGCCGATCTCCAGGCAGCGGGGCTGCGGTGGCAGGTTGATGATCCCGAACAAGGCCAGTGCCTCGCGTTCTGCGCGCTGGATCCGTTGCGGCCTGTCCATGAGCCACTTCTCGAAGTGGGTCAACCTCATCATCCGCTTGGTGAACCAACTGTCCGAAGCTGTTCTCTCCATTCTTACTCCTCCTCAAGTTTGCTTTCAGAGGAATGCGTCCGCCTCCCGTGTGTGGTTCTTCGTCTCAGGAGCCGGATGAGCCCCAGCGGGAAATTGGTTCCTGGTACTGTCTGCATGTAGCGTGTGTACTCCTCACCAAATCTCTCCACTCCGAACCGGTCTGCATCCAGCGCGATCAGATAGCTCAGGGCCATGGCCGGAAGGCCGATCAATGTGATCAGCCAATGTTGGGCCACGAGTATCAAGAAGAGGTTCAGGAGCATGAAGGACAGATACTGGGGATGCCTGACAACAGCGTAAACTCCTGTATCAACCAGCGCCGTAGTGTGTACATAGCCCTTTCCGTCTGGCACGCCACCTTTTCGGCGGAGGGTGAAGATGGGCACGATGCCAAAGATGCACATCACCACCCAGACTGCCCAAGCGAGGTACCTCACCGACTCGACGCCCTCTTGGTTGTAGAGGACGAAGGACAACAGGGTTTGGAGTATCGTCAGAACACTCCAAGCAGCCCAGACCAACGTGTCTCCATGCCTTTTCCATTCTGTCATTGCCCGTCTCCTCGTTTGTGGGTGTCTCCGCCAAGTTCCAGGATGCCACTACTACGGTCTATCAGCAAAGTTCCGATCAGGTCAGTGGGCTGGGGAAACACCAGATGAAAGCACCTCATTGCCAGCGAAAGGTCTTCACGGCGATGGCGAAACAAGCACCCGCCCAGACGGCCATGACCAGCAGGTGACCTCCGCAGGTCAGGATGCTCTGCCGTTCGACCATCACCGGCACAAGGGCCTCGAGGAGATGGGTCAAAGGCAGAGCCTGGGCCAGATGCTGCACCACCTGGGGCAAAGACTCCGTGGGGAAAAAGCCGCCGCCGATGAACAGCATGGGCAGGAAAAGGGCTAACGCCCAGGCCTCAGCCGCCCTGGAGTTCTTCATCAAGCCGGCCAGGCAGAACGCCATAGCCAGAAAGGTGAAGGTGCCCACAATCAGCACACCCAGCGATGGTAGGGGGGCGCCCTTGAGTCTCAACCCGAAGAACAGCAGGCCGATGGCAAAGAGGAGCATCACCTGTAGCAAGATCACGACGCCAGCTCCCAGTACCTTGCCTCCCAGTAGTTGCCACTCTCGCAAAGGAGTGCCCCGCAGCCGCTTCAGAATACCTTCGTCCCGCTCTTCCACCAGAGTTATGGACAGATTGAGAAAGGCGGTAGCTCCCACCGACATGCCGATTACGCTGGCGAAGACGTAGGCCACGGCCGGTACGCCCCCCATGCTCTGTCCCCGATACATATAGCTAAAGAGGAACATGAAGAGCACCGGCAACCCGGCCGTAGGGACTAGCGCATGCCGGTTGCGGAAGAACAGCTTGAGGCTGGTCACAACCTCCCTCCACAGCACTCTCATTCCCTTATCCTCCTCCCAGTCAACTTGATGAACACATCCTCCAGGGTTGCCCCTTCGACCCTCAGGTCTCGTGGATGGAATCCCTCCTCCGCTGCCAGAGCCATCAAGCCCTTGAGCGCGCGCTGGGGGGCGCTCACATGCAGGGTGTACTCGCCCTTCTTGCCGTTTACCACTGTGCACAACCCTGGTATGTCCCACAGCTTGGCCAGATCAAGGGCGCTATCCGCCACAAACTCGATCCTATGCTCAGCTTCCAAGTCCGCCATCAGCCGCCGTGGTGTGTCCAGAGCGATGATCCTACCGTGATCGATGATGGCTACCCGATCACAGAGCTTCTCGGCCTCCTCGATATAGTGTGTGGTAATGAAGGCAGTCTTTCGTTTCTGGCGTGCCCCGTCTATCCACTCCCAAACAGTGCGCCGGGATTGCGGATCCAGCCCTGCCGTTGGCTCATCCAGAAACAGAATCTCCGCATCGTTGATGAAGGCCAGGGTCAGGGCTAGCCTTTGCCTCTGCCCGCCCGATAGCTCCCTGGCGAATGACCCCTTCTTCTCAATCAAGCCCATCATCTCTAGGAGAGCGTCGGTGTCCACGGTGTGCTTGTAGTATCCGGCGAAGAGCTTGATGATCTCGCCCACCCTCAGGTCTGGGTATAGGGAGGTTGACTGAAGCATGATGCCCACGCGCTCCTTCATTTCGTAGGGCTGCCGGAAAGGGTCGAGGCCCAATACGGTTACGCGGCCGTCATCGGGCTTGCGATATCCTTCTATGATCTCGATGGTCGTTGTCTTGCCTGCGCCGTTGGGCCCTAGGAAGCCGAAGATCTCTCCAATCTGTACCCTGAAGCTGATGTCGTCCACCGCTCTCACTTTCCCGTATGCTTTGTGCAGGTTTTCGACTTCAATTGCAGCCACTGTCTTGCTCCTATCTCTGAGCCTTCTCAACCGTTCACCAGCCAAGTATCTCGCGGAGAGCTTTGCCCCGGGAGCGGCTGAGGTCCACCTCGGCTCGCGTGGTCAGCCTGAGCTTGTGGCTGCCGGCGAACCAGGGGATGATCTCCTTCACCCGGTCGAGGTTGACGATCACCGAGCGATGAGCGCGGAAGAAGAGCGTGGGGTCCAGCCGGGCCTCAAGGTCGGCCAAGGTACGGGCGAGCACGTGCTCTTCCTGGCCCACATGTACTACCACCTGTCCTTGCCGGGCCTCGATCCAGTCGATCTCCTCCACGTCAAGGACGAGGATACGGTCGGGTTCTCGGACCGCGACGCGTTCCGTGTATCGCTTCTCTTCCCGCAGACTCTCTAACAATGGCCCGATCCTGTCCGCGAACTCCTGGCCCGAGGTCAGTTCCTCATGCGCACGTTCTATGGCCTTGTTCAGCCTTTCCTGGCTGAAGGGCTTCAACAGGTAGTCCAGAGCGTTGACTTCGAAGGCTCTGATGGCGTACTCATCGTAGGCCGTGACGAAGATGATGGCTGGAGGTTCTTGCAGCGCTTCTATGACCCCGAACCCATCGAGCACCGGCATCTGGATGTCCAGGAGCACCAGGTGTGGCGAGGTCTCCTCGATCATCTCCACCGCCTCCACGCCGTCTCTGGCCTCGCCGACCAGCTCTATCAGTTCGTTTCCTGCCAGTAGTCTCCGGAGGCGTTCCCTGGCCGGTGCCTCGTCATCAACGATCAGCGTTCTGAGCTTCATCTTTGCCCCCTCGGGATGCTAATCACGACCTTCGTGCCACGCGGCTCGTTGGGCCCGATCTCCAACCCGTATTGCTCGCCGTAGGTCCTCTCCAACCGCTCGCGAACGTTGCGCAGCCCGATACCGCGGCCGGGCTGCTTGGCCACAATCGTTTGCATACCGGGTCCATGGTCTTTGATGGCGATCTCCAGGAAGTCGTCACTGAGTGAGGTAGCCAACTCCAATTCGACCTCTCCCCGGAGCCCCTGGCCATGCTGGAGGGCGTTCTCCACCAAGGGCTGAAGAATCAGGGGAGGTACGGAGATGGAATGCGTATCGCGTGCGATGGAGAGGTTGACCTGTAGCCTGTCGCCGAACCGCTCCCTCTCCAGCTCAAGATAGTCCTGAATGAAGCCCAGTTCCTCTTGAAGGGGAACGCTGTCCTTCTCCATGCTGAACAGGGCGTAGCGGAAGATGTCTGCCAGCTTCTCCACCGTTCTCTCGGCTCTGGGAGGATCAGTGCGGGTGAGGTGGGCGATCGTGTTCAGGGTATTGAACAAGAAGTGGGGGTTGATCTGCGCTTTCAAGGCCTTCAGTTCAGCCTCGGCGGCCAGCGCCTTCAGCCTCTCCTCCTGAAGCTCGGTCTCCCTCAATTCCCGATAGAACATCCGCGCATACTGGACGCTGTGGAATGCCGGGGCGACGAGAGCCCAGGGAAGCAGATAGAAGATCAGCGCAATGCTGAAGTAGCCGAAGAGGAGCGCGGTCAGTGTGAGACCCACGAAGATGCCTACGAAGTGGCTTAGGAACGAAGCCCCGATCTCTATCAGCACTTTGCGCAGCCGAGGCAGCTCCTGGATCCTGGGCTCCAGGAACCTCTGAAGGAGGGCCATCAGCGCTTCGACCATGTATATCGCGCAGAGCCCGGCGGCAAACGAATAGCGGAAGTCGCCGGTGAAGTACCCCGCAATCAGCCCGAACGCCAGCGCTCCCAATGGATTCCAGACGAGGAGTCTCTTGACGTCATCCCTGCTAAGCATCTGCCTGCCCTTCGAATGCTATCGCGACCGGCTGAGCAGCCACACCGCCTGCGCCCACCACTTTCCTGTTCCACCTCAGCGCAGACCTGGCGTCGCCGGACCAACCTGACCACATTCCACACCAGGTTGGGCAGCACCGAGGATCGCTTCCTGGAGTTCCCTCTGTTCCTTCTCCGATTGCCATACTGTAACCATTATAGAAGAGGATCTCGGCTGGGTCAACGTTTTCTTGACCAATGGTTGGAATTGGGGGTTGAACGGCGGAAGAGGGCACATGAGGTGTACGGCGTCCAGGCGTATGTCGCCTGGTCTGCACACCAGACAGGGAGATAGGGTAGTGCGTTGGCTGGCGCTTCAGCGCTGGTGTGAGTTATCCTGAGCGGTGGGTGGGAGATGAGCCTTGTGCCGCGTGCGCCAGACTACACCCACGGGATACCCCACCATCTTGGCCACGTCGCCCCACAGTCGGATCACGGGCACCCAGAGGACAGCCTTCAGCTTGTCGGTGAACGATAG
>JAUWLF010000147.1 GCA_030613785.1 Chloroflexota bacterium | reverse complement strand
GATCATACTATCTCCCGCCGTGGTCGCCACCATGATGAGCTTACTGGGTGTCGCTCCCCACTATGGAGCGCTAGTCCTGCTGGTGATGGTGGCCGGCCTCAGCTCGGCCAGCCTGCACGCAGTGGCACCTGCCATCGCTGGCCGCCTCTCCGGACGGAAGCTGGGGCGTGGCATGGGAGTATGGATGGTCGGAGGGACGTTGGGGTTCACTGTGGGGCCCGTTATCGTGGTCACTGCCGTCAGGCTACTGGGCCTGGAGGGGATCCCGTGGCTGATGATAGGTGGGTGGCTAGCCTCAGCCATCCTTCTTCTGCGCCTTCGACACCTACCCCCGCCGCCGTCAATGATCGATGAGGAGCGTTCCTGGCGCACCGCACTGCACGCTTTGAGGCCGCTCCTGGTCCCGCTAGTGGGGATCATCGTGATGCGTGCCCTGATGGTCGCGGCGACGTGGATCTTTCTACCCACCTTCCTTACAGAGCGAGGCGCCAGCTTCTCGCTTGCCGGAGTTTCCGTCTCCATCGCAGCCGGGGCCGGGATCATAGGTTCGCTGCTGGGAGGCTCAATGAGCGACCGTTGGGGTCGCCGCCGGGTGCTCTTCATCTCTACGCTCCTGTCGCCAATACTGATGTTCATACTATTGCAGGTTAGCGGCTGGGCGCTGTTCCCCGTCCTGATTGGCATCGGTATCGTCATGCCTCCGGCCCAGGTGATCATGATGTCCATCGTGCAAGAGAACTGCCCCGAGAACCGAGCGCTAGCCAACAGCCTCTATCTCTCCCTGGCCTTCATCTCGGAGTCCACAGGGGCCGTAGTCCTGGGAGCCTTGGGGGATCTCTTTGGCCTCCACCTGGCCTATGCAGCCAGCGCCGTTATCCTGCTGCTCAGTCTACCCCTCGTTCTCCTCCTGCCCCAAGCAGCACCGGTATCGCTTGACGGAGCAGGGCCACGATGATCATCTGCGCATGTCCATTCCTCACTGACGCTCGGAGAGTAAGCTCGCTGCCGGATCGGTCATGGACATGATCAATGGGTCAACTACCAGGGGGATGAACGGGAAGCCACAGACCTTCAGCGACATCGCGCGAGAGATTGTGCTCGTCCGGACCAAAGCCGGCGGTTCCTATCCGCTCTCCTGCGAGCAGCCGAAGAGTTCCTTGCGAGGGAAGCCAGAACAGGATAGGGGTCCCTGGTGGTCAAGCAGAGTCAGAGGGATGAGGTCTGGACTCCATAGACCGCAACGCCGCAGGCATGCGATTCAAGCCGGCACAGTCAGGACTCACTGCTATCTTCCTGTACGAGGTGCACTACCTGCATCGGAGTCGCGATCTCGATCCCCTTCTCCTCGAAGACGGCCAGGATCTTCTCTGTGACGCGCGACTTAGTGCGCCTCATCTTCCGGGCATCGTCCACGTAGAAGCGCAGCTCCACCAAGACGTCGTAGTCTTCGATCTCCCGGATCACCACTTCTGGGTCTCTCGGCTCATGGGAGATGTCAGGATCCCCAGCGGCGATATTCTCGATCTCGGCCACGGCTCTCCGTACGTTCTGCAACTCCGGCTCCACCGCTACTCGGAGCCGCACACGCAGGTTGGGGCTTTCGCTGTGGCTGAAGTTGATCACCACCTCATTGGTCAGTTTCGAATTGGGCACAGTGAGCATCACTCCATCCGTGGAACGGATCCGGGTGCTGCGAATACCGATCTGCGCCACATCCCCCCAGTCCCCATACTCTCCCATCACCTCCTGGGGTAGCTGGATGCGGTCCCCCACGGAGAAAGGACGATCGACCATGATCAGGAAGCCCGCTATTGTGTCCCCCAAGAATGACTGCGCTGCCAACGCGAAGGCCAGGGAACCGACCCCCAACGTCGTCACCAGAGCGCTGATATTGAGACCGAAATGAGCCATGATCATGATCCCAACAATGGTCAGCGCGACCAATTGAATGACGCTCCGCAGGAACCCCAGGAATTGCTCGTCTGTGGCGTGTTCGAAGGCTAGATCCCTCACGTACCAGCCGATGATGTCTCGGATCAACCGGTATAGGACAACGTAGCCCACCGAGACTAGTGCGACGAAGAGCACGCCTTCCAGCATTACTCGCCACGTCTCGTTCAGGAACGATAGCTGGATGAGAGCAGAGCGCACGCCCAAGAGGACGATGAACATGAAAATTGGCGTCCGGACCGCGTTGATGATCAGGTCGTCCAGTTCGGTCTTGGTCCTGCCAGTGATGCGCAGTACGATGCGGTCAAGGAAGAGCATCACCACCCTGGCGACGACAGCCACGAAGACAACAATGATCCCGGCTGTGGCCAATTGCCGCAGGATCTCCTCCGAAAAAGGCCACCGTAGCGCGTCCATCTCAACCTCCTGGTCACGAACTACCGAGAGATCCTTGTACAGACAGATGACGAGGCTAGTATAGCCATATTGGATGAGGGTGTCAACCCACATCCATCATCCTTTGCCGCATCACAGTGTCCTCCGGCGCCTCTTCGCGATCACATCTCGACATGTCGCCAGGAAGGTGATACAATGATGCAGCGCATGGGGCGCTCTTCGCCCTAGCCCGACCGAATAGAGACGTCGGGCCAAGAAGATGCTGGCCGTCGTCCACACCATGGGAGCCAACCTCGCGCGTGACAGCACAGTCTCCATCATCAGGTCCGTCGCGGATGACCGAGTCCAAAGAGGTGGGATTTGAGAAAGACATGGGATAAGAAGACAAAGATAGTCGCTACCATCGGTCCGGGCAGCATGAAACTGGAAACGATGAGGAAAATGTATGCTGCTGGCATGGACGCGGTTCGCATAAACACCGCCCATGGGGACTTTGACCAATATGACCACATTATCGGTATGACCAGGGCAATCGGCGACATACCGATCATCATGGATATCAAGGGACCCTCAGTCAGAGTCAGGAGTAGGAGTCCTCGTCAGGTCAAGGCGGGCGACTTGGTCGTAGCTGGGTTTGGCGATGAAGAGCTGTCCTTCTCCTATGACTTCTATGACGAGGTACGCGTAGGAGATAGAATCGCCATAGACGATGGCACCATAAACACCAAGGTGGACGGAAAGCATGACGGCATGTTGACATTGCGCGTCGTCGACGGCGGGGTGATCCAGACCAACAAGGGCGTCAATATCCCAGGTAAGAGACTCAAGATTCTCCGACTGTCCCCAAAGGACCTCAAAGCGATAGAGTATTCAAAAGAGAAGCAGGTCGAATTCCTGGCCCTTTCCTTCACCAGAGATGCAGACGACGTCGCCAATCTGCGGAAGAGAATGGGTCCCACCAAGCAGGCCATCATCGCCAAGATCGAAAGCGAAGCGGGTGTACTCCATGTCGCTGAGATCCTGGAACAGGCGGACGCGTTGATGGTGGCTCGGGGCGACTTGGGTGTGGAGATAGAATACCACAGGGTTCCTTTGATTCAGAAGGATTTGATCAGGAGGTGCAACCACCGCGGCAAGGTCGTGATCACAGCCACTCAGATGCTGGAAACCATGGTGGACAAACCTAACCCCAGCAGAGCTGAGACGAGCGACGTGGCGAACGCGATACTGGATGGCAGCGACGCCGTCATGCTCTCTGCGGAGACCTCCATTGGGAAGTACCCGGTCAAATCTGTGGAGATGATGAGCAAGATCGCAGTGGAAGCCGAACGGGTGTTGACGGGGCAGATTCCGGCGAATGGCTTTCAGAACATCTCAGAGACCGTGAGCAGATCGATAGAGATGATAGCGCGCTCTATGCCTCTTGACAAAATCGTGACTTTGACGCGATCCGGCTACACGGCGAGGATGATCGCCAGGTTCAGGCCCCAACAACCGATCATTGCCATAGCCAGCGATGGAATGGTCACGAGACAATTGGAACTCGTCTTCGGGGTCACACCTGTGTATGCGCGCTACCACGAGGCCGACGACATCATCCTTAACGCGTGCGAGATCTTGGTGGGAAAGAGACTGCTTGAGCGCGACGACTACGTTCTCTTCACTGCCGGAGTGAGAACAGAAACCCCCCATGAGAGCAATCTGATCGAGATCCACAAGGTCGCCGATCTGCTGAAGGTCGTCAATAAGCAGTGAGTCTCGATGTTTGACTAGGAGCAAGCAGTGTGAAACCGACCATAGATCCGCAGCGGACCATCGACCTCTTGCGCGACCTGGTGCAGATCGAATCGGTGAATCCATCTCTGGGGCCCGGCAGCAAGGGAGAGGGAATGATCGCTGCTTTCGTCCAAGGGGTGCTGGCCGACGCTGGTCTCGAAGCGAAGTTGTGGGAGGTAGCTCCGGGAAGGCCAAACGTGATTGGCCGACTCGCCGGCAGTGGAGGAGGAAAGACGCTGATCTTCAACGCCCACCTGGACACCGTAACCGTGGAGGGCATGCAGGACCCTTTCTCCGCTCGCATCGAAGATGGTAAGCTCTTCGGACGAGGCGCGTGGGACACCAAGGCCGGACTGGCGGCAGGTCTTTCGGCCATTCTCGCCCTCAGTGAGGGCAACATCTCTCTTGCTGGAGACCTTGTAGTGGTAGGGGCAGCCGATGAGGAGTACGCCAGCCTTGGCACTCAAGCCTTGCTCGAAAACGTCCAGGCCGATGGATGCATTATCCTCGAGCCATCGGATCTGACGGTGTGGGTGGCTCATGGGGGCTTTGTCTGGGTGGAAGTCGAGACTGAAGGAGTTGCCGCTCATGGGAGCCTCCCCGACCAGGGCGTAGATGCCATTGCGAAGATGGGACGAGTGCTTACGGAGTTGGAAGAGTTGCGACAACGAATCAGTCAAGACAAGGCTTTCCACTCTACTCTGGTCGAACAAACCCTACACCCGTCCCTCCATGCCTCGCTCATCGAGGGTGGCCGGGAGTGGAGCAGCTATCCCGACCGCTGCCTGCTTCGCCTTGAGCGGCGCATGACACCAGGTGAAACTCGGCAGGATATCGAAGCAGAGCTCGACGACATGCTCTCTCGGCTAGGAGCGCAGGATCCCCAGTTCAAGGCCAAGTGGCGCGTGATCATGGCCCGCCCGCCGTGGCAGGTTCGGGAAGGGCCGCTGCTGACTGCGCTGGAGACGGCGTGCGCCGCGCACTTGGGTAGGGAGCCCAAGCGCGCCACGGGCCTGATGTGGACGGACGCAGCCCTCATGCAGCAGGCGGGCATTCCAACTGTGATCCTAGGCCCCAAAGGCGAAGGCAAGCACGGCCTGGTCGAATACGTGGAGACTGATAGCGTCGTTGCCTGTGCACGAATCCTGGTTCGCACCGCCGTCGACTTCTGCAACCAGCCTCCATGACCCGACACTTCCCCAACGTTCCTTCTCGCCCTCCTGAGACCCGCGTGCTGACATTTCACTCTGATTGACTGCCCCGTGATTCCGAGCGACCATGGGGAGCGAGCAACCTCGGTCTCTAGCTGGAGAAAGAGAGATTCTTCGTCGCCTCGCTCCTCAGAATGACAAGCAGAGGGTATTGCTGGTCCAACACCGCATACATGGATCCACGAAGTAAGGCAAGAAGATCCGGTCGGACTTCGTGGCATACGTTCTGCTTCACTCGCAAAGAGAAAGGTGGCGGAAAACGGATGGAGTACGTAGTCTTGAGCTTCATGCTTCAGCCTGAGGGAGACCACTACGTATCAAAGTGCCCGGAACTGGGGATAGCCAGTTTGGGGCAGGACGAGAGAGAGGCGCTTGAGAGTCTCGCCGACGCGACCGAGGTGTATCTCGACACCCTTGAGGGTTTGGGCGAATGCCCCCGACTCCTGGAGGAGAGCGGTACGTCCGTTCGCAGCTCCGCCAGTAGCCTTTCACACCAAGGCTATTGGGCCATAATCGTGCAATGTGGACCTACGGAAACAGATCCTTGGGCTCTACGAGGGAGGGGCGGATCTTGTACGGTAGGATGCGCCGCTACGGATGGCTGCTAGTTGTCGCGGTGGCGCTGGTCACCATGTGGGTGCTGAACGCCAGCCGCGTGGGGACCCGACATGGAGGGGTTCACCTGTTGCGTTGATGACCTGTCCTCTGGTCCAAGCGGGCCTCTGGAGGAGCGCATTGACTACTTCTTCCTCCCGCCGGCGAACCAGGATCACAGTAGAGCGGTGAGCTGCGAGCAGGTGCTGAACCAACCGTTCCGGGTAGACAGCGATTGGCAGTGGGCGTCAGATCACGTCGGGCTGCTAACCGCTATCGCCTTGGCTCAATGAGCAGCATCTCTCGTCGGGCGTGTGGCAAGATCCTGACCACGTCGGTCTGTGACTCAGACCACCAAGCTGTGTCCTAGGTCGACCCCGCTTTCAGCCGCTCGTCGTACTCTAACACCTTCAAAGCAGCCTTCAAGCGCGGATCTCCGGACCCACCAGTGGCCTCACTTTGCTCGAGTATTTTCTTTGCACTGGCCACCAGTTGATTCAGCGGGGCACCTCTCCACCCTCGGGGCAGGTCTCTGAGTCCCAGCTTCTCGGCGGTTACTGATTCAACTTGCGCAGCTTCTGCCAATCTCTGTACCTCCTTCTTGTCTGGCGATGATTCC
>JAUWLF010000080.1 GCA_030613785.1 Chloroflexota bacterium | reverse complement strand
GACGTGGGGCGAACCATCAACCTCCAGAAGATCGAAGGCCAGATCGAGGGAAGCTGTCTCATGGCTCAGGGCTACGCGCTTTGTGAGGAGTACCCCATGGAAAGGGGCATACCCACAGCGCGCACTTATCGTGATCTCAACGTCCCAACCATCGTCGACGCGCCGCCCGTTCGAACCTTGATCGTGGAAAAGCCTGATCCCACTGGCCCGTTTGGAGCCAAAGGTATATCGGAAGTAGCCACCGTGCCACTCACGCCTGCCATTCTGAATGCGATCTTTGACGCGGTAGGGGTGAGGGTCTACACTCTGCCCGTCAGACCGAGCAGAATCAGGGCCGACCTGAGGCGGCGTACCGTCTCAGGCCAACAACACTCGTGCGGGACGTCCGCATAGATCGGCCTAGGGAAAGCCGCATCTATAGTTAGAGAGAGGTGCAAAATGCCAAGAGTCATAGTAGTGGGTGGAGGTTGGGCAGGATGTGCGGCTGCATTGTCGGCCAAGCAGGCCGGGACGGACGTCGTCCTACTGGAGAGAGCGGACTCGCTGTTGGGCGCAGGCCAAGTGGGCGGCATCATG
Organism: Chloroflexota bacterium; assembly: GCA_030613785.1. Classification (GTDB taxonomy): domain Bacteria; phylum Chloroflexota; class Anaerolineae; order UBA7937; family B3-Chlor; genus JAUWLF01. The sequence continues at coordinate 18,939 of JAUWLF010000080.1, read as the reverse complement.
CGCAACAACGGTCGGTTCACGGCGACCGAGGAGATGATCGCCATGGGAGGTGGCGACCTCCTCAAGCTCACCGATGATTGTGCCCGGCACGCGAATATGGAGTTTCCTGGCCACAAGCACGCGAGCCTATATGATGTGGCAATCATGGAACCGGTCGTGCGACGCTATCTTCAGGAAAAGGAAGTTGAGATCTGGACAGTAGCCCGAGCCACGAAGGTGGAAGTGGCCGATGGAAGGATCCAGTTTGTGGAATTGGAGAATGGACAGCGGTTCGAAGGGGACGTCTACCTGGATACCACTGGCACGATGGGCCCTCAGGGGAACTGCCGCAAGTACGGCAACGGCTGCGCCATGTGCGTGACCCGCTGCCCCACCTTCGGCGGTCGGGTGAGCATCGCGGGCCGTGCCGGTGTTCACGAGATAAAGGCCAAGCGCGTCGATGGCTCTCTCGGATCGATGAGCGGTTCGTGCAAGTTGAACAAGGACTCCCTGGATGAGAGTATTGTGGGTGAGCTCAACAGAACGGGCGTGTCCATAATCCCGCTGCCCAAGGATGTAGCCGCGAAGAAGCAGAAGCTGCTGGCGATAAAGAGCTGCCAGCAATACGCGCTCGCGGAGTTCGCCGAGAATGTAGTACTGCTCGATACCGGTCATGCGAAGCTGATGACCCCCTTCTACCCGCTGATCGAGTTGCGCAGCATCCCTGGTCTCGAGAACGCGCGCTTTGAAGACCCCTACTCCGGAGGGATTGGGAATTCCATCCGCTTCCTCGCGATGTCACCGCGTGACAACCACCTGAAGGTAGATGGGGGTGACAACCTTTTCTGCGGCGGTGAGAAAGCGGGGATGCTCGTGGGGATCACGGAGGCCATCGCCAGCGGCACTTTGGCCGGCCATAACGCGGCCAGATACGCACTGGGCAAAGAGCTTGTGGAGTTGCCGCGCAGCCTCTGCGTAGGCGACATGATCGCCTACGTCAATGAGCAAATGCAGACTCAGGAGGGGATGTTCAAGAAATTCACCTTCTCAGGCTCTGTGTATTTTGATCGCATGAACGAACTGGGCCTTTACACCACGGATGTTCAGGAAATCGAGACCAGGGTAGCCGACGCAGGCATGATGGGTTTCTTCACTCAGAGGATCACCTGACCAGTGAGTCGACATGGCGAAGAGAACCCGTATCCGGGTCTCAGAGATCATTACCAGAAGGGAGGTGAGAGAGCACGATCCACTGCAACCGACCGTTCAACACAAGATCGGCCCTGACACAGACGACAATGCAAGGAGGAAATCAAAGTGAAATCGAGAATTGGCACACTATTTGTCGCGGTCCTGTTGGTGTCACTGCTGGCTAGCGCTTGCGCCACACCAGCGCCGGCGCCCGAGGCTACGACACCACCCGAGGCTACCACACCGCCGGAGCCTCCACCAGCACCGGAGACCTCTATCGTCATTGCCATCGGTAATGACCCCTCCACGCTGGATCCCCAGTACGCCGATGACGGCAACGAGCACAAGATCAACGACAACGTTTATGAGCACCTACTCACTCGTGATCCCGCGACCAGTGAGTTGGTCGGCGAGTTAGCCGTGGCCTGGGAGCAAATCGATGACACAACCTGGCGCTTCGAGCTGGAAGAGGGAGTGCAGTTCCACAACGGAGAACCCTTGAACGCCGAGGCGGTGGTCTTCAGCGTCGAACGGATCATAGATCCTGAATTCAACTCGGAGCAGATCTCCTTTGTAGCCACGCTCACCGGGGGCGAGGTGGTCGATGACCACACCGTGGACATCTTGACCGAAGGTCCTGATCCACTCCTGCCCGCCCGCATGACGTGGCTGAAGATCGTTCCGCCAGCTTACGCGGCTGACAACCCCGACGAGTTCGAAGTCGCGCCCGTGGGTACTGGCCCATACAAGTTTGTCGAGTGGGTAGCGGGCAGCCACGTCACCCTGGAGGCCAACATGGACTACTGGGGCGGCGCACCCGACATCGGCACCGTCACCTTCAGGCCTATCGGCGAAGACGCCACTCGCCTGGCGGCGCTACAGGCTGGCGAGGTGGACCTAGTGACCGACTTGATACCCGAGTATCTGGCTCAGGTGGAGAACTCGGTCGCCATCCATGGCCTGGAGTTCCCATGGATCAGGATCAACACCAACGTCGAGCCCCTGACCGATGTGAGGGTTCGCCAGGCTCTCAACTACGCCGTCGACAAGGAGGCGCTAGCCGAAGCATTATACGGTGGCTACGCAGCGGTGGCAGAGGGCCAGATACTGACTCAGGGGCACTTCGGGTACAACCCGAGTGTGACGGCATATCCGTATGACCCTCAGATGGCGATGGATCTGCTTGAGGAAGCGGGAGCCACGGGGGCAACTCTGGAGCTCATCGGCGAGTCTGGCCGGTGGCTGAAAGACAAGGAGTTGGTGGAAGCCGTAGCCGCGCAGCTCCAAGCGGTGGGTCTGGACGTCCAGGTCAACATCGTTGAGTGGTCGGACTGGCTGGATCTGCTGTTCGCCGGGGCGGAGGCAGCTCCTCAGCTCCAGTACTCCGCCCACGACAACGTCCTGTTGGATGCTGATCGTACTCTCTCAGCTTTATTCACGACCGAAGGCAGCCAAGCCGCCTACGGCAATCCGCAGGTTGACCAGTTGGTCGAGGATGCGAGGACGGAGACCGACGTGGCCGCCCGACAGGCGATGTACCAGGAGGCGGTGCAGATCATCTACGATGAAGCCGCCTGCATCTTCCTGCTCAACCTTGACAACATCTATGGCATGGCTGACAATCTGGTTTGGACGCCGCGCCTCGACGGTCGCATTTTCGTGAAAGATATGACCCTCGCTGACTAGACTACGCGTTACTCTCTGGGCGGGGCCCTGGGGGCCCCGCCCAGCACTGCACAAGCCGGTGCGCACCCAGGCACACTGAGCATGGACTGGGTGAGAAGACCTAGGTGAGCGATTCGGCCAATCCGACAACCTGCGGATCACGGTCGAGGACAGGGGTGAATGCGGCCCATGGTGCGTAGACCGCCGCTGGTGGGGTCTGTTATTGCATGTCTGGATTCCCACAGGGGGGCAACATGCCCGACGTGCTTTGCGCCACCTGGCCCATCCCGTATTCGCGCTTTGCAGCTCCAATGTGTGCACGCTTGGGACTTGCTGGATGAGAAGATCTCGGCACTTCCATAGGGGTAAGAAGGGACGAATGAAGCTCATCGAGACGAACGATGTGACTATCACTACGGTGGTGGACAATTACTCGGACGCACTTCTGAAGCCAACGGAGGGAGTGGAGAGGTATGGTGCGAACAGAGACCCACTCTTGGCCGAGCACGGCCTTTCGATGCACATTCGGTTCGCTGCTGTGGGAAGAGAGATATTGCTGGATACCGGATTCACCAAGGTAGCCCTGCCCCACAACCTCTCTCGCCTGGAAATAGACCCCGCCAACGTGGATCAGGTGGTCATCAGCCACGGTCACCGCGATCACACTACCGGTCTCACTGAGTTCCTGCGTATGGCGAGGAAGACGATCCCCGTGGTGGTTCACCCCGATGCCTTCTTGGAGCGATGGTTCCTCTACGCCGACGGCAGCAGGATGGGTCCCTGGCTTGAGAACGCGCAGGAGTGGGAGCAGGCCGGAGCACAGATCGTGTGTGTCGAAGAGCCTTATGAACTGCTCCCGGGCTGTCTGGCCACCGGTCCCGTGCCGCGCCGCACAGATTTCGAGAAAGGGACTGCTCATCGCTACTACCGCAAGGCTGGCGAAATGATCCACGATCCCGTGAACGATGACCAAGGCATCGTGGTCAACGTCAAGGGAAAAGGGCTGGTCATCATCTCTGGCTGCGCTCACGCAGGAATTGTGAATACCGTCCTCTATGCCCAGGAAATCACCGGCGTACGAGAGGTCCACGCGGTGATTGGGGGGTTTCACCTGCTTGATGCGCCGGCAAACGTCGAGCGTACGATTGCCGAACTGAAGAGAATCGGCCCCACGCTCGTTGTGCCGGCACACTGCACCGGCTTCCTGGCGCTTCGCCGCTTGGCGGTGGAGATGCCCAACGAGTTTGTGCTCAGTGCGGTAGGCACCAAGTTGCTCTTCTGATACGCCTCTGTGATGCTGATCCCAAACCTGCTCTGAACTCAGGGACCGCACATCATGGGAATGGAGATCATCCAACACAAGTGCTGCAATGCACCGACGATGAGCCAGGGTCCATGTCGCTCCTCGTCGAGTTGGCACGCACCTCGCGCCTGCGTAGCGGTCTCCAAAACTCACCCAGGCTTGATCGACGCATCACGGCCAAGGACAAGACCTTGGTCGAGTAGACAACGGAGAGGTAGTCCGGCCATGATCGGCCCGGACCAGCCCACCAATTCTGGAAGGGGGTGGTCAGGATTACAGCATACTTGATCAGACGGCTGCTCCAGTCCATACTAGTTATCGTGGGCGTTTCGGTCGTGGTGTTCGTTATCACGCGTGCGATAGGAGACCCCGCCAGGATGATGCTGCCACTGGAGGCCACCGACGAGCAAGTGGAGGCCTTCGCTCAGCACATGGGCTTCCGCGATCCCCTGCTTGTGCAGTTCATCGACTGGGCTCGGAATGCACTTAGGGGCGATTTCGGCGACTCCCTTTGGCAGCGGAGACCCGCCATGGAACTGGTTCTCGAACGGATGCCCGCTACCCTATTGCTCTGTTTCACCGCCATCATCCTCGCCCTCGTTGCCTCCATCCCCCTGGGAATCCTCGCCGCCCTCAGGCCCCGCTCTTGGCTCGACAAGTTCACCACCAGCATCTCGCTGATTGGGGTATGTATCCCCGACTTCTGGCTTGGGTTGATGCTGATGCTCCTCTTCGCCGTCTCCATCCACCTCTTCTTTACTTCAGGCTACGGTACCCCCCGGCACCTCGTTCTTCCGGCTGTGACGTTGGCGGCCAGACCTTGGGGCCGCATCACGCAGATCGTACGCACGAGCATGATGGATGAGATGCACAAGACCTACATGGTGACAGCGAGAGCAAAGGGCCTCACGGAACAGAAGGTGATCATCTCCCACGCCTTGAAGAACGCCAGCATCCCCATAGTGACCCTCGCTGCCTGGGAGCTGACCCGCATGCTGGCCGGCTACACTATCGTGGTGGAGACGGTGTTCGCCTGGCCGGGTTTTGGCCTCTTAGCGATGCAGGCCATCGAGGAGCGTGACTTGACCTTGATCCAGGCAGACGTGTTCGTGGTAGCTTTGATTGTGGTGGCGATGAACATCACTATAGACTTCATCTATGCCGCTCTCGACCCTCGCGTCAGGCTCGACTAAGCGCTGACAGCAACGCCATACGCCAGAAAGGAAGCTGTCCAAGTGGCCCAAAGAGAATCCGAACTCGATGATAGGGCGGTCGCCTATGTGGAAGACCCTCTGTGGCGGTGGCGCGGTCTGATTCGACTTGGCCGAGATCTGCTCAGGGACAAAGTGGCGCTCGCCGGCGCCGTCATAGTCTTGGTTGTCGGAGGATCTGCGATCTTCGCACCGCTGGTCGCACCTTACGATCCAACCGCCGGCCACATCGGGCAGCGCCTCCAGCCACCTGGCTTCGTCAACGAGCAGGGAGAACGATATGTTCTGGGAACCGACCAGCAAGGCCGGGATATCCTGAGCCGCCTGATCTTTGGAGCCCGCGTTTCCTTGGCCGTGGGTGTAGGCGTGATCGCCTTCGCCGGGACCGTCGGCACCGTTCTGGGCCTGATCTCGGGCTACTACGGGGGCCGGACAGACGACCTCATCATGCGCATCGTTGACACCCAGACCGCTTTTCCAGGCCTGCTCCTGGCGCTCGTGATCATCACCATGATCGGGCCGAGCACCAGGAACATCATCATCGTCCTCTCCATCAATGGTTGGATGGTATTCGCCCGTATCACACGTGGCATAATGCTGACCATACGAGGGAAGGATTACATTGATGCCGCGCGCCTGGTGGGCTGCAGTGACGTACGCATCATGTTCCGCCACGCGTTCCCCAATCTGATCTCGCCGACCCTCACTCTCATCACTTTGGAACTGGCACGCATTATCCTCGCCGAAGCGAGTCTAAGCTTTCTAGGGCTGGGCATTCAGCCGCCGGCATCATCGTGGGGCCTCATGATTGCGGATGGACGCAAGTACATCACCGTCGCTTGGTGGTTGGTGACCTTCCCAGGGATTGCGATCGCGATCACCGTTTTTGGTGTGATGACGGTGGCGAACTGGCTGCGGACGGTCACAGACCCAGAGCAGCGTGTCAGGGCGGCGCCCGCAGGCACGGGCAGTGGTTAGGAGATGGCGGTTGCCCAAGCGCCCATGAAGTGCGAGATCACCGCTCATCACAAGATCCAGCCTTTCTAGCATCCCGCGTGGCAGCCTGGACTCTCACTCCCTGAGGTACAGGATTGCCTGGGCAAGAAGGAGTTGCACATGTTCAAGAAGATACTTGTGCCTTGTGATGGATCGGATCTGGCCGGACAGGCGGTCTTCCCTTATGTGGAAGACCTCGGCAAAGAAGCGGGCGCGCAGATTGTCATTCTACGAGTCGTACAGCCGCCACCAGGCAGGTCAGGGACACACTTCAGAGCGGGTGCGCCAGAGATGCCCATCTCACTGCCCGAGACACCAGAGGACGTGAGCATCGGCCGACATCCGATCTACAGAGGCCAGGAGATAGCCAGTGCTGAGGCCGCAGCACGAAGCTCTGTGGCCAAACCCGAGCACATGCTGCGCGAGCGCGGAGTGCATGTACAATCAAAAGTGATCCTTGGCGAACCGGCCGAGGAGATCATAGAATACGCAGAGCAGGAGAACTTCGATCTAATTGTCATGTGCAGCCACGGTAGCAGTGGCATCAGGCGCTGGGTCTTTGGAAGCGTAACGGAGAAAGTGCTCCGCGGGACGGCCGTCCCGGTCCTGGTCATTCATCCCGAGGAATGGGCCCAGAAGCGAAAACACGAGTAATCTCACGCCTCTCCCATCGCTGGCGAAAACGACGCGAATCGGAGGTAGGTCATTATCATGATTAGACCTGAAGGCTCATGGGTGGCCATCCCCACCCCATTCACCAACGAGGATGAGATAGACTTCCCGGGGTTTGAGAAACTGGTTGATTTCCAGGCTCAGAACGGCAGCGAGGGTATCCTCCTCATGGGCTCTACCGGCGAGTCCCCCTCCCTCTCCATGAACGAGCGCAGGGAGATACTGGACCGCGTACTAGCCTATGCCAAAGGCAAGATACCTGTCCTGGCTGGCACGACTTGCGGTAACACCAAGCAAACCATCGAACTGACGCAGTACGCTCAGAGGGCTGGCGCGGACGGTGCTCTCCTTGTGGTACCCCCCTATCTGAAACCTTCACAGGATGGGCTGTACGAGCATTTCAAAGCTGTCGCCGAGGCAGTGGACATCCCCATCGCCATCTACAACAATCCTGGACGCGTGGGCGTCAACATCGAGCCCGCCACAGTCATCAAACTCGCCCAGATGCCGAACATCGTCGCCGACAAAGAGGCCATGGGCAACATCAGCCAGTTGGTGCAGGTCCGGAGACAAGCTGGGGATAGGATCAACCTTCTGTGCTGCGACGCCCCTGGCCTTAGCCTCATCGTGCCCACCCTAGCCTTGGGCGGCCACGGCACAGCCAATATCTCCGGCAACGTTATTCCGCAAGAGATGGCCGAGATGTCCAAACCCTGGCACTCCTGGGAAGACGTGGAGCGCACGAGAGAGCTGGTGTTCGAATACTTTCCTCTCATGTCAGCTCTATACAGCCGCACGAACCCAGTCGCTGTGAAGGCCGCCCTCCGGATCTTGGGCTTGCCCGCAGGGCACGTGCGTCGACCTCTTCTGGACATGGATCAGGCCCAGACACAAGATCTCAAGCAACTGCTGGACCGCACGGGGATCATCGAGAAATACGGGTCAGGAGGGGGAAAGGCCTAGCCCATGCCCGCTGGCGATGATGGGCCCCACCGGCTGCGGTGGTTGATTCTTGGCGGCTTGCTCATCGGCACTGTTACCGGTACCCTTGGCAACAGCCTCGTGAATGTGGCCCTACCCACGATCATGGACCACTTCTCCGTGGATGTGGGAACCGGTATCTGGGCGGTCACTATCTACATCTTGTTCTTCGCGGTCACCATGCCCCTCTTTGGCCGCCTGGGGGACATGTACGGCTACAAGCGCGCCTACCTGATAGGCATGAGCGTGTTTGCAGTCAGTTCACTACTCACTCCCCTGACCCAAGACTTCTCCACGTTCATCCTCCTTCGTGCTATCCAAGGGATCGGCAATGGTCCCATCCTACCTGCGATTATGGCCATCGTGGGAACGCTGTTTCCGCCCGGCGAGCGTGGACGCGCGATGGCGGCGTGGGCTGTCGTCAACAGTGCATTCCACGCTGTCGGTCCGGCTCTGGGCGGGTTCTTGACCCAGTACTTCGGCTGGCAATCCATCTTCCTGGCCTATCTACCGCTGTGCATCTTGGCACTACTGCTTGTGTGGCGTCTCATGCCAGACGACAGCAAGTACGAGCGTCAGCCTTTTGACATCCTGGGCGCCGTCACTCTCACCGGGGCCGCGTTGATGCTGATGTTCAACCTTCGAGTGGGCGCGCATCTCGGGTGGACGTCCCCCACTAGTCTAACTCTCTGGGGGCTATGTCTTGCACTCGTGGTAGTGTTCTTTGTCACCGAGACGAGGGTTCAACAACCGTTCGTAGACCTCACGCTCTTTTCGAACAGGGCCTACACTGCCGCTTCAAGCATCGCCTTCGTACAGACCTTCTGCCAGTTTGGGCTCCTATTCCTTATGCCCTTGTTCCTAGTTGTGGTACGTGGCTACTCGGCTGTGCAGACAGGCTTGATCCTGGCGTCTTTGCCGGTCGCGATGGCTGTCACCGCCCCAGTGGCAGGTCGGCTCGCTGATCGGTATGGCTGTAGACTGCTCTGCCTCGCGGGCCTGATGATCGTTGCACTATCTGGCCTGGCGCTCGCTTCCCTCGGCCCAGCCACGCCCCCCTCGTACATCGTTTTCTACCTCGCCGTGATGGGTGTTGGCATGGGCATGATCCAGTCTCCGGCCCCCACCGCTGTCAGCCTAGCAGTGGCCCCCGCAAGCCTAGGAATCGCCTTGGGGCTGTTCAACCTTCTGCGCTTCTTGGGCGGCACCCTGGGGCCGACGGTCTTTGCGCTGGTCCTTCAGACCTTGGGGAGGGGTTCTGCACCTAGCTCCTTCCGCATCAACTTCTACCTGGTGACCGTCGTTGCCGTACTCGCCGTGCTTGTAGGTCTCTTCGTGCCGGGGACCGAACGCACCGAGGCCCCTTTCTTGGAAGAGTGAAAGCGGAATTCGCTATGGTGGTCTCTACGGGCCACCATGTGACACAGCTCGGGAACATGGGAGGTCATGCGATGTCCAAAGAGCCTCACGGCAGCGGAATCCTAGACAAGTACCCTTATGCAGCTAAGAGTGACGTCGTGGGAAAGCTAGTCTGTATTCTGGATGCTCGCTCTGAGAAACGAGGCATGGAACTGCTCATCCACCCATCCCGCGCCTTGTGCCAGGGTGAGATCCATGAACTGGCGCTTACCGATGATCCTCAGGCAGGTCCCCAGCATACGGTGGACAGGGTGGCCTACCTGGCTTTCTTCAGCGTCGAGCGAGGCGGCATCGTGTTGGTCGGAGACAAGGTCAAGGTTGGGGAGAGACAGATCGGTGAAGTAGTAGGTTTCGACAATACCCATTTCCCCAACCATATGAACATTCTCATTCGCGCCGAAGCACGCAAGACGGGTCCCGAGCTGGGACTTGGTCTCGAAGATCAGGTGACTTTTGCCTCCTAGCTTTGATGGCCCAGGGCCACTGCCAATGATGCAGTGGCCCTGCTCTTGCGGTATAATAGTCAATGGTGCTCAGAATCAGTACGCCAAGGTACAAACATGCCCACTAGCAACGAGTTCACAGTACAGCTAGACGAAGAACTGTGCAAAGGCAGCGACTGCTACATCTGTGTCCATGCATGTCCCAAAGGCGTGTTCGTCCCAGGGGAGCACGTCACATCCAAGGGACTCCGGCTCTCTCAGGTGAAGAACCCGGAGGAGTGTGTCGGGTGTAGGATCTGTGAATCCTTCTGTCCAGATCTGGCGATCACCATAACGGAGGTGCCTCAGATCAAGAAGGCTGCCCCGTCTGCGGAGAGAAAGGAGTTCACTTCCACCGCCAGTGGTGGCTGGACCACGACGCCGAGCAGTCTGGAACCCGGGGCCCACTACATGATGGGGGACGAGGCCTGTGCCGAAGGAGCCATCGCCGCCGGCTGCGGGTTCTATGCCGGCTATCCGATAACTCCGGCTTCGGAGATAATGGTGCATTTGACAAAGCGCCTGCCCGACACAGGTGGCGTGTTCGTCCAGATGGAGGATGAGATAGCCAGCATGGCGGCCATCATCGGTGCCTCGTGGGCCGGGATCAAGAGCATGACCGCCACAGCAGGCCCAGGCTACAGTCTGATGATGGAGAACATCGGCTACGCTTGCATGACGGAGACACCCTGCGTGCTCGTGGACATCCAGCGGGCCGGGCCGAGCACCGGTCAGGCCAGCCGCACCGGGAGCGGTGACGTAATGCAGGCCAAGTGGGGACCCCACGGGGGCGTGGAGATCATCGCGCTGGCTCCCTGGTCTGTGCAGGAGATGTATGATCTGACAATCAGAGCCTTCAACTTGGCAGAACGCTTCCGCGTGCCCGTGATCGTGCTCGGCGATGCGGTCACAGGACATCTGCGCGAGAGTTTCCAAGTAGAGGACACGGTGCGGGTGTTCAACAGGATCAAGGTTCCAGGAGCACCTCCATTTGGCACCGACGACGAGGCTGGCGTGCCGCCGATGCCCTCCTTCGGCGAGGGCGAGGACTTGTTGATCACTGGCTCGACGCACAACCGGCACGGAGTCCGCAAGACGTCGGATCCCGACGTGCACGAGCGCCTGGTGAGGCGGCTGTCCAAGAAAATCACCGCCCACATGGACGAGATAGTCGATTACGATCTGTATTTCGAGGACGACGCGGAGAGACTGGTGGTCGCATACGGCTCGACAGCGCGAAGCGCCCTATGGGCGGTGAACGAAGCCCGGGAGCGAGGGGAGAGGGTTGGCATGCTGCGTCTCAAGAGCATATGGCCCTTTCCTGCGGACATCATCAGAGACTGGGGAGATCGCTACCAGGAGATCATCGTGCCCGAGACCAACCTGGGCCAGATATCACGTGTGGTGCGCCAGCACACAGCGACTCCTGTGCGGTTGGTATCTCAGACAAACGGCGAAATCATGGATCCGCGACACGTCCGCGACTTCTTGTTGGGCAAGAGTCGCCGAGAGGACAACTGATCGAAGCGGCCCAGAGGTTGCCGGCCTATCAAAGCCGCCACGCTTCCGAGGAACTGACATATGAGCGAAATGCTAGCAGAGAAGTACTTGCGACAGAGTACGCCCTTCTGCGCTGGCTGCGGCCACGGCATCTTCATGAACGCCTTTCTCCACGCCGTGGAAGAAGTAGGGCTGAATTTCAGGGACGCCGTTTTCGTTTCCGGCATCGGCTGTGGAGCCTGGGTGCCCAGTCCCCACTTCCGCGCAGACACCCTGCACGTCACTCATGGTAGGGCGATCGCCTTTGCCACCGGCGTCAAGTTGACCAGGCCAGAACTGGACGTCATAGTGATCAGCGGCGATGGCGACATAGCCACCATAGGAGGAAATCACCTTATCCACGCAGCGCGGCGCAATGTGCCCATCAAGGTGTTCTGCCTGAACAACTTCGTGTACGGCATGACGGGTGGACAGGTTTCGGCCACTACGCCTCAGGGAGACATCACGTCCACGACACGCCGAGGCAACCCCGAACCACCCTTTGATTTGGTGGAACTCGTTCGTGGAGCAGGGGCACCCTATGTAGCGCGTTTCCCAGTGGCTGCTCCTCGCAAACTCATCAAAGGCATCACAAACGCCCTGCGCTTCGACCAGTTTGCCTTCATGGATGTCCTGTCCCTGTGCCCTACTCAATACGGCAGAGCCAACCGGGAGAGGCGAGGATTTGACGGGCCGAGCCTGATCTGGAGCATGCTGGAGTGGCAGAAGGAGCTGTGCGTTGATCGTCAGAAAGCCACTTCGGAAGACGCGAAGGGCAAGATGCTCACCGGAGAATGGTATGAAAAGAGCTGAAGTGCTCCTGGCAGGCCTCGGAGGACAGGGGGTCCAACTGGCGGGGGATATCCTAGCCCAAAGCTGCACCCTCGAAGGGAGGAACGTATCGGTCTTGCCGTCTTACGGGGCCGAGGCGCGAGGAACGCTGATCCGCTCAGAAGTGGTCATCTCGGATGCAGAGATCATCTACCCAGGAGTCCTTGACCCTGATCTCTTCGTGGCCTTCTCTCAGGAGGCGTACGATCATTTCCTCCCGACGCTGCCCCAAGGGACGACGGTCATCTACGACCCCGCGGCGGTCACACCCGCGGCTGACAAGCCGCTCCAAGCGAACCACCGTCCTATCCCGGCGATAGAGACAGCCACCGAGATGGGGAACCCCAAGGCAGCTAACATGGTCATGCTGGGCGCGCTCATAGCTTTTTCGGAGTTGATATCTCGGCAGGCCCTCAAGGATGTCCTGGCCAAGGGTGGCAAGGCGCGGAGAGAGAGAAACATCAGGGCGTTGGACAGAGGCTTCGAGCTGGCTAGCCAAGCGATGCAAGACTGACGGACGCAACCACGAGTCGGCCGAGCGGTCGATCAACGCGGCTGCGGTCGAGGTTTTCCTGATTCGGGGCAGTGCATGACCTGTGCCTGACGAAGGAACCTAGCCGCGAACATCACTCCACCATCGGCCTGAGCCCCTCCTCTTCCATCGAGCCCAGCATGAATGAGAGCCACCGCCCACAGAAACCATCAAGCCACTCCCGTTGCTAGCTGAGGGGCTTCGCGAGCAACCAACAGGTTCGCTTCAATCCGCTGTCGCGTCATCCTGCGCTCCAGAGCACCACGCACTACCTCTAGGAACTCACCAAGGGCAAACGGCTTCTCAAGGAAGGCTTGCGCATGCTCCTCAGCGAAGTGAACGACCTCCGTGGAGGGATAGGCGGTAATCGCCACAACGGTGGTGTCGGGGCTTACATCCCTGATCACCTCGACGAGTCTGCAACCGTTCGGTCTGTGCAGCCCCAGATCGGTGACCGCAAGGTCAAAGCTCTGGGTGGCCATCAAACCGATGGCCTCCTCGTCACAATGAGTGGTTGTGACCTGGTACCCTGCACGCCTGAGCACTGGACCCAGGACGTCGAGAATCACCGGCTCCTCGTCATACACCAGTATTCTCTCATGCGCCTGATGATCGATAGTCGCCACCGAACTCGTCATCTCCTTACTCCTCTCGGTGTCAGCCCCCCATCCCTCTTCCGATCGTCCGTTGCACTATTCGGCCCACATCTCGAACCGTTCTTCCCGTGAGGACTGCCTCCCAGGGATCAGCAGCAGCCCATAAGTGGGGTGCTGCCTGGAGCCCGGGAAGCTACGCGGGTCGGTACAGCCCCACTTCCCCCGACGTAGGAGCTAGGGGGAGTCCCACTTTCAGCCCTGGTGTCTTCCAGCCACGTGTCAGCTCCACTCTGTTCCACCCACAGTGTGAACAGATGCTGATGCGGCCAGTAGCCCCCTCCATGTGGGTTAGCTTGGAGCCACAAGAACGGCAGTCCATGTTGGCACTCATTTGCCCTCCAGTGTACGAGATTCTCTTCTTTTCGACTGGGACGCTTACTCCTTCTTGTCCGGCTTCTCCGGCTTCTCCGGCTTCTCCGGATGCTCCGGATGTTCTGGGTGTTCCGGGTGTTCTGGATGCTCTGGATGCTCCGGCTGATCGCCGCCCTCCGGTGTGTCAGTCCTCAACGCCGGTGGTGTCACTGTTGGCGTCGGAGGGTCAGTCGGAGTCGGGCTATCAGTTGCTGTTGGCGTCTCAGTGGGAGTCGGTACTGGCGTTTCGGTAGGCTCCGGCGTCTGTGTGGGCTCCGCAGTGGCCGTCGGAACCCTTTGCGGCAGCAAGTCACGCGGCCGCACGGTGGTAGACTGCCCGGCAGAGAGTTGCGTCGTAGTCCCCTCCGTCTCGACGTCCACTATGCCTTCTGTGACCGCCACCCGCGTGGTATTGTCAGCTGCAACATCCACTGTGAACTCAGTACCGTGTACCACGGCCGCCGCAGTGGCAGTATCAATCTCGAATCTGGAGCCCGCGTCCGCGAGACTCTGCACTCGGTTGTGGGTCTTGCCGCTCCACTGGTAAAGAACCACGGTCTTGGCTCTACCATCGCGCTGGCAGTTCAATTCAGTCACGGTAAGGTCAGTCTCAGCCCCTAGACTGGTCGTGGTCCCGTCAAAGAACCTAAGAGTGACAGCCGACAGCTTCCCCGTGCGGATGCGATCCCCGGCTTGAAGAACACCACCGTCCGCAAGAGGTTGCCAGTCCCCCACACCATTGGCCTGGATCTCCACAACGCCAGTCGCATCGGCCAATACGGCCGTCTGAGGGATGGTATCACCGCGCACCATCTGGAGGGCTACTACGGGCAACACAAGCAGCATGATGACAACAGCTGCCGACACAGCACTGATGAATGCAGGCCTCGCCAGTGGCGAAGTCCATCTCTCGAACCCCTTGAATGCGGAGGATGCTTGTGCTGCGACACGCCGAAGAGACAAACGGGACATGTGTTGGCGGCGCTGTTTCGCACCCAAGGCAGCCAACATGCGGTCCTTCGCAGCCTTCGATGCCTCAGGAGCCATTTGAGGGCGATCCAAGCCGCGCAACTCAACAACGAGTCCCAACAGGGGTCGCAGCTCTGCCTCCCAGTCCGGGTGGCTGGCGAGGCACGCTTCTGAGGAGACCTCCTCACTTGGCGGTTGTGTCAGACACTCATCGAGAATGCTGTCTATTGAGACGCTCATCAGTAGACCTTTCCTTAGACTGCACCCTGCATAACGAAGGAGAAGCTAGGAAGATACGGGCTGGGGGACACGCTTGTCTGACCTGAGCTGGTGGCGTCAGGGCCCGTCCACAGGGCCAAGCGCGGAGAATGAGGGGGCAAGCCTCATCTGGAGCATGCTGGAGGGGCAAAGGGGGTCTGCGTGGATCGTGAGAAGGCCACTTCAGAGGAAGCGGTGGGCAAGATACTGATCGGAGAGTGGTAAGAAAAGGTGAGGCGCTCTTGCCGGGCCTTCGGGGGACAGGGCGTTCAACTGGCAGACGACATTCCCGGCCAGAGTTGCACCCAGGGAGCGAAGCAGGTTTCCGTGCTTCTCTCCTATCGCGCCGAGGCGAGAGGAACACTGATGCGCCCGGAAGTCGTCACTCCGGCGGCCTAGTGCGGCTCAAGCTATTGGGGTCTTCCCACGACTCGCCAAATCCACTCTACTCCACCCGCAACGAGAGCAGCTCCCTATACGGCCTGTCATCCCGTGAAGGTGAGTGAGCTTGGAGCCACAGAGCGGCGGTTCGTGTTGGCGGTGATCTCTCCCCAAGAACACGGCCACCACTTTGGTCCTCATTCCCATCTTCAGTCCCACTGTACTGGACCGGTGTCCGAGCCGCCACAGGTGGACACTACAGTGACAGTGGACGGGACATCATCCGGACCCACATTTCCCTGTGTGTATTCCCAGTGCTCGCCCTCCCGTACCATAGGACCGAACCCCACCAGTCTCAGGGCGCACTCCGGCCGGGTGGTCCTGGCTTTCACGTCTAGCTCCTTCTGGTTCTCTCTGTATCGGGCCATGAAGATCTCCACTACCTCGCCTGGCGTGCTAGTGCGGGTAGGCGTGGCTGTAGACATCGGCCTTGGCGTCTCACTTGGCGTAGTGGTACAGGTAGCCGTCGGTATAGCCGTGTAGCTCGGCCGCGCTGTCGCAAAGGGCACGCTGGTTGAAGTGTGGGTGGATGTACCTGTGGCTGTAGTGGTGGCGATAGCAGGCCCAGTCGCCGTGGCCATCGCACTGGCAGTGCCGGTCGGCACTGGTGGCTCACTCGACTCCACGGTTGGCGCCGGGACCGCAGGGCCAGGGGCCTGATCCGGTTGGACCGTGGTCGCCTGCCCCGCAGACAACACGACAGTGCTTTGTCGCGCCGTCACCGTCACCATACCGTCCATCACTGTGACGTGGGTGGTGTCGTCGGCGCCAACGTCCACCATGAATTCTGTCCCTTGCGCTACGGCCACGGCACTGGCGGTTTCGATCTGGAAGCGAGAACCAGGGGCACTCTTGCTCTCCACGCGGTTGCGTGTCTGGCCTACCCTCTGGTAGAGAACGGTCATCGTGCGCTGGCCATCGCGTTGAGAACTCAACTCGGAAATGGCGATCTCGGTCTCACTCCCTAAACTGGCTGTGCTCCCGTCCAAGAAGCTCAAAGTGACGCCCGAGGACTCCCCCGTCCGTATGCGGTCTCCGGCTTCGACGTGTCCACCAGTCGTCACCGGCTGCCAGGCAACGTCGGGGGCCGCTTGGACTTCTACAACCCCGGTCACATTCGCCAGGACGGCGTCTCGAGGAACAAGGCCGCTACGCCACAACTGGAAGAACAGGCCGGATGCGATCACCCAAACGAAGACAGTGACCACCGCCAGAGCGCTGATGACCGCAGGTCTCGTCAACCATGCAGTCAAGCCTCTCCGTTCCCTCAACTGCGACACCGCCTGTCTTACAGGGTCGAAAGAAGGTGCAGGGGAAATGATCTGCCGGCGCTGCTTCCTGGCCAACGCCGCCAGCATCAACTGTTTCCCAGCTTCAAAGGCCTCCGGCGTCGTCTCCGGCTGCCGCAAGCGCCGCACCTCCAGAGCGGTCAGCAAGAGCGGACCCATAACCCCCGCGTGGTGCGAGTACCTCCCCAGGCAGTCCTCCAGGCTAGCCTCTCCGCTCTCCAACTGCACCCAACACGCGTCGAGGATGTCGTCAATCTCGCCGTTCACTCCAGAAGCCTTCCCTGCGCCTTTCGCCCTGCCTACCAAAGGAGAAACCATGAAGATACGAGCTGGTGGAGGCAATCATGTAGTCAGCCCCCACAGGATCAGAGCCCGTCACTACTGAGAACACGACACAGCGCAGCCAGAGCTCGATGTTGGAGTGACTTGACCGCACCCACGGTCTTATCCAGCATCCTGGCTACCTCCTCGTTGGTCATTTCTTCCATGAACTTGAGAATGATGACCTGCCGTTGATCCTCAGTTAGGTGGACAATAGCCGCTGCCAAGCGGTCTTGTGTCAGCGCGCGTTCAGCCGCCTGCTCAATGTCGTCACCTTCGGCCACCAGGCGCTCATCCAGAGGCAGGACGACTGCGCGACCAGCACGCCTCCGATGGTCGATGACCGCGTTCCGGGCGATGGTGTATAGCCAGGTCAAGAGGGGCTTGCCCCGATAGACGAAGCGGTCTATGTTCTCCACCACTCGAACGAAAACCGCACCTGTCAGATCTTCGGCGGTGGAAGCATCGCCCATGCGGTAGTAGATATAGCGATAGACAGCCGATTGATGCAGTTCGTAGATCTCGCCGAAGGCGTCGGCATCACCCCGCTGCGCCCGCTGAACCAAGCGTTTCTCGTCACTGGATTTTGTCATCCCGATCGCAGTGCCTCGACGATTTCCCACCGCCCCCTCTTGGGGACGCGCATTCCGGACGCGGACTACCTGGGAAACCGGTCCCAGCCCATGACCCATGATACTTGCACCCACGGGATAAGTCAACTGGGCACTATGATGGAGTTTGTGCAACTGTCAGGAGATGCCACACCACGTAACGGAAGCCCTGGCCAGGAAGTTGCCGATAGACATCCCTCCAAGGCTCAGTCTGGGGCGACGAATCGAGGTGCCAACCACGCTCTTGCAGCGACTGGCAGTTCAAACTAGGAGTCGTGCAGCTTGTGTTCGCTTGATTCAGACGACAGATTCACCGCGAGATGGGTCTTGTCAGGCGGAATGAGCTTTCGAAGCGGAGCTTCTCAGCCCCTGGAAAAGCCCGCGACCATAAGAGAAAGGCGTCGGGAGCTGGAAAGCCCCCGCCGCCCCACCAATATTGACCAGAGAGGCGCTCTACATCCTCAGTGCTTCTTACCGCCGCCGTGGTCCTTGTCGTGACCGCCGCCGTGGTCCTTGTCGTGGCCTCTACCTTGCTCCTGACCCCGCCCCTGGTTGCCCTCATTGTGAGGGTTTCCGTGGTCCTGGTTGCCATGGTTGCCCTCATCGTGGGGGTTCCCGCTAGCCGTCGAAGGGGCACTGGTGGGTGCGGTCATCCCCCTGAGCTCTCGCCTAATCTCCCCCCAACTGGCCCCACCAAGACGCTGGTCCACCAGTTGCTCCGGGGTCCTCATATTGGCGTACTGATCTGCCAGCTTGTGGGCCACTACGATTGTGCCGTACGTGGCACCTCGGTCGAGCAGATCAACAATGTCCTGCGTTGTAGTTTCCAGGCGCTCCGCGAGGCGCACCGCAGCCGTCGGCACAGTGCCTGAGATCGCACCTCGCCCCGAGACTATCAGGCCCAGGTTCTGCCCGTGGTTGCCAGGAGGCAGATCGAGTTCGACCCGCGCAATCTCACCCCAACCCATGCCACCTACCTTGAGAGCTACAATCTCGTCAACATCCCAGCCACTAAGCTGTGCCAAGAAATACGCCTTAGCTATCCCTCCCCAGCCAAGACCGTCGGAGCGCAATGCGACAACGTCCGTCATGTACACGGTGTTCGTCACGTCCACGGTGAAGAACAAGCTAATGCAGGTGGGTATCATCACGCCACCAGTCATCGGGGTTGTAGGGGAGATCATGCCCGTCGCCGCCCAAGCTGACATGTTGAGACCAGCGTCTGGAGCAGCTAGCGTCGCT
>JAUWLF010000039.1 GCA_030613785.1 Chloroflexota bacterium | reverse complement strand
TGGCTCTGGCCACAGACCTGAATCCCGGCACGTGCTACTGTGAAGCTATGCCTTTCATCATGTCCCTGGCCTGCCGTCAGATGCGGATGACCCCTGCCGAGACCATCGTGGCCGGTACGATAAACTCCGCCCATGCCATCAGAATGGGGCACCAAGTAGGGAGCCTCGAGGTTGGGAAGAAGGCAGATATCCTCATCCTAGATATCGCCGACTACCGCCACCTGGCGTACCGCTTTGGCACCACCCTGGTCGAGACCACGATCAAAGCTGGGCAAGTGATGAACTGAGAGCAAGGAGGCATGCGCTTGGAGATCTACCCTATCCCCGACGAAAAGAAAGTCAGAATGCTGAGGAAGCTGGCCCTCTTCTGGGATGGACAGTGGTTCCTACAGACTGTC
Organism: Chloroflexota bacterium; assembly: GCA_030613785.1. Lineage (GTDB taxonomy): Bacteria > Chloroflexota > Anaerolineae > UBA7937 > B3-Chlor > JAUWLF01. The sequence continues at coordinate 34,377 of JAUWLF010000039.1, read as the reverse complement.
CAGAAGTTTGGCCTGGAAGAAGCCATCGAGCTGAACGCCCTGGTGCGGACCGCCTTTGGCCGAATTGAGATGCGCACTATCCTCAAGGCATTAGGCAAGAAGCAGGCCGACGATCTTGGCGATGCCCTCAGAATAGTCGCCACGCACGCCGACCTTCTGCTGGGCCCAGGGGTCAAAGCAGACTACCAAATGGTCGACGACAGGGCACGCATCCTCGTGCGGCGCTGTGCCGCCTACGAGGGCGCGAAGAGGGCCCTTCTCCCTCGCCAGGACCAAGCTTGCGTCGCCTGCGAGACCCTATGGGACGCCTGGCTCCAAGCCTTGTTGCCCGACGAGAACCTGATCGTCCGGTACCCCCAGCGCCAGGGCAAAGGGGACCCTATCTGCGAGTTCATCGTTGAAAAGGGGTCGTGACTCTTGTAGTGCCTGCCTCACTATGATATACTTTGAGCGGAACTGGAGAGACCGTGGTGGACGTAGCTCAATAGGTAGAGCACTGGACTGTGGATCCTGTGGTTGCGGGTTCGATCCCCGTCGTCCACCCTTCCACGAGAGGAGCCGGGGGTAGTGAGCCTGGGCTCCTTTTTCGCGCCTGGCCTGTCTCTCAGAGCCAAGCCCGGCGTCCCGCAGCTACAAGACGGGAGGTAAGGAGATGGACCTTGGCAAAGCCGAACCCTATCATAATGGCACTTTGTCGATTGACGGGGGAAGTCTCACCATCGAGGATGTCGTGGACGTGGCCCGCCACGACAGGAAGGTCGAGCTATCCCCTGATGCAGTGGAGCGAGTGGAGAGATGCAGGGCTTGGGTTGATGAAGTCGTCGAGGAGGGTAAGCTCACGGTCTACGGCTTGACCACGGGCTACGGGTCTCTCGCTGAGGTGAACATCCCTCACGACCGGCTCGAAGCTCTCTCTCGAAACATGATCATGAGCCACGCCGCAGGCGTAGGTCCTCCTCTGGACGAAGAGGTGGTCAGAGCCACGATGCTGGTTCGCGCCAACACTCTGGCCAAGGGGTATTCGGGAATCAGGCTGGGAACCTTGAACACACTGGTGGAGATGATCAACCGGGGCGTGCATCCCGTCATGCCCGAGAAGGGTTCCGTCGGCGCCAGCGGAGATCTGGCTCCATTATCACACCTGGTCCTGGCCCTGGGCAAGGACATGGATGGTGGGGAGGCCTTCTATCGAGGTCGAAGGATGGAGGCCAGAGAGGCCATGCGCGAGGCACGCATAGAGCAGGTGACTCTCAAAGCCAAGGAGGGTCTGGCCCTCAACAATGGGGCCACGGTCAGCGCCGCCTTGGCGACTCTAGCTCTCTACGACTCGGAGATGCTAATCAAGAATGCGGAGATAGCGCTGGCTATGAGCCTGGAGGCGATGCGGGGTGTCTCAGATGCCTTCCACGAGAAGGTACAGGCTGCCCGGGGCCATGACGGTCAGATCAGATGCGCCGCAGATGTCACCCGCCTGCTGGAGGGCAGTGAGTTGATTGATTCCACCCCGAGGGTACAAGATGCCTATTCGCTCCGTTGTGCGCCCCAGGTCATCGGGGCGGTACGGGACGCCCTGGCCTATGTCCGGCTTGTGCTGAGCACGGAGATCAACGCGGCCACGGACAACCCTCTCGTCTTCCTCGACCTCCCTCCATCGAGGGAGAACAAGACCATATCCTGCGGCAACTTCCACGGTGAACCCGTAGCCCTGGCCGCGGACATGTTGAGCATGGCGGTCGCCGAGGTAGGCAACATCGCTGAACGTCGCACATTTCGGCTCTTGGACAACACTCTGAGCGCAGGGTTGCCGCCCATGCTGGTGGAGGAGAGCGGTCTCAACAATGGGCTTATGATGGCCCAGTACGTGGCCGCGGCGCTCGTGTCGGAAAACAAGACCTTGGCCCATCCTGATAGCGTGGACTCTATCCCTACCTCTGCCAATCAGGAAGATCACGTTAGCATGAGTACCAACGCAGCCAGGCACGCCAGGGAGGTAGTGCAAAATGTCCAGCAAATCGTGGGCATCGAGATGCTTTGCGCAGCCCAGGCACTGGACTTCAGGACCGCAGGGTTGGAGTTCACCACAACAACGTGGGAAGAGGATGAAGATGGACATAGGACGCGCAAGGTCGTTCAATACGAACTCGGCAGCGGGAGAGTGGTGAAGCGGGCTTCACTGGGCAGGGGAACGGCGGCCGCATACCAAGCCTTCAGGCGAAGAGTGGATTACCTCAGTGGTGACAGGCCTCTCTATCCCGACCTCGAGACGGCAGCAGATATGGTGCGCACTGGCCAAGTCATCCATGCCGTCGAAACGGCCTTGGGCGCGCCGCTTCAGGGTGCTGCGGAGATGACTGTCAAAGCCGAGTAGAAGAACCTGACACCTTCAATCGCGGGCATGAGCCGCTGATCGCCGGCAGAAGGTGAGGAAAGGGAACAGATCATGGTGGGCAAAGTGAAACCAAGACTCCCACGGGGAATGAGGGACATTCTGCCGCAGAAGATGATACTTCGTCAATACGTCATTGGGGTTATCACACAGGTCTTCGAGCAGTTCGGCTACGAGCCTCTCTCCACTCCCGCTGTGGAGCTATTTGACACCTTGACGGGCAAGTACGGGCCGGACGCTGACAGAATGATGTACGACGTCTCCCGCAAAGGCGGCAAGGAGAAGTTGGCCCTGCGATACGACCTCTCGGTCCCTCTCTCGCGGGTGATGGCCATGTATCCAGATTTGCACAAGCCCTTCAAACGGTACCAGATATCTCCTGTTTGGCGAGGCGAACGGCCAGGAAAGGGCCGTTATCGTGAGTTCCACCAGTGCGATGTAGACGTCGTGGGCACCGACAGCATGTTGGCTGACGCGGAGATGCTGAACATCATCTACGAGGTCATGACTCGCCTTGGCTTCCAGGAGTTCCTGATGAAGATCAACGACCGCAAGATGCTAACCGGCATCGGGCAGTTCGCTGGCGTGCCGGAGGAGCTGCTGGGTGGCCTATACCGCTCGATTGACAAGCTCGAGAGGATCGGCCTGGACGGTGTCAAGGACGAGCTCAGAGCTAACGCAATACCCGATGAAGTCATTGGCAAGCTCCTGGAACTCCTTCAGGTGACGGGAGACGATAGAGACATCTTGGCGGAACTGAGAGGGAGACTCGCCGCCTATCCCATAGCTCTGGAGGGGATAGCCGAGCTCGAGGAAGTGCTGGGCTACTTGGAGAATCTGGGGATTCCGAGAGAACGGTATGAAGTTGATTTCTCGATGGTTCGGGGGCTGGGCTACTACACCGGTCCCATATACGAAACGGTGGTGCAAGAACCACGCATCGGCAGCATCGGCGGCGGGGGTCGCTACGACGAGCTCATCGGTATGTTCTCCGACAGGAGCTATCCGGCTACGGGGACAAGCTTCGGCATAGAGCGCATCATAGATGTCATGGAAGAGCTCAACATGTTCCCTCCGGAAGTGGGCACTACCATCTCTCAGGTACTCGTCACCGTCTTCGACGAAGCCCAAGTAGGCGCCTCACTCCAGTTGACCAACGAACTCCGCAGAGCTGGGCTGAACACAGATCTCTACTTTGAGAATGATCCCCTTGGCGATCAGATTCGCTATGCTCTGAAGAAAGGCGTACAGTTCGTGGTGATAGTGGGACCTGACGAAATCGCGGCAGGCGAGGTTACCGTTCGCAACCTGTCTTTGAAAGAACAGCGCACGGTCGAAAGGGAAGTTATGGCCGACACAATCAAAGATTGGGAGGGTTGTCGCGAGCGATGAGTTGTATCAAGGGTTTGATCTTCGATCTGGGCAATACGTTGATGTACTTGGACGGCGAATGGCAAGCAGTCCTTGCCCAAGGGGGCAGAGACCTGGGCGAGTTCCTGGCGGACCGAGGGTTCAGCGTAGACCCTGCCCAATTCGGAACTGATTACCTTTCGCTTCGCCGCTCGCTATGGGCCAGATCTCGGGACGAACAGGTGGAGTATTCGGCGGACTACGCTCTGGTGACTCTCCTGGCTCAGTTGGGCTACGAAGATGTGAGCGAGGACCTGGTGGAGAGAGCGATGAACACCTTCTTCTCCTTTGAGGAGAGTCATTGGCAGGCCTACCCCGACTCGGAGGCCATCCTGTGTGAGCTATCAGAGAGAGGTTACAGATTGGCGCTGATCTCCAACGCCACGTATGATCCACTGATACAGCGCTTGGTGGACAAAGGAGGTCTGAGGAGATGGCTCGATGTCGTCCTCAGTTCGGCGGGCGTGGGGATCCGCAAGCCTCGCGCAGAGATATTCCAGAAGGTCCTTGACCAGTGGGGGTTTTCGCCTTTAGAGGCGGTGATGATCGGCGACATGCTCCAGTTTGACATCCTGGGCGCTCACAACATCGGGATGAAGGGCATTCTTGCCGCCTGGGATTTGTACCCCGACTATGACGAAGGGGGTGATGGCATCATCCCCGACGCCACTGCCGAGAGCCTTCCCCAGCTTCCAGACGTGGTGACCGCCTTGGGTCACCAGCCCTCGGAGACGGAGGGCCAGGCGGGATGACAATCAAGGCCGTGATCTTCGATCTCGGTGGAGTCCTCGTGCGCACCGAGTTCCCTGAAGTAAGGCAGCAACTGGAGAAGCGGCTGGGATTTGAGCCAGGAACTCTGGATCGGATTGTATGGGGCGGCAAGGAATGGGAGTTAGCTCAGGTAGGGCGCATCTCCTACGAGGAATACTGGAGGCGGGTGAGGGCCGCTCTGGGATTCTCCACAGCTCAGGAGATAGCAGACTTCCGCCGCGAGTACTTCTCGGGGGACCGTCTCGACGACGAGTTGGTGGACGTGATCAAGGAACTGCGACCCCACTACCGAATCGGCCTTCTGAGCAACGCTCCAGATAGATTGGATGCCTGGCTAGAGGAAGAGTGGGGCATCAAACACCTCTTCGACGCGATTGTCTACTCGGCGAAGGTGGGACTGGCCAAGCCAGACCAAAGCATGTTCCACCTGGTCCTCGAGCAGCTCGACGTCGCCCCTTCCGAGGCTCTGTTCATTGACGACTTTCAGCGCAACATAGACGCCGCCCTTGCGCTGGGCATGCACGCCATCCACTTCACCTACACCACAGCCCTGCAATCTGAACTCTCTCGGTATCTGGCCTGGGGCACGGAGGACCCACCCCTTTGAGGGTAGACCTGCACGTGCACACCGCCTACTCCGAGGACTGTTGGGTTCCTCTGGAGGCGGTGATCGAAGCAGCGATCGAGCGGTCACTTGACGGCATCGCCGTCATGGACCACAACGAGATAGAGGGAGCGCTGCACCTGGCCCACATGGCTCCTTTTCCGATCATCGTGGGCGAGGAGATAGCATCCCAAGACGGCGAGATAGCGGGGCTTTTCCTCCACGACTGGATCCCTCCAGGTCTTGCGATGGAAGAGACGGTGACCCGCATCAAAGAGCAAGGAGGCCTGGTCTACGTGCCCCACCCCTTGGCCCGTGACGTCCCCACCGCCCTCGGACGACAAAACCTGGAGGCCATCATCGACCAAGTGGACATCCTGGAGGCTTTCAACGCGCGCATCTTATGTCAAGCCGACAACCTGGCCGCACGGGAGCTGGCGCGCCAGCGCAACATCCCCATGGGAGCGGGAAGCGATGCCCACTTCGCCAGGGAGATAGGCCGGGCCGGAGTTGAACTCAACGAATTCATGACCCCACAGGGACTGCTGAGTAGTCTTGGATCGGGCCACATCTTCGGCCGCCGCACGCCTTACCTCTTCAGCGTGGCGACCTGCGGGCTGTGGTATCTCGATAAGTTCGGAGAGCTTCTGCGTAAGGCAAGGCCATCAGGCTCGAGACCCAATGCTACGTGAAGCTGTGAGGCTGGATTCGAGTCGGAGCCTCACCCACCCTTGTACATAACCAGGCCAAAGGCTTCATCCACAGGCTTCACTCTGACGAAGCCCGCCTCGCGCAACCTTCGTGCCACGGCCCTGGCCATGTTCCGCCTTAGCTTGCTCTTTGGGTCCCCCGTGTAGTGAAACAGCTTTCCCCCTTCGCCTCAGCACACGACATAGCTCCCGGTAGAAATCGCCTGAGCATAGCTCTCCGGCCAGGCCCATGGTAGGAGGATCACGGATCACACAGGAGAGCGAGCCACCCTCGAAGCCCTCGGTCTCTTGGGTGAGGTTGCAGACGATATGACCCATTCCGGGGTTGGTGAACAGCTCCACCGACCAGGGGTTCAATCGGGGCCGGTCCCGGTGCCGCCAGGTCTCTCTCCACGGTGAGCACATACTCCGCCCAATCATCCAAGCCAAGAACAATGAGCACGCCCCCGACCAAGTCGCCGAACTCAAACCCACTGACACGAGGATTGACCAAGAGACCCCCTTCAGAACCTCTGCGAAGTGGTCACGATGTCTCAGCTCACCTACCGTCCATGTTTGACTTTGCACAAAGCGATGGCTACAATCAGGTTACAAAGGACCATAGTTGTGATGCTCTCACTCTGCAGGTCCCAACCATGACTCTTGAACACGCCTTGGATCACATCGGCGACGAGCAAACCTCCCTCTCGCGTTCCCGGCTCTACATGCTCTCCGCGCTGACGCGGGAGGAGGTGAAGCTTTTCTCGGACCGCTGGGACGCAATCGGCATAGCGCGGCGCCGGCACGTGATACGCGCCCTGGTGGAGATCGCTGAGGTCAACTTCGCAGTTGATTTCAACAGTATCTTTCACCTTGGTTTGCACGACGAGGATGCAGAAGTGCGGGCTTGCTGCATAGACGGGCTCTGGGAGGACGAAAGCCCTGGTCTCGTGAACCCCCTTCTGACGCTGCTCTCCCTCGATCCCTCGGTCGCGGTCCGTGCTGCGGCCGCCACAAGTCTAGGCCGCCTCGTTCTCCTGGCGGAGCTGGGAGAATTCGACAAGGAACTGGGCCGGAAGATACTCGAGGAGCTGTGGAAACTGATCGAAGACCCCCACGAAGCGCTCGAAGTGCGGCGGCGAGTTGTGGAAGCCATGAGCTACTCCGGGATGAAGGGCGTGCCAGAGGTCATCCGAGAAGCATATCGTCACCCTGCGGAGAAGATGCGGGTTAGCGCCATCTTCTCCATGGGACGCAGCGCTGACCCCGCTTGGGGTTCTACGGTCATCGGTGAACTCATCAGCACCAATCCAGAGATGCGGTACGAGGCAGCCAGGGCCTGTGGAGAGCTGGAACTGAGGGAAGCCGTTTCTGATTTGATCGGCTTGATCGCTGATCGTGATAGGGAGGTGCAACAGGCAGCCATCTCTGCTCTGGGGAAGATTGGAGGACGGGAGGCACGTCGGGCTTTGCGACTGTGCTGCGAAAGCGGCGATGAAATCGTAGCGGCTGCTGGGGATGAAGCCCTCGGTGAACTCGAGCTCACCAGCGGCACCTTTGGATTCTGCCTGGACGAGCACGAAGAAGATTAGCGGGCAACGAAGGTGACCCTGCTGACCGTACTGATCAACATCGTTCTGCCGGTCTTCATACTCATTGGCGCCGGTTTCATCCTCACCCGAATGATGCCCGTCAACCCTGAGACTCTCTCTCGTCTCTCCCTCTACGCTCTCGCCCCCGCCCTCGTCTTCTCGAAGCTCTCACAAACGACGGTTAGCGAGACCGATTTCGCCCAGATAGTCCTGTTCACCGTTGTCGGAACTCTGATCGTGCTATTGCTGTCCTGGATAGTCGCCAGGGTCCTGCGTCTGAACCAGTCACTGGAGAGTGCTTTCATGCTCACTTGCTCCTTCGTCAACCACGGAAACTACGGTCTGCCTCTGGTCTTCTTCGCCTTTGGCCAGGACGGATTGGAGCGAGCCTTGATCTACTTCGTCACCGGGGCTTTTCTTGTCAACACTCTCGGCGTGTTCATCGCCTCCAGGGGTCATGCCAAGGCCTCGACCTCGATACTCAACATCTTCAAGATCCCCATGATCTACGCCATCGCCGTCGCGTTCGCGGTGAACGCCACTGGTTTCGCCGTGCCCGACGCCCTCTTCAAGCCACTGCAAATGGCTGGTGATGCAGCTATCCCAGTGATGCTGATACTGTTGGGCGTGCAACTGGCCAAGACCTCATGGGGTGAACAGCTCCCTTTGATAAGCGCGGCCGTCTCAGTCAGACTGATAGGGGGTGCTGTCGTCGGTCTGGCGCTGGCGTCCCTGATGGGACTCAGCGGCGTGACTAGGCAAGTCTGCGTGGTGGAACACAGCACGCCCACGGCCGTAACGACCAGTATCCTCGCCACGGAGTTCGGCACTGAGCCGGAGTTCGTCACCGGCGTGATCTTTGCCTCCACGCTCGCCAGTATGGCAACCGTGACCGCCCTGGTGGCCTGGATGAGCTAGGAAGCGCTGGCGTCTCCGTATCTTGCCGGGAGGAACATTCATGAATGAGGACAGAAAGGTCATCTTCTTCGATCTAGAGACCCAAAGGACCTTCGACGAGGTCGGAGGACGACACAACCTCAGTAGGCTGGGATTGGCCGTGGCGGTTACCTACGACTCGTCCGCTGGGCGGTACCGCGCCTACACCGAGAAAGAAGTGGATGAACTGGTGGAGGAGTTGGTGGGAGCTGATCTGGTGGTTGGGTTCAACGTGAAGCGCTTCGACTACGAGGTTCTGCGGCCATACACTGACTATCCTCTTCAGTCCATACCCACGGCCGATATGCTCGAGGATGTGTTCGACGAGTTGGGCTTCCGTCTGTCTCTCGACTCCCTGGCGCAGGCCACGCTGGGCACGGGGAAGTCGGCACATGGGCTCGATGCCGTCCGCTGGTTTCGCGCCGGTGAGCTGCAGAAGGTGATAGATTACTGTACAAGAGACGTGGAGGTGACCAGACAGCTCTATGAATATGGTCGCCAACGAGGGTACATCCTCTACTGGGATCGGCGGGGCCGAATGCAGAAGATCTTCGTCAACTGGTCGTGAACCTCCGCCTCTGCCCTTGAGAGGTCCAATCGCCATGCCGTCAGGGCTTTGGTATAATACCACTCAAGAGGCCAACCAGATGCCCGACTTTGAAGCATCCTACCTTCAACTCCTCCGCTCCGGGGAGCTGAAGAGACGGGTCGAAGAGGCCCACGCCATGTTGCACGACTGCCGTCTTTGCGGGCGCGGGTGTCGCGTGAATCGCCTGGAGAGTTCCAAGGGCGCGGCCTGTCGCACGGGCGAGAAGGCGCTGGTGTCGAGTTTCAACCCTCACTTCGGAGAGGAGAATCCCCTCGTGGGCGTGCATGGCTCAGGCACCATATTCTTCACCAACTGCAACTTGAACTGCCAGTTCTGCCAGAACTATGAGATCAGCCAGTTGGGCCAAGGCAGAGAGGTCAGCCCCGAGGAGATAGCGGCCATGATGCTACATCTGCAAAGCCAAGGTTGCCACAACATCAACTTTGTCAGTCCGACCCACGTCATGCCGCAGATCATGGCCGCTCTGTTGGTCGCGACTGAGCAAGGGTTGCGGGTCCCGCTGGTCCACAACACAGGAGGCTATGATAGCCTGGAAGCGTTACGTCTTCTGGACGGCATCGTGGACATCTACATGCCCGACATGAAGTATGCTGACGAGGAAGTAGGTCGCACGTACTCCAAGGTCAAGGACTACCCGCAGGTGAATCAGGCCGGAGTAAGGGAAATGCACCGTCAGGTGGGAGACCTGGTCATGGAAGAGCGGGGGATAGCTCAGCGAGGTCTCTTGGTGCGACACCTCGTGCTTCCCAACGGCCTGGCGGGCAGCGCGGAGATCGTGCGGTTCCTCGCGAAGGAAATCTCACCTAGGACGTATCTCAACGTGATGTCACAATACCGACCTACGTATCAGGCCCACAACTACCCGGCAATTGATCGCCGTCCCACCAGTGAGGAGCTCCAGGAGGCAGTGGACCTGGCCCTGAAGGCCGGTTTGACTCGCCTGGATGAAAGGAGACCTCTCCCGATCTGGAGCCTCAGATAGAACGTCAAGTGACCGCACCGATGCGCCTGTCTGCTATCATACATGGTCGAGTCCAAGGGGTCTTCTTCCGCGATTTCACTCGGAGGCAGGCCTGGGCTCTCGGTCTGACGGGTTACGTGCGGAATCTGCCGGACGGCACTGTGGAGGCGGTCGCCGAAGGGCCCCGAGAAGCACTGGATAAACTCCTCGAGCGACTAGAGGCGGGCCCTTCAGGAGCCCGAGTTGACAAGGTTGACTTCCGCTGGGAAGAGCACAGTGGAAAATTCGACCTCTTTGAGGTGCGCCATAGATGAAGAAAGATCCCCAGAGGATGGCCTGGCTTATCCTTTTGCTGGCCTTCAGCGTAAACTGTGCGCTGCTGGTGAGTATACCCCTGGGCATTCGCTGGTATCTTGTCAACGCTACACTCAGCCACGAGGCTGCCCTCGAAGTCATCACCGGCACCGTCCTCGTCTGGGAACCAGGAGCCAACGCTCCTCTAGGCGTGACCAGCAGCGCCGGTGTGGTTGAGGGAAGCACCATCCACACCGATTCCTCATCTCGAGCTTTCTTGACCTTCTACGACAATAGCACAGCAACTCTCTCCTTTGACACTGAGGTCAAACTGGCAGCCATGCGCTCGCCACGCTTCCGCTTCAGTCCGAAGCCTGACTCCCTTCTCCTCAACATCAGGAGAGGTCAGGTCAACATCGGCGTGGCCCTGCCGGTGAACGGTCCCTTCGAGTTTCAGGTCGCCTCCCCCCACATGACTGCCGTACTCAAGGAAGGAAGCTACTCCCTGAAGGTGACCGACGACAGCACTCGCACCATAGTCCATCTGGGCACCGCCCAGGTCACTGCCCAGGAAAGCACGATCACCCTCGCGCAGCGAGAAAGAACGACCGTGAGGAGAGGGGAGAAACCCGAGGAACCCATGGCCGCAGCTCAGAACCTTATCGTGAACGGCGGGTTTGAGGAGGATCTATCGACTGGGTGGCAAGCCTACAATGAGCAAGGAGGCGATGGCGGTGACGTAGACGGGGAGGTATCTCTCGCAGATCTGCCTGGCACGAGCGCCCGAGCCGTCAGATTCTCCCGCACAGGAAGCGAGGGCAATCACTGCGAGACCGTCATCAGGCAGGATTTGAACGAGGATATCTCCGATCTGGCCACCGCCATAAGTCTGTATCTGAAGGTCAGATTACTGAATCAAAGCCTGTCGGGCGGTGGATACCTGAGCTCTGAGTATCCCCTGATGATGCGCTTGGAATACGAGGACGTCTACGGCAGCGCAGGTCAGTGGACCTACGGCTTCTATTACCAGAACCGAGACAACAACCCCACGATGTATGGGGAGCGGATCGCCCGCGACGTGTGGTTCGACTACGGGAGCGGCAACCTCCTCGAGACGATCTACCCTCGGCCGGCGCGCATCAAGTCGCTCCTCGTGTATGCCTCTGGCTGGGACTACGAGAGTATGGTCACAGACATCAACCTGGTCGTAGAGTAGACTGCTCATGGGCGAGACCATCACGCAGGATCGGATTGCCCGACAGAGGGAGTACAACTACCATCGCACACCAGACCGGCGTATTCAGACTCCAGAAGCCGCCCTCGCTTTCGTGGAGGAGATCGGGTTCTGTCACTTCTGGCCCATCAAGGGTGCGGAGCTTCCGAACCTGTTCCATGCCATCGCGGGGCGGATACGTCCCGTGCCCATGAAGCACGATGACCCTGACATCAGCAAGTGCTGGCGGTGGAAGGATGAAGCGCTAGGGGAGCGCCAGTGGCACTACGGAAAACTATTGCGAAGACGTGCCACCCTGATCTCTCTCAAGCTGCTTCCCTCGTTCTACGCGTGCAGCGAGACTCTGGATGATCCCGACGACTATCTGGAGGAGTACCGCGCGGGAATGATGACCGCGGAAGCGAAATGGATCTACGAGGCCATCCTGGAGCATGGCCCGCTTGACACTATCCGACTACGTCGGCTGTCCAGGATGAGCGCGAGAAGCGCCAAGTCTCGCTTTGACCGAGCACTGGTAGAGTTGCAGGTAGGGCTGAAGGTCCTCCCCATCGGTGTAGCCAGGACCGGTGCGTGGAGGTACGCCTTCACGTATGAGATCCTTCCGCGGCACTCTCCCGAGTTGCCCGAACAGGCTTGCGGGATCAGACGTTCTCAGGCACAGCGGACCCTGGTGGCGCGCTACCTGGACAACGTGGTTGCCACCGACCGGAAGATGATCGCCCGAGTCTTCCACGTTCTGGGCTGGACCTCGTCGGAATTGGAGAAAACGATAGGCGCTCTGCTCAACGAGGACCTCGTGCAGGAAATGGCCGTGCGCGGACTGAGTCACCCGCAGCTTGTATCCACTTGTGCGCTAGAGCAGTCGCTGTAGCTCGGGGGCGATCGGACTTGACCTGAAGGCATCGTTCTCGGTGAAGCCCGCCTGACTATCGCGGTCGCAGGGCCTACGTGTCAAAGGCGCCCGGATGAAGCTCCCGTGACAACATCAGACAATTCTGTGGCTCCGCCGTCGGAGCCAATGCATATGGCGACACACTCTGAAAGGAGCTAGAAGATGGAGTTCTCAAATCTAATCCAGAGACGATACAGCGTACGGGCGTACAAGCCGGACCCCGTGGAGGACAATAAGCTACAAGGGCTACTGGAGGCGGCTCGCCTGGCCCCCAGCGCCGCGAATCGGCAAGCCCTGCGGTTCATTGTCATCCACACAGAAGGCCGGGAGGAGGAGTTGCAGCGCATCTACAACAGAGACTGGTTTGTGCAACCTCCCTTGGTCATCTGCGCCTGCGGGATTCCGTCCGAGAACTGGGTTCGCAAGGACGGTAAGAACTACAACGACGTGGATGTGGCCATCGCCATGGACCATCTGATCCTCGCGGCAACGGACGCCGGGCTGGGCACCTGTTGGATCGCTGACTTTGACGCAAATGCGGCACGTGAAGTCCTGCATCTGCCAGACGATGTGGAGCCTATCGCCTTCACGCCACTGGGATACCCCGCCGTCCAACCAGGTCCTAAGAAACGCAAAGATCTGTCGGAGTTGGTGCGGTATGAACGCTGGTAAGGCAGACGTCGCCGAGGGCGTCAACGCCGCGGCCTATGGCGGCGCGGGTTGGTCACCGCGCACTGCACCCTTGCGCCAGGAGATCGGCCAGGTCTGGAATCCCTGCGGCGTGGATAGCGAATGGTCACCACTCCAATCCGTCCTCCTCCACCGTCCCGGAGCGGAACTGGAGGAGTTGGCGGACCCCGACCATGCTCAGATGCTCGCCCTGGTGGACGCCAGCCGTGCTCGTCAGCAGCACGACGCTCTGGCCCACACCTACAGGGACGCAGGCGTCGCCGTGCAGTACGTGGAACCAGATAAGACCCCTCCCCCCAATCAGATGTTCGTCGCCGATCTCATGTTCATGCCCCCGGAAGGCACTATTGTGGGTCGCCCTGCCTCTACCGTGCGGGCAGGCGAGGAGCGATTTGTGGCTCGCAGACTGGCCGCCTTGGGAATCCCCATCTTGCGCAGTGTCAGAGGAACAGGGACCTTCGAGGGGGCGGATGCGGCGTGGATCGACCCACAGACTGTGCTACTGGCGACGGGCCTCCGCACCAGCTCCGAAGGTGCGCGTCAAGTGGGAAGCCTGCTCAAGGAGATGGAAGTGGAGGTTGTCCAGGTCGGTCTTCCTTACGGGGCGATGCACCTCATGGGGCAGTTGCGCTTCGCCGATCATGACCTGGCCATCGCTTGGCCGGGACGAGTGCCCTACGGGGCGGTTGAGACGCTGCGGGGACGTGGGTACGAAGTCCTCTTCCTACCCAGCGAAGAGGAGGCTGTGAGAGGATTTGCCTTGAACTTCGTCACTTTGGCCCCACGCCGGATCCTGATGGCCGCAGGCAACCCCATCACTCAGGCCTTCTACGAGAAAGCAGGCATCACCTGCCAGACAGTCGAGGTAGACGAACTGCTCAAGGCCGCCGGGGGCATCGGTTGCCTGACCGGCATCCTCGAGCGCGAGCAGGGAAAGTGAGTCGCGCCGCCGGCACATCTGTAGCCTGATCCACGCTCAAGAACCAAATTGCACCAGGAGAGCACTCCTATGAGCATCGAGCATCCGTACACAGCCTGCCTGACCTTCGATTTCGATGCGCTCAGCGTCTGGCTGGGTAGCTACCCCATTGTTACCCCGGCGATGCTCTCGCGAGGGGAGTATGGAGCGCGGGTAGCGCTGCCGCGCATTCTGAACCTGTTGGAGGAATACGACATCCGTGCCACTTTCTTCGTCCCTGGCCACACCGGGGAGTCCTTCCCTGACCGCGTCGAGTCTATCCTGGCCGCGGGGCACGAGCTGGCCCATCACGGCTACGGCCACGAGGATCCCAGCCGCCAGATCCCACACGAAGAACGACGCAGCATGGAGCGAGGGCTGGAGGTCCTCGAGCGGTTCCTGGGACGCAACCCCTTGGGCTACCGCTCCCCCTCGTGGGATTACAGCGACGTCACCCTTTCTCTCCTCATGGAGTATGGCTTCATCTATGACTCGAGCCTCTTCGCCGACGACTTCCACCCCTACCACCCCCGACTGGGAGATCAAGTGGACGTGGAGGAGCCGCTGCGGATGGGGGAGGAGGCGGACTTGTGGGAATTCCCCGTTAACTTCTGCCTCGATGATTGGCCTCACTTCACCTTCAACTTCGACCCTTTGCGGGTGGGTCTCTCTGCGCCATCCAAGGTCTTTGAGATCTGGGCTGCTGAGTTCGATTACATGACCGAGCACGAGGAGCGCGGTGTCTTCACCCTCACCATGCACCCCCAGGTCATCGGACGCGGTCACCGGATAACGCTCCTCGAGCGCTTCATCCAGCACGTCCTGTCGAAGGGTGTAGCGCGCTTCGCCCGCATGGGAGACGTGGCGACGGAGCTATCGTCGAAAGTCAGAGTCTGAACCGCGTGCTGACCCAGTCTCGAGGCCAGGCGGCTGGGAGAAATGATCCATCACAAGGTCAAGGTGCTCCTGCCGCCCATGAGGCCCATCGTGTTGAGGCGCTTCATATGCCTGTGCTATCTCCCCGGGACATCGGCATCATCCTGACCTACCGCTGCCACAGCGGTTGCAAGCACTGCCTCTACAACTGCGGGCCAGGCTGGGAGAAGAAACCGATGTCCCAGAAGACGCTTAGACAGGCCCTTGAGGCAGTCACCACCTGGCCACACGCCCCCCAGGTGCACTTCACGGGCGGCGAACCCTTCCTCCACCTTCCATTGCTGTTGGAGGGCGCACGTCTGGCCAACGAGCTAGGCATTCCGAGCTACGTCGAAACCAGCGCCAGTTGGTGCACGGATGAGGCCGAGGCTGTCGAGCATTTCGTAGCCTTGCGGCAGGCGGGGCTACGGGCCGTCCTGATCAGTTGCTCGCCCTTCCACGCAGCGATGATCCCCCCGGCCCGCACACTGCGAGCCGTCCGTGCCGCACTGGACGTCTTTGGCCCTGAGCGGGTGACGGTCTACCTGCCCGACTTCCTGGAAGTGATCCAGCTCTTCGACGTAGAGCGCCCTACTCCTCTCTCCCGCTATGAAGAGAAGTTCGGGATCGAAGCGGCGCAACGTCTACTGTGGCAGGGATACGGCATCATCTCAGGTGGGCGGTCCGGGTACCAGCTGGGCCACCTGGTGCCTCGACGTCCGGCGCAGGCCTTCGCAGAGGCGGACTGCATCGCCGACATCCTCTACGCCCATCACTCCCACTTCGACCTGTATGGAAACTTCATCTCCGGCTTTTGCGGAGGGCTGACAGTGGGCGACTGGCGAGATCTGCCGCGAGTCCTGGCCGACTTCAGTGCAGGCCGCTATCCTCGGTTGATCGACGTCCTGGTCGACAGAGGCCCCTATGGACTTCTCCAATTGGCTCGAGACCAATACGGCTACGACCCTTTGCCCGACGGCTACGCAGGCAGGTGTCATCTGTGTGTTGATGTACGACGCCACTTGGTGAAGACAGGGGACTTCGCGGAGCTCCGTCCTCAAGGATTCTACGACAACTTCTAGAGCGCGGGAGTCTTTGGGGGCGATAGGAGGCTTCATGCCTTCTGCAAGCTGGGTTCGCTCTTGAAGAAGACTTGGCGCACCCAGAGGGCCACATACACCAGCCCTATCAGCACCGGCACCTCCACCAGTGGACCGATCACCGTCGCCAGCGCTTCTTGCGAAGCGATGCCGAAGGTACCGACCGCCACGGCGATAGCCAACTCGAAGTTGTTGCTGGCCGCGGTGAACGATTGGGTGGCCGCCAGTTCGTAGGGAAACTTGCGCCAGATGGAGACCGCAAAGGACACAGCGAACATCAACAGGAAATAGATCAACAGCGGCATCGCCACTCGCAGCACGTCCAGTGGCGCAGCCAGGATTCTCTCGCCCTGCATGGAGAACATGACCACGATGGTGAACAGCAGCCCCACCAGCGCCGTCGGTGCCAACCGAGGCATCAGCACGCTGTCGTACCACTCCTCGCCCTTCCGGCGTATCATCGTGAAGCGAGTAATGATACCCGCCGCGAGGGGGATGCCCAGAAAGATCAGTACACTCTTGGCGATGTCAGCCATGCCGATATCGACTATGGTGCCCTCACCGCCAAGCCACCCAGGCACAACGCGCAGGAACAAGTAGGCCAAGGGGCCATACATGATGATCTGAAAGACGCTGTTCAGGGCCACCAGCACGGCACAGTATTCGTTGTCGCCCTCGGCCAGCATGTTCCAGATCAGGACCATGGCGATGCAACGAGCCAGGCCGACGATAATCAGCCCCGTCCGGTAATGGGGCAGATCGGGCAGTAACACCCAGGCCAGGATGAACATGATGACCGGCCCGATGATCCAGTTCAGCACTAGAGACACCCCAAACTGCTCCCAGGCCTGGGCCACTTTTCCCAACTCTTCGTACTTGACCTTGGCCAGGACCGGGTACATCATCCACAGAAGGCCAATGGTGATAGGAAGTGATACGGTGCCAATGCGCAGCGTGTCGAGGACACCAGCGATCCCTGGCCAGAAGCGGCCCGCCACCAGTCCCCCGGCCATGGCCAAGAATATCCAAAGGGGAAGGAAGCGATCCACAAGAGATAGCCCTTTTACTACCGCCGCTCCATTTGTCTGTTGAGATGTCATTCGCGATTTCGCCAACTCAGAACTGCCTCCCTGTTCAACAAGCATGCGCGACTGCGGTAGACTCACGAGGTCGCATCCTTAAGAGCGCCGGCTCGTGGATTCGCCCAACACCATGAAACTGTGACTCGGCGGCTTGCAACCACGAAGCTCTCAGCTCATGCTGGTTGACTCTATGCCACCTCGTTAAGTGCCGCTGCCGCGTCCACGAACCGGTCGCGAGCTATCTCGGCCAGAGTGTCCAGCACTTGGCTCGTGCGCTCGTCCGACAGGCTGTACATGACCCACGTACCATCCCGCCGCGTGTTCACCAGATGAGCTCTCCGCAAGACTCCCAGATGCTGCGAGACGTTCGCCTGCCGCAGATCCAAGAGCGGCCCAAACTCGCAGGCACAACGCTCACCGTCCCGGAGCAAAGCGAGCATCTGCAAGCGCGTAGGGTGAGCCAGCGCCTTGACGACGCGGGCCTGCAACTTGTAACCCTCTTCCTCCATGCTGTTTCACCTGATCAGGATATTCGACATTCCGAATATAATATCACACAGAATCGAAGTGCTGTCAAGGTCTGTGCGGCGCATACGCGCAGGAATGCTTGTGCGGTTGAGAGCTCTTAGTGTTCCTCAAGCACGGGGATGACGCAGATGAAGAGCAACGGCTCTTCACCCTCGTTCACGAACCGGTGTTCCTCCATGGAGGGAACGAACACGGTATCCCCCTCACGCAAAGGGGCGTTCTTCCCGCCGCCGTACACCCGTCCCTTGCCAGAGAGCACGAAGACCTCGTGCTCCCAATCGTGTGTGTGCAGTGGCGTGACCGCCCCTGGCTCCACATCAAAGACGCGCATCACGAAGTTGGGGGCGCCTTCGTTCTTCCCGATGACTACGCGGATGCTCACGCCTTCCGCCTCCGTCACCTCCTCGGCAGCCACCTGCTCGTAGTTCTGTACTATCATCTTCCTCTCCTCACATTCGTTCTCCGAAGGACTGATGCTTGCGCAATCCCGCCCTCCACAGCTCCAACCTTCACTTGACAACCGAACGGCTAAGACTGCCGTATTATATCATTCCGGGACTTCCCTGTCACGCCCAACAGGCTCTGCGACACGGCCTCGCCTGGCGTAGCCTGCTCTCGGCTCCCAGGATTTGACATCCACTTTGGCCTGCACTATGATAACTCGAGTCTGACCGGCCTACGCACTGGAGGCACAACATGGCAAGGGTTTTGGTGACCGGCGGTGCTGGCTTCATCGGCAGCAACCTGGCCCATCGCCTGCTCACCCAAGGCCACGACGTAATCATCTACGACAATCTCAGCAGACAGGGCACAGAGAAGAACGTAGGCTGGCTGCGGGACAACCACGGGGACAGCTTCGTCCTAGTGCAAGACGATGTGAGAGATTACCCTAGCGTCCTACAAGCGGTGCAGGGCTGCGAGATGGTCTATCACCTGGCAGCCCAGGTCGCTGTGACCTGGTCCGTGGCCGATCCACGAGAGGATTTTGAGATCAACGCCTTGGGCACCCTCAACCTCCTCGAGGCCACCAGAGAATGCGAAGAACCGCCCATCCTCCTCTTCACCTCCACCAACAAAGTCTATGGCGGCATGGAAGAAGTGGAGATTGTGGAACAGGAGAAGCGGTACGCCTACGCGGATCTGCCCCGAGGAGTGTCAGAGGCCCAGCCTTTGGATTTCCACTCCCCCTATGGGTGCTCCAAAGGAGCGGCTGATCAGTATGTGAGGGACTATTCCCGGATCTATGGGCTGAGGACCGTGGTGATGCGCATGTCCTGCATCTATGGACCTCGACAGTTCGGGATCGAGGACCAAGGCTGGGTGGCGCACTTCCTCATTTCGTCCGTCCTTGGTCGTCCCATCACCATCTACGGCGACGGGAAGCAGGTCAGAGACATCCTATACGTGGATGACCTGTTGCTGGCCTTCGAGCGAGCTGTGGAGCGTATAGATGTGACCGCTGGCCAGGTTTACAACATGGGAGGCGGCCCACAGAACACGATTTCCATCTGGACTGAGTTCAGCGAACTGCTCACCCGGCTCCTTGGTCACAAGGTCGAGGTCGGCTTCGACGACTGGCGGCCGGGCGACCAAGCGGTGTACGTCAGTGACACCACCAAGGCCCGACGCGAACTGGGGTGGGAGCCGCTTACATCCGTCACGGTGGGAATAGAGAAGCTCTTCAATTGGGTCGTCGAGAACAAGGACCTCTTTCGCTAGACAGGAGACATCGTAAAGTGGGCTTCTTTCGCAGGCGCAAGGACAAGAGCCGAAAGGTCGTGGTCATCGGCCCGGATGGCACCCCTCTCAGCCTGATATCCAGTCTGATCGCCGAGGGAGAACTGCCGAACTTCGCCCGTATCTTCGAGGGCGGCAGCGTCCGCCCCATGACCTCGGCGATACCTGCCGTCTCCTCCGTGGCCTGGTCGTGCTTCATGACCGGGAAGAACCCAGGCAAGCACGGCATATATGGCTTTCTGGACCGGAAACCCAACTCCTACGACACCTACATCCCCAACTCCAACGTCATGCGTTCTGAGACCCTGTGGGAGATCCTCAGCAGGCACGGCAAGAGGGTCGTAGTGATGAACGTGCCGGTCACCTATCCGCCGCGCCGGGTCAACGGCATCCTCGTGGCTGGTTTTCTGTCCCCAAGGTTGGAGAAGGCCACCTACCCAGCATCAGTGGGCGAGCAACTGAAGAGCATGGGGTATCGCCTGGACGTTGACCCCTGGCAGGCCAGGGAGAACAAGGACAAGTTCCTCGAGGACCTGTACTACACCCTCGACAAGCGCCAAGAGGCGATGTTCCATTTCATGGAGACCGAGGAGTGGGACTTCTTCATGTTACAGATCATGGAGACTGACCGGCTGCACCACTTCCTTTGGGAACACTGGGAAAAGGGCGACGAGAAGTACGCTCCTGCTTTCCTGAAACTGTACCACAAGATAGACGGCCTGCTGGGGCGTCTCTACGAGCGGTTGACGGAGGACACAACCCTCGTGGTCCTCTCCGATCACGGGTTCTGCACCATGAAGAAGGAGGTGTTCATCAACCGGTGGCTTCAGGACAACGGCTGGTTGAACTTCACCAAAGACCCACCAGACTCTCTGAGCGACATCCATCCCGACTCCAAGGCCTACAGTATGGATCCCGGACGCATCTTCGTCAATCTGCGAGGGCGGGAGCCCCAAGGCAGTGTCGATGCTGGACGGGAATACGAGGCGTTGCGGAAAGAGCTGACCGACGCCTTGTCAGAGTTGCGAGAACCTGAGAGCGGGGAGCCGATGATCGAGAGGGTCTACAAGAGAGAGGAGATCTACAGCGGCGAGTGCTACCCTGAGGCGCCCGATCTGGTGGCCATGCCCTGTCGCGGCTACGATCTCAAAGGCTCCATCAAGAAGACGGTGTTGACTGAGAAAGGGGTCATAAACGGCGCACACACCTACAACGATGCCATGATCTACATCCAGGGACGGGACATCAACAAGCAGGAAGTAGCCATCGTAGATGTGATGCCTACGATCTTGCGGTTGATGGACGTGCCAATACCTCAGGATGTGGACGGCTCGGTGCTGATCTAACCCACTGGTTGCGCAAAGGGCCCAGACCCTTCACGTCTGGGTCGACCTTCGATCAGGCAACTCCTTCAGTTCAATCTCCAGGCCGCCGCTGAACCTGGCGATGACGTTGTAAGCCCCTCCCAACACGGTCGCCGTTACCAGCACCATGACCCCGGCCAGCAGAGACGCCACCACAACGAAAAACACTACCAAGGCCAAAGAAAGGCTGCCCATCTGCTGAACGGTATGTAGCAGAGGTTCGAGGTTCAGCAAGGAGACGACGTTTATCGGTATCTTCTGACCCAAGATGTGGATGCCTGCCCCCTGCCAACTCTCCAACACCCCTCGTAGAGTGCCCACCAGCAGCACCCCACCCCAGGCAACTATCAGGCTGGGCACAAAGCCGACCAATGCTCCGAGGACGCAGCCGAACTTGCCCAACGACCGCAGAGCAACCCTACGCACCCGGTATGTAGCGATGGTGTTGCCCGATGTACCAGCGTCGCTCTTCAACTCCACCATGCCGTCCTCGTCGCCGATGTCCAAGTGTAGACCATCTCATTATACGTGAGTAGAGACGTGCGCCACAAGACGGCGCTGGAACGTGTGTGACAATGGTTCCCAAACCTGGGGCTCCATTGCGAAGTGAACGCCCTGGCTACATAGCCTGTCGTGCGGCTTCGCCGATGTCACCGTTGGGCGCAGGCCCCAGCCGTTCAATGGACTGGCTGAGAAGGCCATGACGTTGACTTTCGCCAATCCGCAGCCTATAATCGAGGCGCCGAACAGGGGGGTGGATGAAAGCCTTTCGCAGACCCTTGAGCCACGGGAGTCTCCTAGACTGGTTGATCGGAGCGGCGCTCTTTGGGGGCTCGCTGCTGGTCTATGTGCGTACCCTCGCGCCCTCGGTAGCCACCATCTTCAACGACAGCCTGGAGTTTCAACTGGTGTGCTACCAGCCAGGCATCGCCCACCCCACTGGCTACCCCCTGTACACCCTCCTGGGGAAGCTCTTCACCTTCCTACCCGTAGGCGACGTCGCCTATCGAGTCAACCTGATGTCCGCCTTCTTCGCCTCCCTCACTGTTGCTCTCCTCTACGCGATCTTGAGGCTGATCACCAAGCACAGGGCGCCCGGCGTCTTGGGCGCGGCCACCTTCGCCGTCTCTTCCATCTTCTGGTCTCAAGCGGTCATCGCCGAGGTGTACACCCTCAACGCTGCATTCATGGCCCTCACACTCTGGCTCCTTCTGGCCTACTATCGAACCTGCGAGAAGCCGTCGCCTTCACCGGTCGGCATCTTGTCCGATCCCACAGGAGTGTTATCCTTTCTGGCCATCGTCTATGGGCTCGGTCTGACGCACCACCGGACCATGTTGCTCCTGGCTCCTGCGGCGATCATTTTCCTGCTCAGCGTGGACCGTCATCTCCTAACCAACGGCCGGTTGGTGGCGAGGCTGGCTATCCTGGTCCTGGCGCCTCTGGCGCTCTACCTCTACATCCCCCTCCGCGGCATGGCCATGTCCTCCCTGGACGGAGTCTATCAGAACACCATCCGGGGCTTCCTGACCCACGTCACCGCCGGTTCATACGGCATCTTCCTGACCGAGAACCCCTTGCAGCAAAGCAGGGACCTGACCTTCTACCTCAGGTTGCTGCGGGATCAGTTCACCTACCTCGGTCTCATCCTGGGAGTAGTGGGCCTGGGCTGGTCCCTCAGAAAGCCGAAGGTAGCCTCACTCTTGATTCTTTCCTTCGCGACCGTCGCCCTATTTGTGGCGGGCTATCGGGTCCCCGACATCGAGGTGTTCCTCATCCCCATCTTCCTCATCTGGGCTCTGTGGATAGGCGCTGGCTTCGCCGCCTTGTGGGATCTGTTCGTCGCTCTGGCAAATCGGTTTGCTGTGTTCAAGATCCGTCGTGTCCGCAGTCTCGTCTATCTCCTCCTGCTGGTGGCCGGAGCCGCGTTGCCCGCGCATCTATGGCAGAGTAATCGGGCCAGGAACGACCTCAGCGGCCAGTGGGCGGTACACGACTACGGAGTGGATATCCTGAGCCAGCCTGTCGAGGATGACGCCGTGGTCGTTGGCATCCTGGGCGAGGTGACGCTGCTCAACTACTTTCAACAGACGGAGGGTTTGCGCCCAGAATTGGTCACCATCGCCGCCGACAGAGAGGATGAACGGCTGGCCGCTGTAAGGGCCCAGATGGAGCGGGGCCGTCACGTGTACCTGACCCGACCGCTGAGCGGCGTTGAGCAGGAATACCACCTCTCCTCTCTGGGACCGCTGATCCGCGTGCGCGAGCGGCCGGCCGCCATCACAGAGACCCCTCAGCATCCGCTTTCTCTACCCTTTGGCGAGGGCATCTTGCTCAGAGGCTACGATGCTGATTTGAGAGACGCCCAGAGTGGCCAGCGCCTCCGACTCACACTCTACTGGCAGGCCCTGGACGAGGTCGGCAGGGACTACAAGATCTCGGTTCGCCTCTTGGGGCAAGAAAGCCATCTGGGCGGAGTCCACGACGCCTTCCCAGTGGCCGATGCCTACCGCACACACGACTGGCGACCTGGGGAGACCATCATTGACAGCCACGACTTGCCAATCCTGGCCGGACTGCCTCCTGGGGAGTACACCATCCAGGTGACCATGTATGAGCCGGAGACCCTCGCCGCGGTAGCCAGCGCCCCCTTGGGCACCATATCTCTGGGACCTGCTCTGGGGCTGGATGGGGCAGGGCCCTGGGACGTGCAGCGCCAGGTGATGGCCAACTATGGGGGTCATCTCAGGCTTCTTGGCTACTCCGCCATCGGCCAGGAGTTCAAACCGGGCGACACGATTCCGCTGACCTTCTTGTGGCAGGCACTGAGTGGATTGAGAGATGAGTACCGGCTGGTCCTGTGGCTAGAGGATGACGCTGGAGTCAAGTGGGGGGAAGTTCAGGTACCCCTGGGCGGTGACTACCCTCCGGTCAACTGGGAGCAGGGCCAGATCGTGAGAGACTGGCAGTCCTTGCTCGTGCCCGCTAACCTGAACGATGGGAGCTATCGTCTCAAGATGCAGGTGCTAGCGGGCAGCAAGAAGCCTCTTCCCCGTCTGTACTGGTTCATCCCAGGCAGCACCACACTCGATCTGAACCAGATACAAGTCAGAGGAAGAGAGAAATCCTTCATCGTACCTCCCACTGACCACCGCCTCGAGCTACGTCTTGGCGAGTCGATCAAGTTGCTGGGCTACGACCTGGACGAGACCGCAGCCCACCCGGGTGGAAGTCTCTATCTCACCCTTTACTGGCAGGGCTTGGGAATCATGGATACCTCGTACACCGTCTTCGTGCACCTGCTGGACGAGGAAGGACACATACAGGGCCAACGGGACGGCGTGCCCGGTCACGGTACCCTGCCCACCACCAGTTGGATCGAGGGGGAGGTCATCGTAGATGCGTACGAGGTCCCCATCGCCCCGGACGCACCGCCTGGGCTGTACACCATCGCAGTGGGCATGTACGATCCAAACACGGGGAACCGCCTGCCCGTCTTCGACGGCGAAGGCAATCTGCTGGGCGATCAGATCAATTTGGAGGTTATTAGCCTCGCGGTGGAATAGGTGGTCTGTGCGCTCCGCAGCAGCGGAGCTTACTGGGCAAAAGCCACCATCTGTCATACGACAGAACTGCTCAGGCAAAGCATGGGGTGACGAGGATCGCAGCATGCGGGTAGAAAAGCACAGCGAACAAAAGGAAGAGCGTATCCGGATTCTAGAGGAGTTGCTCGACGGTTATCGCGCACTGGGCGATGGCCCACGAGAGCGGACGTCTCAGACTGCGATCCTGTTCGAGCTCGGTATGCTTCAACACGACCTCGGTGACTACGCCGTGGCGCGCCACCTTCTCCAGCAGACACTGGAGATGGCAGAGGCCACGGCGGACAAGATCGGCGTCGCAGCCACCCTTGCCCAACTGGGAACTGTGGCCGAGCCTGAAGGGCGGCTAGAGGAGAGCTTCATCCTTTGGGCTCAGTCTTCGGCCATGCTCGAGGAACTAGGCTCACCCGACCTGCAACTAGCCCTCGATAGCCTGGACGAGGCGAGTGAGAAACTGGGCGAGGAGCGGTGCCACGAGATGTTTGAGGACGCAGGCCTGCCATGATCATCTTCCTCGTCACTTTCGCGGTGGCCTTTCTGGGCTCCCTGGTCCTCACTCCATTGGCTGGCCACCTGGCCCGACGTTTCGGCTTTGTAGACATACCCCACGAACCCAAGCATGTCCACCAAATCCCCATCCCTCGTCTCGGAGGCATGGCCCTGTACGTCGCCTTCCTCGTCGCCGTCGCTGTGATCCTCGTACTACCCGTGGAGCGCCAAGACCCCTTGGAGCTGCATCGCTTGGCCGGACTTCTAGTCGGCTCAACAATCGCCTTCGGCCTGGGCGTCTATGATGACCGGCGAGAGCTGGGACCCGTCCCTCAGATCATCATCCAAGTCCTGGCCGCCGGAGTTGCCATCTACTGCGGCATCACTATCAGTCAGATAGCCAACCCCTTTGGAGGCATGAGAACTTTCTCCCTACCCGTCACCGTGGCCTTCACCCTCTTCTGGCTGGTGGGCATGATGAACACTGTAAACTGGCTGGATGGGCTGGATGGCCTGGCCGGGGGGGTAACCGTCATCGCCTCAGTGCTGCTCTTCGCCCACAGCTACAGTCTGGGGCAATACAGCATCGCTCTCCTCCCCTTGGCCCTCGCCGGTTGCGTCCTGGGCTTCCTCCCCTTCAACTTCTATCCGGCCAAGATCTTCATGGGCACCTCCGGCGCCATGTTCCTGGGCTTTGCTCTGGGCAGCATAGCCATCATCGGCGGCGCGAAGATGGCCACCGCCCTGCTGGTGTTGGGCATCCCCATCCTGGATGTCGCTTGGCAGATCCTCCACCGTCTACGCCTGGGTCACTCTCCCTTCTTGGGTGATCGAGGCCACCTCCACCACCGCCTCCTCGATCTGGGCCTCTCCCACCGAAGGGTCGTGCTCTTGTTCTACCTCCTATGCGCTACCTTCGGCGCGCTGGCTCTCATCCTCGGCACTGGCCTACAAAAGCTCTTGGTCCTGTTGGCGATGGGAATCGTGGCTTTCGCGGTCCTGATCATTCTGGCGAGGCGAGAGTGATCCTTGGGAAAACGCCACACCTATGATATAATCGGTATACTCTATCAAGGGGTACCTCTGTCCCAGAACTCGGATTCGCCCAAAGCCCAGTGAGGATCTCAGGATTGTCGAGGAAGGACCGTGCAGGGCAAGCCATGGCTGAGGTGCCGTGAATAGAGGGGACGCCCTTTTCCTGCTGGGCAAGTATGGCTCTCGCGAAGCGTCATGGCACGCTCACTGCCTCCATGTCAGCGCTGCCGCCCGTCGCTTGGCCGAACTCATTTCTCAGAGGGATCGCCCCGTAGACGTGGAGAGAGCCGCGGTCTTGGGCCTGCTGCACGACCTCGGGCGCAGCCGCGGCCACACTCTGCGCCACGGCATTGAGGGATACCTTCTAGCGCGAGCCGAAGGTCACGAGGAGGAAGGCCGCATCTGTCTCATCCATATCCTCAAGGGCCGCACCCTTGAGGAAGGAGCCCGACTGGGGATGCTCACCCAGCAGGAACTTCGGGAGCTGAAGAAGCAGTGCCATCGGAATGACTGTCCTTCCCTCGAGGAGAAAATCGTCTGCGTCGCCGACGCCCTGATGAGCGACACCGGACTAGTGAGCATAGAGGAGAAGTACGCCAATGCTCGCCGGCGATACGGCGCCCTGCCCCACCACTACGAAGACGAGGCCTGGACCCAGGCGATATCCGCGGAGTTGGCAGAACTGCTGGGCAGGACGCCTTATGAAGCCCTATCGGAGGCGAGCAGTGACCTGCTATGAGAACTACCCAACTCGTCTCGTGGCCCTCAACATCCTGGAGGTTCTGGCGGCCATGGCCGTCGGCGTGATAATCATCGCCCACTTCGGTCTGGGGGCGGCGCTGGCCTACGCGGCTCTTGCCTTGCTCGCTGTGGCTCTATCCATGGCCTTTGGCTGCACCAGATGTCACTACTATGGCCGTCTGTGTGGCACTGGCCTCGGCAGGATAGCAAGTCTGATCTTCGAGAAGCGAGACGAAGAGGAATTCGGCAGCTCCTTCTCTCAGATAGTGTCCTGGACTCTGGTCGGAATCACCCTGATAGTACCGATAGCAGCGGGAGTAATGGCCCTTCAGGATGGAGTCACTTCGTTACATCTACTCTGGCTGGGAGCGTTTCTGGGTTTGGTGGCCGCCATAGGGGTCACGCACTCAAAGCTCGTTTGCAGCCGTTGCCACCAAGCGAAAGAGAAACGTTGTAGCCTGGGACGTTTAGGAAGATCCGCTTGACGCACAGGGGTGGGGGTTTGACTTGTGAGACAGCGAAAGGAGTAGCGAAATGGCCACGTATATCATGTTGAGCACCCTGACGGATGAGGGAGCAAAGACGATCAAGGAGAACCCAGATCGCATTAAGGAGGTGAATCAGGAGATCGAGGCCCTGGGCGTGAAGGTACTCGCTCAGTATGCCACGCTGGGTCCGTTCGACTTTGTCAACATCGTCGAAGCCCCTGATAACGAAACCATCGCCCGAGTCTCGGCGGAGCTATCCTCCAGGGGAAGCATCAGACTTCAGACGCTGGCAGCCATCCCCATAGACGATTTCATCGCCAAATTCAAGTAGGAGCCGGTAACAGCCCCAAGGAGCATGTGTCAGCCCCCACCCTGCTGCCTTGGCTATTTGACGAAGGCTCCCCTCCCTCCGCGCGCAAGTCAGTCTTGGGATGAGACGTCCGCTGCTGACCCGCCAGCAACACCAGTGCCCCCAGCCAGTGGATAGATGGCTAGCAGAGCCAGGGCATAAGCCGCCCCGCCAAAGAGGAGCACCCGGGAGAAGCCGGAAGAAATCGCTATCATAACCGCCAGAATGGCACTGAGGACCGAGGCACAACCGTTCACACCCCAGGCCCAGGGTATGAGCCCTGGAGCGATCCTGTCGGTCAGCCTGATTCCTTGAGGAAAGGGGAATCCCATCAGAAAACCGAGGGGTGCGAGTATGACGACCGACGCGAGGAGGCGAAAGCTCAACGGTGCTCCGAGTAACCATCCAAAGAGGTGCGGAAGGAGGAATGGGTAGAAGGCGATGGAGACAACCAGTCCCGGCAGCACCTTTCGCAAAGACACTCTTGAAGAGGCGAGACTACCCAGGCCGGAGAACGTAAGCAGCGTGAAGAGTACGGTAGCAAAGGCGTACGTGGGATGGCCCAGAAACAGAATGAACCTCTGCAACAGGGGTATTTCCACGAAGAGATAACCTATCCCCAGGAGCGAGAAATAGAAGAAGAGACGCCTTCCTTGCTTGACCTCGTGTCTGCCCTTCAGAAAGGCGAGGGGCAGCAAGATCAACATCAGCGAGGCGAACACCGCCAACGCGAGCAGCGCGAGTAGAACGAAGTACCCGCTGCCCCCAAAGGGTTGCCAGGTCCTCCCCAGGGCCTGCATGATCTGCGGGGTCTGTTCCCAACGAAAGTAGTGGAAGAAGAACGGGTGATCGTCTGAGGGTGGGGTGACGTCAAAGGGATAGCTCGCATAGTAGCTACCGGCGTCTGCGGTTTGAAGCAGGCTCAAGTAGGCCTCGTAGTAGTAAGGCTCCTCCAGGATACTGTAGCGGTTCACCTCCTCGGGCCTGATATCTGGGTAGTAGATGAGGTCGAAACGCCTGTCCTGGGAGAAGCTCTTGATAACCTCCATCTCTTCAGATGTGAAGCCATCTTCCTTGATCAGGAGGAGGCCGGTGTAAAGGCTACGAAGGGCGACAACGTGTTCAGCCGGCCTCTCAACCCCGAGACTTTGCAGCGCCGAGGTAGCCAGCGCCAGAGCGCGCAGGCTCTCGCTGGGTGGAGTCTGAAGCCAACGTTGGACCACTAGCATCCCTCCGGGGGCGAGGTGGTTTAGATAATCAGCGAAGGCCTCGGTGGTATAGAGATAGTCCTCTGACAGACTGTAGGCGCCCGATGTGACCGGCTTGAAGCTGTCGTCCAAGGACACCTGGATGATGTCGAACTCCTGTTTAGTGCGGTGGACGTAGCTCCGTCCCTCTTCGGCCACGACCATCACCTTCTCCAGAGCATATAGGCCGCCCGCAAACTCCGAGTACCGGTCTCGGACCAGTTCGATGACCAAGGGGTTGCTATCCACGGCGACGACGTGAGCAGCGTCATGATGCACAGCCACCATTACGTCTAGCCCTGCGCCAGGTTCAAGGATCAACACACGCGGCCGCGAGACCAGTTCGTAGGGGAGGGATACCAGCAAGTAGTTCAGGAAATCCAGATCAGTGCCAGGCGAGGCTGCGGTCAAGGGGCTCAGGTTCCCTCCATCGGTGAAGACACCCTTCTGTGACGGTGGTGCACCTGGGAACATGTAGCTCAGCCCCGGAGCGGACCTGATGGCTTCGCTCTCCACCACATCAATCCGCGAGAAGGCATTCCAACGACTGTACGTGAGTCGCGCTTGGGGCTGGCGCAGCGTGTGGCTCAAGGCCTTGTAGGGAGACATGTTGATCTCAAACATGTCGGGAGGGCGCAGGACACAAACTCCTAGCAAGCCTGCAAACGTCAAGGCCAGCCCAAAGCGCACCCACGAGCGACGCCAGGCGAGACCCAGGGCTCCCACCGCGCTCAGCAGGGAAGCGAAGATGATCGTGCCCTCACCGCCGACCACCGACAATACAGCCAAAGCTGCGAGGCAACCCAAGCCAGAGCCCGCCAGATTAGCGAAGTATGTCCTGCCCGCTCGCTCTGGCATGGCAGCGAAGAGAAGACCAACGGTCAGGCCGGTGAAGAAGAATGGCACAGTCAGAGACAGGTAGTAGACTGACAGAAAGAGAATCTGGCGTCGGTCGTAGGCAATTCGGAAGGAATCAAATGGCACGTGGTTGCTGACCAGATAGCTTCCCATGACGCAGACGGAGAACAGCAGGCACAGAGAAGCTACAGAGTTGGCCAAGTCGCGTTTGAGCAATTGAGGCCGCAGGGCCAGGAAAGTCCCACTGGCCCCGAAGCCCAGCAAAGCCAGACTGACGGTCATGAAGGCAAAATGGTACCACTGAGCCACGGAGAAGACACGGGTCAGCGTTATCTCGAAGACGAGGGTAGCCGACGAGAGCAGGAATACCGCGAGATAGAGTGCGCCCATAGGGGTCGATTTCACCACTTCACCATTCCCACGCGGATGCTCGTGCCGGCCTTCGATGGCCGGCAACACCTTGTCATTCTGACCGGCGCAGCGCCGCCTGTCCTGAGTGCAACGATGTGGCGACCACTGGCACCTAGCCAATATAGATGAAGGGAAGGCACTTTGCAAATATCGTTCAAAGGTATTCTCACCACACTGCGTAGCAACCGTAATCTGGCCGCATTCCTATTCTCCATCGTCCTGATGGAGATCGTGCATGGCATCGAGGCCATGGCCCTCTATCCCCTCTGTCTGACGGAGATCCTTGGCTCCTCGGTCACCCTCGTGGGAGCCGTCGTTTCAATGTACCTCATCGTAGACATAGCGACGCGCACACCAGCAGGACGGTTGACCGTAGGACCCATGCCGGGCGGATTGCTAATGGGACCAAGTTCACGATCTTAGCAGGAGCAATCCTGCTCCTCGTCGCCATGGCTCTATCACTGCGCATCAGGGCCGATTTGCATTCTGACGAGAAGCTAGCTATAATGTCACCAATAACTGAAGGAGAGGACAGCGAATGAACAAGAGATCCGTGGCGATATTGATAATCTCCGTAACGGTTGCAGCGGCTATTGGCTGCTTGCTAGCGGTTGCAGTGCTCACTTTCTCCTCCTATGGCGACTTCTTGGGTCAGGCACCGGCGGAGACGCCAACGCCGACCAAGACCTTCGTTCCCACCTTCACCTCGACGCCGGCAGTCGTGTCTGGCCCGACGGACACACCATCACCAACATCGGAGCCGCTGCCAAGCACACCACCGGAGACACCAATACCCACGCAGCCGCCCACGCCGACTCTGGGGCCACCGACGAACACGCCCGTGCCGCCTCCGCCTGCGTCGACGCCCACACCAAGGCCGCCCGCTCCTACAAACACCCCACAGCCGTCATATGAGTTCTACTACGTCAGCGGCCCGATCAAGGATACCTGCCTCCCCGAATGGTGCCTTCCAGAAATTGCTGGCATCGTCATTGATGCGCACGGCAACCCCCTCGATAACTTCAACGCCGTTTGGCTGAAACTGGAGTCCGACAGCTTTGGCGTACAGCACTGCCGCACGGGCGACCCAGCCCAGATGTTGCAACCAGGGCAATTCAAGTTCCAATCGGATGGTCCGAGATTCGGTGAGTACACCTTGACTGTGGTCCAAGGGCCAGGTGGCTCGGCGCTCTCAGCGCCCCTTTGGGAAAAGATGAACGCTTGGAGCAAAGCGCAGCAAACGTACATAGTCTTCCAGAAGTATTAGGCTATCACAGTTCTCTGTTTGCCAGCGGCAGAGATCAATGAGGCTCTTGTCTGGCAGACTTCTTTCCGAAGGCGGGAGGTTCTGCAACTCCCGCTTTGCGCTATCACCGAACACGCCATACTACTCCTCTTCATGAAAGGAGAACGCTTTATTCGACAAAGACGAAACAGAATATTGTGAGTGCCGTAACCGCTATCGTCATGGTTGTCCTACTAACTGCCAGCCTGGTGGGTTGCGTTGTGGGACCCCTCATGTTGGATTCCTCCCTTGCTCGCCACCGGTCTATCACCGCGCATCAGAGCCGATTTGCATTCTGAGGAGAACCCAGCTATAATGTGAGCCGCAAATGGACAACTGGAGGTGAGGATAGGAATGGATAAGAGATTCTTGGCGATATTGATCATCGCCGTAACGGCTGCAGCGGCTATTGGTTGCTTGCTAGCGGTTGGAGTGCTCACTCTCTCCTCGTATGGCGACTTGTTCAGTCAGGCGCCGGCGGAGACGCCAACGCCGACGAAGACCTTCGTTCCCACCTTCACCTCGACGCCGGCAGTCGTGTCTAGCCCGACGGACACACCATCACCAACATCGGAGCCGATGCCAAGCCCACCTCCGGAGACACCAATACCCACGCAGCCGCCCACGCCGACGTTGGGACCACCCACCAACACGCCAGTGCCGCCTCCGCCCGCGTCGACGCCCACACCAAGGCCGCCAGCTCCTACAAACACCCCACAGCCGGTATACGAATACTACTATGTATCTGGCCCAATCAGAGACTTCTGCCATGCTGGATTCTGCCTGCCCGAGATCAGCGGCGAGGTCCGGGATGCTCAGGGAAACCCTATTGACCGCTATCTAGTATGGATCGAGCTGGACTCCGACAGATTCGGTGTGGAATACTGCGCTGTAGGGGATGAGCATAAGATGCTCCAGCCAGGACAGTTCAAGTTCGAGTCGCATGGTGGTCAGTTGTTCGGTGACTATAGGTTGACCGTGATCAGAAGCCAAGGCGACCCAACACCCCTTTCGGCGACCGCTTATCTGAAGATGAGGTCGCTGAAGTCACAGCAAACGGAAATAATCTTCCAGAAGTATTAGGCTATCACAGTTCTCTGGTTGCCAGCGGCAGAGGTCAATGAGGCTCTTGTCGGGCAGACTTCTTTCCAAAGGCGGGAGGTTCTGTAACTCCCGCCTTGCGCTATCACTGGACACGCCATACTACTCCTCTTGATGAAAGGAGAACGGTTGATTCGAGAATGACAAAACAGAATGTTGTGAATGCCGTAACAGCTATCGTCATGGTTGTCCTACTCATCGCCAGCCTGGTGGGTTGCGTTGTCGGACCCCTCATGTTGGCTTCCTCTCTGGCTCCCATCGTAGGGCTCGGGCCCGAGACGGCGACGCCCACGGCCACGAGGACTCCCAAACCGACGTTCACGCCGACTGTGACCTACACACCCACGCCGGTGCACAGTCCGACCCCGACACCGACAGATACCCCCGCGGAAACGCCCACACCGGCGGTTACCGAGACACCGACGTTCACACCCGTGCCTCCTACACCAACCCGCCGGCCTGCTGCGCCTACGCCGACTCGGCGTCCAACCACACCTACTCCGAGGCCTCCGACACCGACTTCTGCGCCTGCCTACGACTTTGGATATGTGCAAGGAAGTATGCGCGTGTTCCCCAACTGCGGAACCGTGTACTTCAAGGGCAAGATCAGAGGCATGGGAGGCGAGCCGGTCGACGGCAGAACAGTCCGCCTGAGGTTCGCCAACAACGTCACTTACAAGCAAAGTGGAGTGGGTGAGAACCCCGGCGAGTGGGGCTTCTCGCCTTTGGCCCCTGGCATGTATCATGCCCACTTCACCTTTCTGGTAGACATCGTGGCGAGCGAAACCGACCCTACTCCTCAGTCGGACACCCTGACCATTCCCTTCACCGGCTGCGACAACGGTGGAACGCACGAGAACATCGTCTTCGAGTATGCGCGATAGTGTCTCCAAGAAAGACCCGTCGCCAAGATATGGACCACGTGCCAGCCGCGTGGTCCGAGATGGACTAGAGGAGAAGGACAGCAGACTTGAATCCCAAGAAGGCGATGGTTCAGGCGCTAGCGGTGGTGGGAATGATGACTGCCATGAGTTGCACTTGCCCTTTGGCCTCTCTCGTCTCTCCAGCTTCCACGGCTACCCCCACGCCGACCAAGACGCCAGAGCCCTCCCTCACACCTACTCCGGCCGACACACCGACGACAGCCGAAACGCCGACACCCGAGGTGATGTTTACCCCCACCCAGGTCCCCACTCCGGAGGTCACAGACGCCCCAACAGCCACAGCCGTGCCGCCTGCGCAAACCCCGCAGCTTCTCACGGCCACACCAGCTCCGCCAACAGCCACTCCCACCCACCGCAATCCTCCGCCGCCCCCTACACCCATCTGGGAGTTCGTGTATTTGGAGAACAGCATGGTCTCTGAGCCCAACTGCGGCTCCGTGTACCTGGAGGGCGAGATCACGGGCGTAGGGCGCGAGCCTGTGGACGGCATAACGGTGCGGCTGCGTTGGTGGGACAACGTGGAGTATGAGCTGAGTGGCACGGCGGGGGGTCACTCCCCAGGAAAGTGGGGCTTTTCTCCCCTTGAACTCCTTCAGAACAGGAGGTATCAGCCCTTCATTATAGACATCGTAGAAAGCCAAACCAATCCTGTGCCCAGATCAGACGAGCTACAGGTAGAGATGGTGGATTGCAGCCAGGCCGGGCAGTTCACGAATATCATCTTCGTGTACAACAGGTAATGTGAGGCTGGTATCCACCTGAGTCTTCAATGGTACCATTTCACAGACAGACTACGAATTCACAGGCGAAATGATCCCTCCAACTATCCCATTTCCGGTAAGAGGACGACGGGCTTGAAGAACAGCAATCGAGCGGTTCTGGGTATTCTGTTGATGGCGATGATGACTGGCGTGGCTTGCAGTTGTCCCCTCCTGTCTTTCATCGCTCCGTCTCCTACGGTGACGCCCCCGCCGACCCAGCCGCCAAGGCCGGCCTGCACCCCCACTTTGGCCGCCGCGCCTACGCCCACGGCGCCCCCCACGCCCGCCGCCCCGGCTCCCCCCGCCGCGCCCC